>NZ_JBQEPG010000004.1:0-322269 GCF_052045635.1 Pseudomonas sp. 22189
GGAGGCGAATTCTACAGCGTTACACGCTGCTGTCAACACCTCTTTTTCTCCGCTTTCGACCGAGAAGATCGAACCGTCAAAAGAGCCAAACATCACCGCTCTTTCAACTCCTTCCAGGCTTCGATGAACTGAAGCGAACCGCTGTCGAAATCTGCGTAACTCATTGAATCTCAAGGAGTTTTCCGTTTCGACTGCGCCGGAAGTGGGGCGAATTATAGACCTCCTGAATCTGCCGTCAACCGTTAATTTCAGTTTTATTGCAAAACCTGCTTTTTAGTCAGCAAGCGCGGAATTCGACGCGCAACGGCAGGCACTCGCAGCAGCAAAAGCGCTGCACCCACAAAGGCATAGATCACCCACTCCTTAAGATCAGCCCGCACAATCCATAACATGTGCAGCAATCCCAGCCCCAGAATCACGTACACCACCCGATGCAGTTTCTTCCAGCGCACACCCAAACGACGCTGACTATAACGATTGGAGGTTACTGCCAGTGCCAACAATCCTAGAAAACCCAGCGTACCCACAATAATGTACGGCCGCTTACGCAACTCCACGCCCAACTGTGACCAGTCGAAACCAAGGATGAACGCCATATAGCTGAACAGGTGCAGAACCACATAAGTAAAACACCAGAGCCCCAACTGACGGCGAACCGCAATCCAGCCCGCCCACCCCGTCAATTTCTGCAACGGCGTCATGCTCAACGTGATCAGCAGCAATACCAGCGTCCCCAGTCCCAGTCGATCAACCAGAACCTTGCCGGGATCCGGACCGAGCAAATCGGCGAACGCCTGATAAAACCAGAGCAGTGGCCAGATCGCCGCCGCAATGAAAACGCCTACACGCCAAAACGGATATCGCATCAGTAGTTCTTCCGCAGATCGAGCCCTGTATATAAAGAAGCGACTTCATCCGAGTAGCCGTTGAACATCTGGGTATCACGTACATTCGGCTTGAACAAACTGTTCGGCAGACGCCGTTCTCTTGCCTGAGTCCAGCGCGGATGATCGACCGTCGGATTCACGTTGGCATAAAATCCGTATTCATCTGCCGCGATACTCTGCCAGGTAGTCTTGGGCTGCTCGCTAACGAGACTGATCCGCACAATGGACTTCACACTCTTGAAGCCATACTTCCACGGCACCACCAGGCGCAGCGGCGCGCCATTCTGATTGGGCAATTCGCGGCCATACATGCCAACCGCCAGAATCGCCAAGGGATTCATCGCCTCATCCAGACGCAAGCCCTCTACATACGGCCAGTCGATCAACGCGAAACCCGAGCGCTGCCCAGGCATGCTCTTGGGATCCTGCAAGGTTTCAAAGCGAATGTACTTGGCGTTAGAGGTCGGTTCGACCTGCTTGAGCAGTGCGGAAATCGGAAAACCAATCCAGGGGATGACCATCGACCACGCTTCAACACAGCGAAGACGATAGATACGCTCCTCCAACTGGTACGGTTTCATGAAGTCTTCGAGTGCGTAACGCCCAGGCTTACCCACCTCCCCATCGACGACCACACTCCACGGCTCGGTTTTCAGCGAGCCGGCATTGGCTGCGGGATCGCCCTTGTCGGTGCCGAACTCATAGAAGTTGTTGTAATGGGTCGCGTCTTTATAAGGCGTGATCGCCTCATCCTTGACGTTGACTGCTCCCCACTTGGTAGAAGAGAGCTTCTCGGCAAACCAGGCAGGCGTCTTGCCTGGCTCGACATCAGCATAGCGCGCCGCGTCCTCGGCACTGGCCCAACGCGGCAGGCTGCTCACGGCGATACCGGCCGCGGTAGCTCCGAGCAGTTGGCGACGGGAGAGATAAATGGACTCAGGCGTGACATCCGACTCATGGCAGTCGGACGCTTTGGGGATTTTGATCAGCATGACAACTCCGCAGCTTTGGAGGACAGATGCACCCATAGACTGCGGAGTATGCGGGAAATTACATCACTCGGCGTTTTTGTGCCGACGAAGATGCAACAGGTATTGCACCGGGCCGGAAGCCGCGTAGGCGAGGAACACCAGCAGCAAAATACGCGGTGGATCGCTGAACACCACAGCGAACACCAGCACCACGGCGAGGATCGCCACGAACGGCACGCGCCCCTTCAGATCCAGCTCCTTGAAGCTGTTGTACTTGATGTTGCTGACCATCAGCATGCCGGCAGCCGCCACCATCAGAGCGACCAGGAACGACATCTTCGACCCCTGAATACCGTAATCGCTGAACGCCCAGACAATCCCCGCCACCACGCCTGCCGCCGCCGGACTGGCCAGACCGATGAAGTAGCGCTTGTCAGCCGTACCAACCTGAGTATTGAAACGCGCCAGACGCAGCGCTGCACCGGCTACATAGATGAAGGCCACCATCCAGCCAACCTTGCCCATGTCGCCCAGCGCCCAGCCGAACGCCAGCAGCGCCGGTGCCACACCGAAAGCGACCATGTCGGACAGCGAGTCATACTCGGCACCGAAGGCACTTTGCGTATTGGTCATGCGCGCTACACGGCCATCAAGACCATCGAGCACCATGGCCACAAAAATCGCGATCGCGGCGAAGGCGAAATACTTGCTCGCATTCGCTGAATCCCCGGCGCTCAAGGCAGCCTGGGCACTCATCGAGTTGATGATGGAATAAAACCCTGCGAACAGGTTCGCAGTGGTGAAAAGGTTCGGCAGCAGATAGATACCACGATGCCGGACTTTACGACCTTCTGCGTCGTGCCCTTCTTCGACATGTTCATCGATGGGCAGCAGGCTTTCGGCGTCAGAAGCCTGGTTCGGCTCTTCGGGACGTTCGCTCATGGACATTACCTTGCAACGGTTTGGAAAGTTTCGACAGGTGCCTGTGACGACGGTTCGGCCACAAACGATGCAGCTTTATACCAGAACCATCGGTTTCAAACGAAAAAACGCGGCCGAGGCCGCGTTTTTCGTACAAGGATGACGACTTAGTTTTTGGCTTTGTCGACGATCTTGTTGGCACCGATCCACGGCATCATGGAGCGCAGTTGCTCGCCGATGATTTCGATACCGTGAGCGGCGTTGTTACGACGCTTGGCGGTCATCGAAGGGTAGCCGGTTGCGCCTTCGCTGATGAACATTTTGGCGTATTCGCCGTCCTGAATACGTTTCAGGGCATTGCGCATGGCCTGACGGGATTCGGCGTTGATCACTTCCGGACCGGTCACGTACTCGCCGTATTCAGCGTTGTTGGAGATCGAGTAGTTCATGTTGGCGATACCGCCTTCGTACATGAGGTCAACGATCAGCTTCAGTTCGTGCAGGCACTCGAAGTAGGCCATTTCCGGCGCGTAGCCAGCTTCAACCAGCGTTTCGAAACCGGCTTTCACCAACTCAACGGTACCGCCGCACAGTACGGCTTGTTCGCCGAACAGGTCGGTTTCGGTCTCGTCCTTGAAGGTGGTTTCGATGATGCCGGTACGACCGCCACCGACGCCGGCGGCGTAGGACAGTGCAACGTTTTTGGCGTTGCCCGAAGCGTCCTGGTAGATCGCGATCAGGTCAGGGATACCGCCGCCCTTCACGAACTCGGAACGTACGGTGTGGCCCGGCGCTTTCGGCGCGATCATGATCACGTCGAGGTCGGCACGTGGAACAACCTGGTTGTAGTGGATCGCGAAGCCGTGGGAGAAGGCCAGGGTGGCGCCTTTCTTGATGTTCGGCTCGATTTCGTTCTTGTACAGCTGGGACTGGAATTCGTCCGGGGTCAGGATCATGACCAGGTCGGCGCCGGCAACAGCAGCAGCCACGTCGGTCACTTTCAGGCCATGGGCTTCGGCTTTGGCAACAGTGGCCGAACCTTTACGCAGACCGACGGTAACGTCGACACCGGAGTCTTTCAGGTTGCATGCCTGGGCGTGGCCCTGGGAACCGTAACCGATGATGGCAACTTTCTTACCCTGGATGATCGACAGGTCGCAGTCTTTATCGTAGAAAACTTTCATGAATTTCCCCTATATATCCAGGCCGTTCAGGCCATTCGCTAATTTGGTTTAGATGCTGAGTACTTTGTCGCCGCGGGCAATGCCGGTCACGCCGCTACGGACGGTTTCCAGAATCGATGCGGTGCCGATGGACTGAATGAAGCTGTCGAGTTTGTCGCTGGTACCGGTCAATTGAACGGTATACACGCTGGCACTGACGTCGACGATCTGTCCACGGTAAATATCGGTGGTGCGTTTGATCTCGGCGCGCTGGGCGCCAGTGGCCTTGACCTTGACCAGCATCAGCTCGCGCTCGATGTGAGCGCTTTCCGACAGGTCCACCAGCTTGACCACTTCGATCAGCTTGTTCAGGTTTTTGGTGATCTGCTCGATGATTTCATCGTGGCCGACAGTGGTCAGCGTCAGACGCGACAGGGTCGGGTCTTCGGTTGGCGCCACTGTCAGGCTTTCAATGTTGTAGTTGCGCTGCGAGAACAGGCCGACTACGCGAGACAAAGCGCCGGGTTCGTTTTCCAGAAGCAGGGAAATAATGTGCCGCATGATTAAGTACGCTCCGTCTTGCTCAGCCACATATCGCGCATGGAGCCGTCTTTGATCTGCATCGGATAGACGTGCTCGCTGGTATCGACCGAAATATCGATCACCACCAGACGATCTTTCATGGCGAACGCCTCTTCCATCTTCGACTTCAAATCCTTCGAATCGGTGATGCGCACGCCGACGTGACCGTAGGCTTCAGCCAGTTTGACGAAGTCAGGCAGCGACTCCATATAAGAGTGCGAGTGACGGCTGCCATAGCTCATGTCCTGCCACTGACGAACCATCCCCAGAACACCGTTGTTCAGGATGACGATTTTCACCGGCAAGCCATATTGCAGGCAGGTCGACAGTTCCTGGATGTTCATCTGGATGCTGCCTTCGCCCGTGACACAGGCAACGTCGTCATCCGGGAAGCTCAGCTTGATGCCCATGGCCGCCGGGAAACCGAAGCCCATGGTGCCCAGGCCACCGGAGTTGATCCAGCGGTTAGGCTTGTTGAACTTGTAGTACTGCGCCGCGAACATCTGGTGCTGGCCCACGTCGGACGTGATGAAGGCATCGCCCTTGGTCACTTCGCACAGGGTCTCGATCACGGTCTGCGGCTTGATCAGGCTGCCGTCGCCCTTTTCATAAGGGAACAGGCCGCGATCACCGCGCCACTCATCGACTTGCTTCCACCAACTGGCCACGGACTCCTTGTTCGGGGTCTCGCCGATTTCCTTGAGGATCGCGACCATTTCGGTCAGGACACTCTCCACCGGACCAACGATTGGCACGTCGGCCTTGATGGTCTTGGAGATCGAAGCCGGGTCGATATCGATGTGGATGATCTTGGCGTTCGGGCAGAACTTCGCCGCGCCGTTGATCACACGGTCATCGAAACGTGCGCCAACAGCCAGGATCACGTCGGCATGGTGCATCGCCAGGTTGGCGGTGTAGCTGCCGTGCATGCCGAGCATGCCGATGAACTGACGATCAGTACCCGGGAAACCACCCAGGCCCATCAAGGTGTTGGTCACTGGCAGGTTGAGCATTTTCGCCAGTTCGGTCAGCGGTGCGGAACCGTTGCCCAGAATCACGCCGCCACCGGAATAGAGCACAGGACGCTTCGCCGCCAGGAGCATTTCTGCCGCCTTGCGGATTTGCCCGGAGTGACCGCGAACGGCCGGGCTGTAGGAGCGCAGCTTGGCTTTTTTTGGGAAAACGTATTCGAACTTCTCGGCCGGGTTGGTCATGTCTTTCGGGATATCGACCACGACCGGGCCCGGACGACCGGATTGCGCCAGGTAGAACGCCTTCTTCATGACTTCCGGGATTTCCGAGGCGTGCTTGATCATGAAGCTGTGCTTCACGATCGGCCGGGAGATACCGATCATGTCGGTTTCCTGGAACGCGTCGGTGCCGACCATGGTGCTTGGCACCTGACCGGAAATGATCACCATTGGAATCGAATCCATATAGGCGGTGGCAATACCGGTGATGGCGTTTGTGGCGCCTGGACCGGAAGTCACCAATACCACGCCGGCTTTACCGGTGGCACGGGCGTAGCCGTCAGCCATATGGGTCGCCGCTTGTTCGTGACGAACCAGGATGTGGGTCACTTCCGGTTCTTTGAACAGGGCATCGTAAACATGCAGGAGAGCACCACCCGGGTACCCGTAGATATATTTGACGCCTTCGTCACGCAAGAAGCGGACGAGCATCTCACCGCCAGATAAAAGCTCCACGTTGTTCACCTCTAAAACGCCAGAATACCGTCCACAAAAAGGGGCGGGTCTTAATAGGTTTACTTCTCGGCAGAGCATGAGCGACGGTGGTCGCCGACTACGTCAGCACTGACTGAGCAAGTATTGGGATCGTCCCAAGTGTTGCGGGCCTTTCCCACCCAGCGCGAGGTAACGCGTTGCGGGTGTAACAGGTCGACGCGGATATGCGCCTCATGATCTGCCGAGTGGGTCTGCTTCTGGCAGTCCCTCTACAGCGGACTTTGGATTCTTCTGTTTCGCCCTCTCCAAGTCAAGCCGTCAATGTGCTTAATTGTGGGTAAGCACATGAGAACGCAAGAAAAAACCTGAAAACAGCTACTCTGTTAGCGTCAATTGCGCAATTTTGCCAAGGAATCAGCATGCGAACGCTTCTGTTAACTCTGCTGATCGGCCTCAGCCCCTGGTGCTCGGCCGCTCAGATCTACAAATGGGTCGACGCCCAAGGCGTCACGCACTTCGATGCGCAGCCGCCGCAAGGGCAACCGGCCAGCACCGTGCAGACGCCCTCCTCGCCCCCAACGAAACCTGCCGCCATGCCTGGCAGTGGTGCGCTGGGCGATCAGAAAGCCATCGACGACAAGGTGAAGAAACAGGTGGCGGAGCAGCAGGCGCAGCTCAAGGCATTTTGCGAGCAGGCACGGACGAACCTGGCGCAATTGCAGAACAATCCGCGATTGAGGGAGGAAGTGGAGGGGCAGCTACGGCGGCTGGATGATGCGCAACGTCAGGAGCGCATTATCGAAGCACAGAAACAGATTGCGCAGAACTGCGAATAAGCACCTGTAGGAACTGGCGAAAGCTTCGATCTTTTGATTCTGTTTTTAAAAGCAAGATCAAAAGATCGCAGCCTGCGGCAGCTCCTACAGTGGCTTAGCGGGAGGCGGTGATCAGCAGATCGAATTCTTTGAGCAGCACCTGCAACTGGCGATCCTTGCCCTGCAGATTGCGTTGGGCAAAGACCATCTCCGCCATTTCCTGAATGCCCGAAGCGTTGGGCAACGCCAGGTCCTGCTCAAGGATCATCTTCATTCGTGGCAGGAAGATCCATTGCAGCCATTGTTCGAAATCCAGCGTATCGACCGAAAACGGCTCGACACTACTAAGGGCTTCGGCCGATGGCTGCACTTCATCCCACCAACCTTGCGCGCGCAGCTCACGCTCGATCAGCAGCAACTGGTCGGCGATTTTCGGGAAACGGGTGTCCATCAGAGCGAAACCTTGGCCTTTTGACGAGCCAGTGCAGCGCCGGCGGAGTCGCCCTGTTTCTCACGGGACTGCGCGATGATTTCCCACAGGTTGGCTTGCAGATCCGGACGGCCGTTGGCCATGGTCAGCGCGCGACGGGCGAACTGTTCCGCCTGCGGCGCATCACCTTGGGCCATGCGCACCTGCGCCAGACGGTAGAGCACTTGCGGCTCACGCGGAGCTACACGCTGAGCGCGCTCCAGACTGGAGGATGCACCGTTGAGGTCGCCGCCGGCCTGCTGCTGTTGCGCAGTGGTCAGCAAGGCGAGTACCGGACCATCCAGTTGCTCATCCGCCGACAGACCTCCGCCACTGCTGGCCGAAGGAATGCCGCTCGGCGTCGAAGGCATGCTGTAGCTGCCGGTGTTGATCGGTGCCGACTCGACCGGCGAAGGATTGTACGGACCCGCCGTAATCCCACCGGACGCCGGACCAGGAACGATCGGCGCCGATGTCACAGCACCGCCACCCGGCACCATCACCACCACACCAGTATCGCCTTGCGGAATGGCCTGGGATTGCGCCTGCCCCTGCACTGGACGTTTGACCGTCGTCTTGCGGAAACCGCCATTGGCCGACAGACGTTCGCTATTGGACACGGCTGTGCCGGAATCCACCACCGGGATCGAACCACGCTGTACGGTAGAGCAGCCGCTGAGCAAAGCCACGGCGGTCACCGCTGGAATCAACCACTTGTTCACTTGAAACCCTCTTTGCTTAATTCATCCAGCCCTTGACCCAATCCATCACCGACTCCGGCGAAGCAGGCGTTTCGCTTGCACACGCGGCACCGGGTGGCGGTTCGCTGCCGCGAATATACGGCATCTGCACGGCTCCGGGACAGTTGGCATCCGAGCCTTGTCCGGTACGCGAATCGACCCACGCCTGAACGATGTTGTCCGGCTGCGGCATATCCAGCGGCAGCGGATCGGCCTTGCGCATGAAACTGGTCCAGACCTGCAGCGCACCGGTCGCCCCGGTGAACGGGGTCTTGCCGTTGTCGTCACGACCGAGCCAGACCACCGCCAGCAGATCCTGACTGAAACCGGCGAACCAACTGTCGCGCGAGTCGTTACTGGTACCGGTCTTGCCGGCCAGCGTCAGGGTCTTGGGCAGCACGTTGTAAACCGAGCTGCCGGTACCTTCACGCATCACCCGCTGCATGGCGTTCTGGATCAGGTAGATGGACGCCGGATCGAAACGCTGCTCGATCTGGAACGGATAACGCTTGAGCGGTTCGCCCTCAGCAGTCAGCACACTGCGAATCCCGCGCATCGGCGTATTGAAACCACCGTTGGCGAGGGTCTGGTACATGGTCGCCACTTCGATCGGGGTCATGCCGCCAGCCCCGAGCAACATCGACGGGAACGCCGGGAATTCCCGGGTTACCCCCAGACGCGCAAGGGTCTTGAGCACATTCGGCACACCGACTTCCAGACCCAGACGCGAGGTCGACAGGTTGTAGGAATGCGCCAGCCCTTGATAGAGAAACACCGTGCCGTGGGAGCGACGGTCATAGTTCTGCGGTTTCCACACCTGGCCGTCCGCGCCTTTGATCGACAGCGGATCATCCGACAGCCAACTGGTCAGCGTGTAATGGCTCGGCTTCTCCAGCGCAGTCAGATAGACAGCCGGTTTTACCAGCGAACCGATTGGCCGCACGGCGTCCAGCGCCCGGTTGAAACCGGCGTAACTGGCCTGACGGCTACCAATCATCGCCTGCACTTCGCCGGTCTCCGGGTTGGTCACGACCATCGCCGCTTCCACATCATCGGAGCCCTTGCGTCCAGCCAGACGTTTAAAGGTGTCGTTAACCGACGCTTCGGCCTTCATCTGCAGAATCGGGTCGAAACTGGTGAAGATCCGCAGGCCTTCTTCGGTCAAGTCCTCGTCACGATAATCTTCACGCAACTGGCGTTTGACCAGATCGATAAAGCCCGGGAACGAGCTGTCGGCGAGCTTGCCGCGGGTGGTCACGCCCAATGGCATTTTCTTCGCCGCTTCGACCTGCTCGGCCGTCGCCACGCCTTGCTGCTCAAGCACATCAAGTACCAGATTACGGCGCTCCAGCGCGCGCTCCGGGTTGCGCCGCGGGTTGTAGTAGGACGGACCCTTGACCATGCCGACCAGCAGTGCAACCTGATGCAGCTTCAGCTCGGACAAAGGCTGACCGAAGAAGAACTGGCTGGCCAGACCGAAACCATGCACGGCACGCTGACCGTCCTGCCCGACGAAGACTTCGTTGAGGTAGGCCTCAAGAATTTCCTTCTTGTCGTAGTGCAGCTCCAGCAGCATCGCCATCATCGCTTCGGTGAGCTTGCGGCTCAGGCTGCGCTCGTTGGTGAGGTAGAAGTTCTTCACCAACTGCTGGGTCAGCGTACTGCCGCCCTGGGTCATCTTGCCGCCAGAGGTGTTGACCCAGATCGCCCGGGCAATCGATTTCGGCGACACGCCCCAGTGGCTGTAGTAGTCGCGATCTTCAACGGCGACCAAAGTATCGAGCAAATACGGCGGCACCTGATCGAGCTTGATCAGAATGCGGTCTTCAAGGTTTTTCGGGTAAATGCCGCCGATCATCAGTGGTTCGAGCCGCACCACGGACAATTTTCCACCATTGAGCCCCGAGAGTTCGGCCACATAGTCGCCGGAGAAGCGCACGCGTACTGGCTGAGGTTTCTCCAGGCCTTCATAGAACTGGAAGCCGCGGGTATTCAGATCAACGGTATTGCCGTTGACGGCGGCAGCGCCGGGGCCATTGCTCACGGCTTCGCGGCGATAGCCCAAGGCGTCGAGTTCGGTGAGGAAATCGTCCTTGCTCAGTTTTTGTCCGACGAACAGCTCGAGCGGACGCGCGTACACCTTGGCCGGGATGGTCCAGCGCTTGCCGGAGAATTTCTCCTGCACCACGGCATCGAGGTAAACGGCGAAGCCGGCCAGCACCACAAGGCCGACCAGACTGAGTTTAATGGCCCACCCCAGCCACGGCCGCAGGCCCTTGGCAGGTGGTTTTTTCTTGGTACGGGGGGATCGAGTTCGAGTCATGGCGGCGGATTATACGCACTTTATTCATCCTCAACAGGAGCGCTCCGAGGTTTGCGTCAGGCTGGCGAGCGGCCATAATGGCGACCTCGAATTTCCCAGTCTCTGAAGGATCGCCCGTGAGCCAGTCACTGATCGCTGCCCTGCAAAACCCGGCCCTCTACCCGCACCCCGTCGACGGGTTCCAGGTCATCGAAACCCATATCTCGTGGGTGATCCTCACCGGGTCGTTTGCTTATAAAGTGAAGAAGCCGGTGAATTTCGGCTTTCTCGACTTCACCAGCCTCCAAGCGCGCGAGCACTTCTGCGCTGAAGAACTGCGTTTGAATCAGCGCCTGACCGAAGATTTGTATCTGGACGTGTTGCCGGTGACCGGCAGCGTCGAAGCGCCGCAACTGGGAGGCGACGGCCCGGTGATCGAATATGTGCTGAAAATGCGTCAATTCCCGCAGACCGGCCTGCTCAGCACCCTGCAGGCCAACGGTGAGCTGACCACCCAGCACATTGATGAAATGGCCGAGCAGATCGCCAGATTCCACCTCAGCGCGCCAAAAGTCCCGGCCGAACACGAGGCGGGGACCCCGGACAGCGTAATGGCCCCGGTGCGCCAGAACTTCGAACAGATCCTGCCATTCCTCAGCGACAAAAACGATCTGCTGCAACTCGAGGCCCTGCAAGCCTGGGCCGAGAGCAGCTTCGACCGTCTCAAGGCACTGTTCAGCCAGCGCAAGGCCGAGGGTTTCACTCGCGAATGCCACGGCGACATTCACTTGGGCAACGCCACTGTGATCAATGGCAAAGTAGTGATCTTCGACTGCATCGAGTTCAACGAGCCGTTCCGCTTCACCGACGTCTGGGCCGACACCGGTTTCCTGGCGATGGACCTTGAAGACCGTGGTCTGAAATCCCTGGCCCGCCGCTTCATCAGCCAATACCTGGAATTGACCGGCGACTATCAAGGCCTGGAAGTGCTGAACTTCTACAAAGCCTACCGAGCACTGGTTCGCGCCAAAGTTGCACTGTTCAGCATGCCGGCGGACGCCACCCCGGTGCAGCGCGCCACTACCCTGCGCCAGTACCGTAACTACGCCAATCTGGCGGAAAGCTACAGCACCATCCCTTCGCGCTTCATGGCGATCACCCACGGAGTATCGGCCGTCGGCAAGAGCCACGTGGCGATGCGCCTGGTCGAAGCATTGGGCGCGATCCGCCTGCGTTCCGATGTCGAGCGCAAGCGTCTGTTCGGCGAGCAAACCGTGGCCAACGACGTGCAGGCCGGGATTTACAGCGCCGACGCCAGCGCTGCCACCTACGCCCGCTTGCATGAGATTGCCGGAGTCATTCTGCACGCCGGTTTCCCGGTCGTCATCGATGCGACCTACCTCAAGCGCGAGCAACGTGACAGCGCGGCGAAAGTCGCCGAGGCGACCGGCACGCCGTTCCTGATTCTCGACTGCAACGCTCCGCAAGCCGTGATCGAAAGCTGGCTGGCGATTCGCCAGGCCGACAAGAAGGATCCTTCCGACGCCACGCTGGCGGTCATCGAGGCCCAACAGGCCAGCCGCGAAGCGCTGACGCCAGAAGAAATTCTGCGCAGCAAACGCGTACAGACCAATGAAAGCGGGACCCTCGACACCGTCGTGGCGCAGATCCGCCAGCGTCTGCCAGGCCTGTAAGAAACTATTTCGACCGTGAAGCCCCCGCTGGCTTCACGGTCGTCAAATAGTGGCACTATACTGGCGTCATAAAACCAACAGGTGATGTGACATGAGCCAGCCGAAACTTCTCGACACCCCGCTTTATGCCCTGCTGCACAAAGACGACATCGCAGGCTTCAACAAGGAACGCCCGAACGACGGCCCGATCGACATGGTCGGTGGCGACTTCCGTGGGCTCGATCTGCGTGAACTGAACGCCGACGGCGTGGATTTCCGCGACGCCTACTTCCGCTCCGCCGATTTGCGCGGCATCGATTTCCGTAATTCCGCCCTGGAAGGCGCGAGCCTGGCCCATGCGCAGATTTCAGGTGCGTACTTCCCACCGGAACTGAGCGCCGACGAGATCCTGATGTCGATGAATTTTGGTACCCGCCTGCGCTATCGCACCCGCTGATATTTATCTTTCTCTGACCCGACGCCTTTCCCGCGTGGGAGCGGGCTTGCTCGCGAAGGCGTGGTGTCAGTCGATACATCTCGTGGCTGACAGGACGCCCTCGCGAGCAAGCTCGCTCCAACATGTGTTTCTTCTCTCCTTTCTGGGTTCGCAGCCCTTTCTTAGTAGCGTTTGCGTCTAATCCGACCAAACAACCACGCTTTTCCTACTGATGGCTACACTCCTGAGAAGATCGCCCACGCACCATTCGGCCGTCGCAAGGAGGCTTGATGAATGATGAACTGCAACACCTGAAGAATCTTGGCAAGACGTCGGCGCAATGGCTGCATGCCGTGGGCATCCACAGCGCCTCGGACTTGCGTCGCCTGGGGGCGGTGGACGCCTATCGGGCCGTGCGTACCCGCGGGTTTCGCGCATCGAAGGTGTTGTTGTACGCGATTGAAGGGGCGCTGATGGATGTGCACTGGAACGATATCCCGGCCGAACGCAAAGACGCCTTGAACAAGCAGCTCGAAGCCATCTCCTCGCGTCACAAGAACTGAACAGGCGCTGACGGCCATGTATCTGCTCGGGGAACAATCGGCACCAGTCGATAAGCTGATCAATCGTTTGCAGAGCTTGCCCGCGCACTGGCTGGAAGGGCTTGCGCCGTGCGGGCCTGCCTTTGAGCCGGAAATCTCTGATGACCTGATGGCGCAGCTCCCACACGATCAGCTGTTTCTGCTGACAGAAGGCGTGATCCACGGCTACATCGGCGGCCGCGCGTTGTTTTACTGGCAGGAAGGCGATCTGATCGGCCTGCAGCAAGGTGACGCCTGGGCCGATTGCCGACTGCGCAGCGACGGATTATTGCGCTTGTTGCCCTATCGGCGAACCGATCTGTTCCGACATTTGTACGCCGAGCCGGAACGGGCTGAGCAATGGCTGGAGTATCTGCTGGGGCAGATGGCGCTGCTGGCACACGCGGTGGCCGAACTAAAGCCACGGGAGTTTCGCAGCACCAATGGCTTTAAACGGGTCGAGAGCGGTGAAGTGTTGATCCAGCAGGGCGATGCTGCCGATCACGTCTTCGTGATCATCGATGGGCATGCCGAAGCGTTTGTTGATGGGCACAAGGTTGGCGACGTGCCCAAGGACGAGATTTTCGGCGCCATGGCAGTGTTCACAGGCGAGCCGCGAAACGCCACGGTCATTGCCCGCGAGCCAAGTACAGTGATGTTGATTCCCGGCGATCAGTTTCTGACCATGACCCGCAACAATCCGAAGATTGCCCAGAGCCTTATCGAGAGCATGGCCCGGCGCATTGGCCAGCTCAACCAGCAAATCACCCAACTGAGCGCGGTGAAAGCTGCGCGTTGAGTCCCCTGTTTCCGGGGCACTCCGGCCATTTGCACGACTAAATCACGCGAATGGAAAAACAGTGGTTGACTCGCTAATGAGAATCGCTATGATTATCACAACTGGTCGCGAGATCAGTCGATATTCTGAAAAGCCCTTGGTTCGGACTCTCAGATTATCTCCTCATCAGGCTAATCACGGTTATTTGACCCGGTTTTTACCGGGTCTTTTTTTTGCCTGTGGAAAAGTCATTGACCGAACTGTTTGCGCATCTGTGCGCAGTAATCCTGCGCAGGCGTGGCCGGGGTGTACCAGACGTAATCGGCCATCGCCGCGCTGACCTCAGCGCCCTGCTCGGCCAGCATCAGCACCGTGGGCGCCTGGGCTGCGCCAAGATCAAGCACATGCAGCGACACGCCAGCATCCTTGCGCGCATGCCAGGCGCCTGCCAACAACATGGCGGGGGTTGGTGCCGCCAGCAAACGTTCGGCCATGCGTCGATCGCGCTGTTGCTGAATCGCGAGCATCGCCGGCATCTGCGATTTGGGCAGCAGGCCGCAATGTGATGCGCTGATCTGCTCAAGCAGCGTGGCTTTTACCGCTGTCGCATTGCTGCGGATACCGCTCAGGGCTGGCGGCTGACGATAGAAAGCACGGATTTCGCTGTCGTCCAGATTGGCTGCCGACAGCGGATAGGTTTGTGTAAGGGCGAAGCGAACGATCGGCCCATAAAGCTTCCAGTCCCAGCCATCCTGCCAGTCCAGAGCAGTGGCAAGATCGGAGGGCGGCGTTGCTGCATGGCGAACCTGATCAACTTTCAGCTGTTGATCAGGCGTAAGCATCTCCAGCAGCAGACTGCCCTGAGGGCGTTGCTCACCCAGCGACTGCAACAGCCACAACTGCGCAGTGTGATGATCGGCATTGTCATGCTGCTCGCCAATGATCACGTGCTGCGCACCGGCCAGACGTGTCAGCAGTTCCTGCGCCGTCAGTACCTGACCGCTGTGCAGATCGCGTATCTCACCGCTGACCGGTGGCGGCGCAGCAACATGCTGACACCCTGCAAGCAGCAACACCGCCAACAACCAGATCCCGCGCATGCCATCACCTCGATGAGAAATCAGCGGGCGATGATCAGCGGATGCCCACGCTCCGGGTGCGGCTGCACCAATACTTCGAGTCCGAACACCGCTTTGAGCGAGTCCGGTCGCAAGACTTGCTGCGGCGTACCCAGCGCCACCGGGCGCCCGCCTTCAAGCAGCAACACCCGATCACAATAGCGCGCCGCCAGATTCAGATCATGCAGGATGACCAGCACCGCCGCGCCACGGTCGGCAAACTCACGTACTGCCTGCAGCGTGGTGTGTTGGTGCAAGGGATCGAGCATCGAGGTCGGCTCATCCAGC
Organism: Pseudomonas sp. 22189; assembly: GCF_052045635.1. NCBI lineage: Bacteria > Pseudomonadati > Pseudomonadota > Gammaproteobacteria > Pseudomonadales > Pseudomonadaceae > Pseudomonas > Pseudomonas sp. 22189. Next base: position 15,410 of record NZ_JBQEPG010000004.1, read on the forward strand.
AACAGCGTTTGCCCGGCCTGCCCCGGCCATAACTGCGCCAGCACCCGCGCCAGATGCACGCGCTGGCGCTCGCCACCCGACAGCGCCAGATAACTGCGCCCGCTCAGGTGCCCGGCATCCGCAGCGTCCAGCGCTGCCGCGACGATCTCGTCGTCGCGCACCCGACCACTTTGATGCGGCAAGCGGCCCATGCCGACCACTTCCTCCACACGAAAGGCAAAATCCAGCGTCGAGACCTGCGGCAACACCGCCAGACGCTGGGCGCGTTGCGTACCTGTCCAGTGATTCAGTGCCTTGTCGTCGAGTAACACCTCGCCTTTACTCGCCGTCAGCTCACCGCACAAGGCACCGAGCAAGGTGCTTTTGCCGGCACCGTTTGGTCCGAGCACACCCAGCACCTCACCGGGCTCAAGTTGCAGGGTGACGTCGCTGAGGACGGTCTTGCGCCCGCGACGGATGTGCAGATTGTGCGCACGCAGCATCAGGCACGTCCTCGCAGCAGCAGATAAAGGAAGAATGGCGCGCCGATAAACGCCGTGACAATACCGATCGGCAACTCCGCCGGCGCCAGTGCCAGCCGCGCCACCAGATCCGCCAGCAACAGCAGGCTCGCCCCCGCCAGTACCGACGCTGGCAACAGCACGCGGTGATCGGGCCCGGCCAATAAACGCACCAGATGCGGCACCACCAGCCCGACGAAACCGATCATCCCCGCCGCCGCTACCGCTGCGCCAACACCCAACGCGGTGCAGAACACCAGTTCACGCTTGAGCCGTTCGACATCGATCCCCAGATGCCCTGCCTCGGACTCACCCAGCAACAACGCATTCAGCGCCTTGGCACGACGCGGCAACCACAGCGCAACACCGGCGCTGATGATCAGCAACGGCCACAAACGCGCGTAACTGGCACCATTGAGGCTGCCCAGATTCCAGAAAGTCAGCGTGCGCAGGGTCGCGTCATCCGCCAGATAGGTGAACAACCCGACTGCCGAGCTGGCCAGCGCCGTCAGGGCGATCCCAGCCAGCAGCATGGTCGCGACGTTAGTCTGGCCGTTGCGCCGTCCGAGCCGATAGACCAGCGCCGTTACCCCCAACCCGCCGAGAAACGCGCACGCCGACAACAGATACGGCCCGAACCACTCTGGCAAATCGCCAAAAAACGCACCGCCGACAATGGCTACAGCCGCACCAAGCGCCGCACCGCTGGAGACCCCGACCAACCCGGGATCGGCCAGCGGATTGCGAAACAAACCCTGCATCGCCACGCCGGACAGCGCCAGTACACCGCCGACGGCCAGGCCAAGCAAGGTACGCGGTAGCCGAATCTGCCCGAGAATCAGCTCAGCCTGCTCCAGACCGTCCGGCGCCAGCGGCACACCGAGCATGCGCAGAGCCGCGCGCAACGTATCGAACAGCGGCAGGCTCACCGGCCCCAGCGCCAACGACAGCCAGATGGCCAGCAAACACAGGAGCGTCAGCCCGATAAACAGGCTGCGTGGTTTGACCAGTGCGGTCATTGGCCGCTCGCAGTCGGGTAGAGGCCGTCAGACAAACCCTTCAACGCCGCCGGTAAACGCGGCCCGAGCCCGCCGACCAGCAGCGTCGGATCCAGCTCCAGCACCCGTCCGGCCTTGGCCGCACGGCTTGAATTGAGAATGGGGTTTTCCTTGAACAACGCCGCTTTTGCCGCCTCACCGCTCAACGCGCGATCCGCAAACACCAGCACTTCAGGATCAAGCCCGGCCAGCGACTCAACGGAGAACGGTTTGTAACCGGTATGCGTCGCCAGGTTATGTCCGCCAGCCCGTTGCAGCAGCCAGTCGGCGACAGTGTCCTTGCCGGCAATCAACGGTTTGCCGCCGGCATGCCCAATCAGCACCAGCACACCGGGCGCCTTGTGCCTGGTCTGCAATTCGGCGACTCGCGCCTTCTGCATGGCGAGCTGCTGTCGATAACTTGCCAGCAGCTGCGTCGCCTGGGCTTGCGCGCCGAGCAACTGCCCGAGATGCGTGAGGTTTTTTTCCAGCGTCGGCAGATCCGGCTGCGCCGAGAACAGTTTGACCTGCACCTTGGCGCTCCTTACTTGAGCGATCACCGGTGGCGGGCCCATTTCTTCGCTGCCGATAAGGATGTCCGGGCGCAGGCTGAGAATGCCCTCTGCCGACAGGCTGCGTTGATAGCCGATACTTGGCAGTTTCTTCAGCGACTCGGGATGCTGGCTGGTGGTGTCGACGCCGACCAGTTTCGACTCGCCGCCCAATGCACTGACCCACTCCGAAAGCGCGCCACCGGCACTGACCCAACGCTGTGGCAAGTCGGCAGCTGTCACCTGAAGGCTGGCGAACAGTCCGACACACAGCACAGCAACGTGGATAATCAGGCGCATACGCAGCTTTCCTTGAACAGTTTTCCCGGGCAGCGAACCGGCAGGCCAAGTATCCTTGGCGGCAGCCGCGCACAGTGGGCGAAGGCGGCCATTTGATAATTGTTTGCATTTAAACGTCAAGCTCGGACACTTCCTGAAACGAGCCGACAGTTGAGGATAGTCATGAAGTTTTTGTGCGCAGGTGCCGATCTCGCCGAGGCCGGCAGCCGTGGGTTCGACATCCACGGCAACAAACTGTTTGCCGTGCGCCGCAATGGACAGGCCTATGTTTATCTCAACCGTTGCCCGCATCGTGGCGTCGGCCTGGAATGGCACCCCGACCAGTTTCTCGACCCGAGCAACAGCCTGATCCAGTGCGCCACCCACGGCGCACTGTTCCTGATCGAGGACGGCGAATGCGTCGCCGGGCCCTGCGCCGGGCAATCCCTGACCGCCATCCCCTGCCGCGAAGACGCCCAAGGGGTGTGGATCGATGTTTAACCGTTGAGCAACACGTCCAGCCGCCGGTCGATCACCATTTCTTCGTTGTTCAAGCGCACGCCGTAAGCCAGCACTTCAACTCCGCATGCCACCGCCTCGCGCAGGGCATCGGCGTAGGCCGCATCGATTTCCTCGGCCGGACGCACTGCGTCAATCCCGCTGAGATTGACGCAATACAGCTGCACCGCCCGAATGCCGTCACGGGCCAGATGCGCCAGCTCACGCAGATGCTTGGCGCCGCGCTGGGTCACCGCATCGGGAAACGCCGCAACATTCGTTCCGTCGAACCCCAGCGTGACGCTTTTCACTTCCACGTAGGCCGGGCCACTCGGGTACTCGAGACGGAAATCAATGCGGCTCTTTTCCTGGCCGTACGCCACTTCACGTTTAAGCGCCGTAAAGCCGCTCAACTCGACGATGACTCCCGCCTGCAGCGCCTCTTCCACCAGTGCGTTGGCACGGCCGGTGTTCACGCAAAACAGCCGGCCCTGCGGAGTTTCGCCAATTTCCCAGGTGCCGGGCAGCTTGCGTTTCGGGTCGCTGGAGCGACTGAACCACACCTGTCCGCCCTCAACCTGGCAGTTGAGCATCGAACCGGTGTTCGGGCAGTGAAGGGTCAACAGCTCGCCATTGACCGTTTCAACATCAGCCAGAAAACGTTTATAGCGGCGAATCAGCCGCGCCTCTTCCAGAGCCGGATAAAAACGCATCAGGCTTGCCAGCTCTTCAAACCGCGAGCGATGCGTTCCACCGCTTCCTGTAAGCGAGGGAGGTTTTGCGTGTAGGCAAAACGCACATGATGGCCCGCTTGATAACGACCGAAGTCCAGCCCCGGGGTAAAGGCGACGTGCTCGGTTTCGAGGAAATGCCGGCAGAACGCGAAGGCATCGCCGCCGAACTGGCTGATATCGGCATACAAGTAGAACGCACCTTCAGGTTCGACGGCGATGTTGAAACCCAACTCGCGCAACGCCGGCAGGAGGAAGTCGCGACGGCGACCAAATTCGGCGCGGCGCTCTTCGAGAATGCTGATGGTGTCCGGCTCGAAACAGGCCAGTGCGGCGTGCTGCGCCATGCTCGGCGCGCTGATATAGAGATTCTGCGCGAGCTTTTCCAGCTCACTGACGGCCGCATCCGGTGCCACCAGCCAGCCGAGACGCCAACCGGTCATGCCGAAATATTTGGAGAAACTGTTGAGGACAAAGGCGTTGTCATCGACTTCCAGCACACTGGCGGCATCGGTGCCGTAAGTCAGGCCATGATAAATCTCGTCCACCACCAGATGGCCGTGCCGCGCCTTGATCGCTGTGGATAATCCGGCCAGTTCGTCGCGGGTCAGGAGGGTGCCGGTCGGGTTGGCCGGCGACGCCACCAACGCTCCCACGCTGTCGTGATCCCAGTGCCGCGCCACCAGATCCGGGGTCAATTGATACCGCACTTCCGGGCCGACCGGCACCAGTTGCGCCGCGCCTTCGACCAGTCGCAGAAAGTGCCGGTTGCACGGGTAGCCCGGATCCGCCAGCAGCCAGTGTTTGCCCGGATCGACCAGCAAGGCACTGGCCAGCAACAGCGCACCGGAGCCCCCCGGCGTGATCAGGATCCTTCGCGGATCAATGTTCAAACCGTAGCGCGATTGATAAAACCCGGAGATCGCTTCGCGCAACTCAGGAATGCCACGCGCCGCGGTGTAGCGAGTCTTGCCCGCCGTGAGCGCCGCTTGCCCGGCGCGGATGATCGGCTCGGCCGTGGTGAAGTCCGGCTCGCCGATTTCCAGGTGGATCACATCGTGACCTTCGGCCTGCAGTTCATTGGCCCGCGCCAGCAGCGCCATCACATGGAACGGTTCGATCGCGCGACTGCGCGCACTGTAGGGCTGAGCCATGGGTTTTCCTTCGACGGGGAAAAAGAGACGATTCTACCCATCTGCCGGAACGAGCGAGAACCCGTCGCGGTCACAGCCTCAAGAACGCTGGACTGTAACGATATGCGCGTACGCTCCAGGATTGACTAAAATCAGAGATTGATCAGGCCTCCATCACTGTCAGACATGACTTGCCAAACTTCTGCAAGCGCCACCCGCCGGGGCCTCGACATCCGGGAGTAGCGCAGGCCGAATTGATCTGGTAAGTTCGCCCGCTTGCAGCCGCAGGGCCGGCAGGTGTCGGTGATGGAGCAATCCTGCGCAATGGATTACAAGAGTAGAGGCGGTCCATTTCATGCCCACCCAAGCAAAGCAACAGCAGCAAGTGACGATCAGCGGCTTCGAACCTTACGTTCCGAAGGACGGCGAAGAGTACATGGGCGCCCCGATGCGCGCGCACTTCACCAAGATCCTGAACAAGTGGAAACAGGACTTGATGCAGGAAGTCGACCGTACTGTTGATCACATGAAAGACGAAGCGGCCAACTTCCCTGACCCGGCCGACCGTGCCAGCCAGGAAGAAGAATTCGCCCTTGAGCTGCGCGCCCGCGACCGCGAGCGCAAACTGATCAAGAAGATCGACAAGACTCTCGAACTGATCCAGGACGAAGAGTACGGCTGGTGCGAATCCTGCGGCATCGAAATCGGCGTCAAGCGCCTCGAGGCCCGTCCTACCGCCGATCTGTGCATCGACTGCAAGACCCTGGCGGAAATCAAGGAAAAGCAGGTCGGCAAGTAATCTCGACCTGAACGAAAAACGGAGCGTGCGAACGCTCCGTTTTTGTTTCTGCCTTTTGCCTTTTGCCCTTGTGGGAGCGAGCAGTCTCGATTCCACCCGTTGACCTGCGTATCGCCTGAAAAGTAGCTTCGTTTCCATGACAGCCAAAATCTCCCCCGCCTACATCGGCCGCTTCGCCCCCACCCCCAGTGGCCACCTGCACTTCGGCTCGCTGGTGGCTGCCCTCGCCTCCTACCTCGACGCGCGTGCAGTCGGTGGGCGTTGGCTGGTGCGCATGGAAGACCTCGATCCGCCCCGGGAAGAGCCCGGCGCGCAGGCGGCGATTCTCAAGGCGCTGGAAAGCTACGGCTTCGAATGGGACGGCGAGATGGTGCGCCAGAGTGAGCGCCACGCCGCCTACGCCGAAGTGCTCGACAGCCTGTTCAACCATGGTCTGGCCTACGCCTGCACCTGCTCGCGCAAGCAACTGGAGCCGTATCACGGGATTTATCCGGGCTTGTGCCGCAATGCCGGTCATGAACAGCAAGATGCGGCAATCCGCCTGCGTGTGCCGGAACTGGAATATCACTTCATCGATCGGGTGCAGGGCGAGTTCCGCCAGCATCTGGGGCGCGAGGTCGGCGATTTCGTGATTCGCCGCCGCGACGGCCTCTACGCCTATCAACTGGCGGTGGTGCTGGATGACGCCTGGCAAGGCATCACCGACATCGTGCGCGGCGCCGACCTGCTCGACTCCACGCCACGCCAGCTCTACCTGCAAGAACTGCTGGGCCTGCGTCAGCCGCGCTATCTGCACCTGCCACTGATCACGCAGCCGGACGGCAACAAGCTTGGCAAATCCTACCGTTCGCCGCCGCTTGAGGCCGATCAGGCCACGCCACTGCTACTGCGAGCCTTGCGTGCGTTGGGGCAAAACCCCGGTGCCGAACTGGCGCATGCCACCCCCGAGGAATTGCTCAAATGGGGCGCAGCCCACTGGGATGCATCGAAGATCCCGCGCACACTGACGTTGCCCGAGGCGCAACTGCAATGACGACACTTGCAGTGGCGCGCCCATCCGTTACCATCGCCGCACGTTTTCGGGCACGCGCATAAAAAAGAGAGGCCGGGATGTACATCTATCGCTTGGTCCTGCTTCTGGTCGTGGGAATCTATCTGTTTTCGCCAGCCATCATGGATTGGTGGATCGACGCCACGGGCGCCTGGTATCGGCCGTATCTGCTCTGGTTGATCCTGATTGTCGTGACCTTCATCCTGCAGAGCCAAAAAGATGCCGATGAGCTTTAGCCTGACCCAGATGATCCTGATCAGCGCCGCGTACCTGGCGGTGCTGTTCGGCGTTGCCTGGATCAGTGAACGGGGCATGATCCCGCGGGCGATCATTCGCCACCCGCTGACCTACACCTTGTCGCTGGGGGTTTACGCCAGTGCCTGGGCGTTCTACGGCACGGTGGGCCTGGCCTATCAGTATGGCTACGGCTTTCTGTCCAGTTACCTCGGGGTGTCTGGTGCTTTTCTGCTCGCACCGGTACTGCTGTATCCGATCCTGAAAATCACCCGCACCTATCAATTGTCGTCGCTGGCGGACCTGTTCGCGTTCCGCTTTCGCAGCACCTGGGCCGGCGCGCTGACCACGATCTTCATGTTGATCGGCGTGCTGCCGCTGCTGGCGCTGCAGATTCAGGCGGTGGCCGATTCCATCGGCATCCTCACTGGCGAGCCGATCCAGAGCCGCGTCGCGCTGGCGTTCTGTGCGCTGATCATTCTGTTCACGATTTTCTTCGGTTCCCGGCATATCGCCACTCGCGAGAAACATGAAGGGCTGGTGTTCGCGATTGCTTTCGAATCGGTGATCAAACTGATCGCCCTCGGCGGCGTCGGTCTGTATGCGCTGTACGGCGTTTTCGACGGCCCGCAACAACTCGAACTGTGGCTGCTGCAAAACCAGACCGCCCTCGCCGCCCTGCACACGCCCCTGCAGGAAGGACCATGGCGCACGCTGTTACTGGTGTTTTTCGCCTCGGCGATCGTGATGCCGCACATGTATCACATGACCTTCACCGAAAACCTCAACCCGCGCTCGCTGGTCAGCGCCAGCTGGGGCCTGCCGCTGTTCCTGCTGCTGATGAGCCTGGCAGTGCCGCTGATCCTCTGGGCTGGCCTGAAGCTCGGCGCCACCACCGACCCGGAATACTTCACCCTCGGCATCGGCATTGCCGCCAACAGTAAGCCGCTGGCCTTGCTGGCGTACGTCGGCGGGCTATCGGCGGCCAGTGGCCTGATCATCGTCACCACCCTGGCACTGTCGGGCATGGCGCTGAACCACCTGGTGCTGCCGCTCTATCAGCCGCCGGCCGAAGGCAACATCTATCGCTGGCTGAAGTGGACGCGTCGGGCGCTGATCGTCGCGATCATCATGGCCGGCTTCTGCTTCTACCTGATGCTCGGCGCCGGGCAGGATCTGGCCAACCTCGGCATCGTCGCTTTCGTCGCCACGCTGCAGTTCCTGCCCGGCGTGCTTTCGGTGCTGTACTGGCCGACCGCCAACCGGCGCGGCTTTATCGCCGGCCTGCTGGCGGGGATTGTGGTGTGGGTGGTGACCATGCTGTTGCCGCTGGTCGGCAATCTGCAGGGTTTTTACATCCCTCTGCTGAACATGATTTACGTGCTGGACGACACCAGTTGGCACATGGCGGCGATCGCCTCGCTGGCAGCCAACGTATTGATGTTCACCCTGATCTCGCTGTTCACCAACGCCAGCCCCGAAGAAGCCAGCGCCGCCGAAGCCTGCGCGGTGGATAACGTGCGGCGTCCGCAACGCCGTGAACTGCACGCGGCCTCGCCTCAGGAATTCGCCACGCAACTGGCCAAACCGCTGGGCGCCAAGGCGGCGCAGAAAGAAGTCGAGCAAGCCCTGCGCGACCTCTATCTGCCGTTCGACGAACGCCGTCCTTATGCCTTGCGCCGCTTGCGCGACCGCATCGAAGCCAACCTCTCCGGCCTGATGGGCCCGAGCGTGGCGCAGGACATGGTCGAAACCTTCCTGCCGTACAAGGCCGGCGGCGAAAACTATGTGACCGAAGACATCCACTTCATCGAAAGCCGTCTCGAGGATTACCACTCGCGCCTCACCGGGCTGGCCGCCGAACTCGACGCCCTGCGCCGCTACCACCGCCAGACCTTGCAGGAGCTGCCAATGGGCGTCTGCTCGCTGGCCAAGGATCAAGAGATCCTGATGTGGAACAAGGCCATGGAAGAACTCACCGGCATCGCCGCGCAACGGGTGGTCGGTTCGCGCCTGAGCACCATCGCCGATCCGTGGAAGCCATTGCTGCAAGGCTTCATCAACCTGCCCGACGAGCACTTGCACAAGCAGCACCTGGCTCTCGACGGCCAGACCCGCTGGCTCAATCTGCACAAAGCGGCGATCGACGAACCGTTGGCGCCGGGCAACAGTGGTCTGGTGCTGCTGGTGGAAGACCTGACCGAGACGCAGATGCTCGAAGACAAACTGGTGCACTCCGAGCGCCTGGCGAGTATCGGTCGACTGGCTGCGGGTGTGGCCCATGAAATCGGCAACCCGATCACTGGCATCGCCTGTCTGGCACAGAACCTGCGCGAAGAGCGCGAAGAAGACGGCGAACTGACGGAAATCAGCGGGCAGATTCTCGAACAGACCAAGCGCGTGTCGCGCATCGTGCAGTCGCTGATGAGCTTTGCCCACGCCGGCAGCCATCAGCACAGCGACGAACCGGTTTGTCTGGCCGAAGTCGCGCAGGACGCCATCGGTCTGCTGGCGCTGAACCGGCGCAACTTCGAAGTGCAGTTCTACAACCTGTGCGATCCGGATCACTGGGTCGAAGGCGATCCGCAGCGGCTCGCCCAAGTGCTGATCAATCTGCTCTCCAACGCCCGTGATGCCTCGCCTGCGGGCAGCGCCGTGCGGGTCAAGAGTGAAGCCGGCGAACACACGGTCGATCTGATCGTCGAAGACGAAGGCAGTGGTATTCCGCAGAACATCATGGACCGATTGTTCGAACCTTTCTTCACCACCAAGGACCCGGGTGAAGGTACCGGTCTGGGCCTTGCACTGGTCTATTCCATCGTTGAAGAGCATTATGGACAAATCACCATCGACAGCCCGGCTGATGTACAAAGCCAGCGCGGCACCCGTATCCGGGTGACCTTACCGCGCCATGTCGAAGCGACGTCCGCTGTGAACTGAGACCGTCGAGAGTATCGAATCAATGCCGCACATTTTGATCGTCGAAGACGAAACCATTATCCGCTCCGCCTTGCGCCGCCTGCTGGAACGCAACCAGTACCAGGTCAGCGAAGCCGGTTCAGTGCAGGAAGCACAAGAACGCTTCACTATTCCCACATTCGATCTGATCGTCAGCGACCTGCGCCTGCCTGGCGCCCCCGGCACCGAGCTGATCAAGCTCGGCCAGGGCAAGCCGGTGCTGATCATGACCAGCTACGCCAGCCTGCGCTCGGCGGTCGACTCGATGAAGATGGGCGCGGTGGACTACATCGCCAAACCTTTCGATCACGATGAAATGCTTCAGGCCGTCGCGCGGATCCTGCGTGATCACCAGTCTGCACCTGCCGCCGGCGAAGCGCTTGCCGGCAAACCGAGCAATGGTGGCGGCAAATCGTCTGTCGACAACAGCAATGGCGAGATCGGCATCATCGGCTCGTGCCCGCCGATGCAGGACCTGTACAGCAAGATCCGCAAAGTCGCGCCGACCGATTCCAATGTATTGATCCAGGGCGAGTCCGGCACCGGTAAAGAACTGGTGGCCCGCGCCCTGCACAACCTGTCCAAGCGTGCCAAGGCACCGATGATTTCGGTGAACTGCGCGGCCATCCCGGAAAGCCTGATCGAGTCCGAACTGTTCGGCCACGAAAAAGGCGCGTTCACTGGCGCCAGCGCCGGTCGCGCCGGTCTGGTGGAGGCGGCGGACGGCGGCACGCTGTTCCTCGACGAGATCGGCGAACTGCCGCTGGAAGCCCAGGCCCGTCTACTGCGCGTGCTGCAGGAAGGCGAGATTCGCCGCGTGGGTTCGGTGCAGTCGCAAAAGGTCGATGTGCGTTTGATCGCCGCGACCCACCGTGACCTCAAGAGCCTGGCGAAAATCGGCCAGTTCCGTGAAGACCTGTATTACCGTCTGCATGTGATTGCCCTGAAACTGCCGGCGTTGCGCGAACGTGGCGCCGACGTCAACGAAATCGCCACGGCGTTTCTCGCCCGCCAGAGTGCGCGCATCAACCGTACCGACCTGAAATTTGCCGCCGATGCCGAACAAGCCATCCGGCATTATTCCTGGCCGGGTAACGTGCGTGAGCTGGAAAACGCCGTGGAGCGCGCGGTGATCCTGAGCGAAAGCCCGGAAATCTCCGCCGACCTGCTGGGTATCGACATCGAGTTGAGCGACCTGGAAGACGACGAGTTCATCGGCTTGCCCGCGCAAACCGCGGGTAACACCAGCAACAGCAGCCATGAGCCGACGGAAGACCTGTCGCTGGAAGACTATTTCCAGCACTTTGTGCTTGAGCATCAGGATCACATGACCGAAACCGAACTGGCGCGCAAACTGGGCGTCAGCCGCAAGTGTCTGTGGGAACGTCGTCAGCGCCTGGGCATTCCACGGCGCAAGACCGGGGTCACCAGCGAGAGCTGAACGTTACCTGTCGAGTGTGCGGGTAACGCTTGAAGACGTGAAAAAACTGTTACCTCAGCTTTTTCACGTAACAGAAGCCGGGGTTATCGGTAACGAAACCCCGGCTTTTTTTCGCCCCGAGAAAACGGTTATATCGACCTAACCCCTTGTTTTATTGGGCTTCGCAAAAGTTGGCACGGCACCTGCTATATGTTTGGTACAAGAACAATAACAAGCAATGCACAAGACAATAAAAATAAGACGAATCGACTCACGCACAATAAAAACAAGACGGCGAGAGGCGCAGCTAACTGATTCTTTTGGAGAGGCGTTGTATTTGGGGCTAGCCCCACGACCAGGCCGAGAACAACAAAAACTGTCCTAAGACAGAGCCTGTACTGGTTGGATCGCAAGATCACTGCAACACAGCGACCAAAGCAATCCGTTTGCTCTTGGCTCCCGATTGGGAGGGTCATGAAGGAAAAGCTTCATGGCGAGGGCACTCAACAAAAACAAGAAGCCCGAATCAATAATAAAAAGAGCACGCAACTACTTCTTGGGGAGCTTCGGCTCCCCTTGTAGTTTCTGTCTTTCGGCAAAAACCTCCGTTTCGACCCTGCCCGATGCCTGTAGCCTGCGGCTTGCAGCGCAAATCTGCTGCGTCCTACACCATCCCCCGACTAAATGCTAGAATCTGCGCCCATCATGCGGTCATTCTTTGGTATGGCCGAACATTCCTTCAAACAGTGCATCCCATGCTGAAGAAGCTGTTCCAGTCATTCCGAACACCCGTGCGTCGTACGCAACACATCCGCAGCACTCCTGAAGTGCTCAACAGCGGCCAACATTCGCTGCAAAAGGGGCAATTCAGCCGCTATGCGGTGAATATCGTCGAACGCTTGCAGGGCGCCGGTTACCAGGCCTATCTGGTCGGCGGTTGCGTGCGTGACATGCTCCTGGGCATCACGCCCAAGGATTTCGACGTCGCCACCAGCGCCACCCCCGAGCAAGTCCGAGCCGAATTCCGCAATGCGCGGATCATCGGTCGCCGCTTCAAGCTGGTGCATATCCATTTCGGTCGCGAAATCATTGAAGTCGCGACCTTCCGCGCCAATCACCCGGTCAATGAAGACGACGAAGACAGCAACCAGTCTTCGCGTAACGAGAGCGGACGGATTCTGCGCGACAACGTCTACGGCACCCTGGAAGAAGACGCGCAACGTCGCGACTTCACCATCAACGCCCTGTATTACGATCCGGTCAGTGAGCGCATTCTCGATTACGCCAACGGCGTACACGACATCCGTAATCACCTGATCCGTTTGATCGGCGATCCGAAGCAGCGTTACCAGGAAGATCCGGTACGGATGCTGCGGGCCGTGCGTTTCGCCGCCAAGTTGAATTTCGGCATCGAGAAGCACACCGTGCAGCCGATCCGCGACCTGGCGCCGATGCTGCGCGAGATCCCGTCCGCTCGCCTGTTCGAGGAAGTGCTCAAGCTGTTCCTCTCCGGCCACGGCGCGATCACCTTCGAGATGCTGGTCGATCTGCAACTGTTTGCCCCACTGTTCCCGGCCAGTGCCGACGCCCTGGAATACAACCCGGAATACACCCACACGTTGATCAGCGAAGCGCTGACCAACACCGACCTGCGCATAAAACAGAACAAACCGGTCACACCGGCGTTCCTGTTTGCCGCCCTGCTGTGGCCTGCCCTGCCGGCCCGCGTATTGCGCCTGCAAGAGCGTGGCATGCCGCCGATTCCGGCCATGCAGGAAGCCGCGCATGAGCTGATCGCCGAACAGTGTCAGCGCATCGCCATTCCAAAGCGCTTCACCATGCCGATCCGCGAGATCTGGGACATGCAGGAACGTCTGCCACGCCGCAGCGGCAAACGCGCCGACCTGTTGCTGGACAATCCACGTTTCCGCGCCGGTTACGACTTCCTGCTGCTGCGTGAAAGCGCTGGCGAGGAAACCGACGGCCTGGGCGAATGGTGGACGGATTATCAGGACGCCAACGACAGCGAACGTCGCGACATGATCCGCGATCTCAGCGGCAAAGGTGATGACGCCAGCGGTGCGCCACGCAAACGTCGCCGCAGCAGTGGTTCCAAGCGCAAGCGCGCCGGGGCTTCAAGCTCGACGGGCGAATAAGGCATGGAACGCATCTATATCGGTCTGGGCAGCAACCTCGCTGACCCGGCCGAACAATTGCGCAGCGCGCTCAATGCGCTGGGGCAATTGCCGCAGACTTCCCTTGCTGGTGTTTCGGCGTTCTATCAGAGCGATTCACTGCTGCCGGGACAACCGCGTTACACCAACGCGGTCGCTGCCCTCGACAGTGATCTCGCGCCGCTCGACCTGCTCGATGCCCTGCAAGCCATCGAAAACGATCAAGGTCGGGAGCGCCTGGAGCGCTGGGGGCCGCGCACGCTGGATCTGGATATCCTGTTGTTCGGTGATCGCCTGATCGACGAGCCGCGACTGAAAGTCCCGCACTACCAGATTCAGGAGCGGGCATTCGTGCTCTATCCTCTGGCCGAACTGGCTCCCGCCGATCTGCGCCTGGCCGATGGCCGCACGTTGGCTGACCTGCTCGCCGCCTGCCCGTTCGTCGGCCTCGAACGCCTCTCCCACGCCTGACGCAAATCTCCCCCTGTGGATGGGGCCTCTGTGGCGAGGGGATTCATCCCCGATCGGCTGCGCAGCCGTCGCAAAACCGGCTAATACGGTGTGACTGATTAATGCGTACTACCATTTAAGGGCCGCTCCGCAGCCCATCGGGGATAAATCCCCTCGCCACAAAAACGATGTTCCGTGTTCGTTTTTTGTCGGACAAAAAACCTCCCGATCAGTCCCGCCGCACCGCTGAATCGCATCAGTAACGCCGGTAACACTCCCCTCGTAACAATGCGGTAACACACGCAATTGACTTCCTAGGTTCTCCTCACGACTATAGGCGTCCCGCTGCCGCCAACACGGCACATACGGGCGCAATCCAGGCCTTATAAGCACGACAAAAGACCGTGCGCCTGAGTAGACGAAGAATCACGCGCGTTACTCGCAGTAGTTTCCAGAGCGCCTGAACGAGGATTTTTTACATGCCAGCCATCACCCTGACCACGCTCCAGAGCCTCAAGCAGAAAGGTGAAAAGATCACCATGCTGACCTGCTATGACGCGACCTTCGCCCACGCCTGCAACGAGGCCGGTGTCGAAGTGCTGCTGGTGGGCGACTCCCTCGGCATGGTTCTGCAAGGGCACGACAGCACCTTGCCGGTGACCATCGCAGAAATGGCCTATCACACCGCTTGCGTCAAACGCGGCAACACCGACGCCCTGATCCTGGCTGACCTGCCGTTCATGGCCAACGCCACGATCGAGCAAACCCTGACCAACAGCGCCACGCTGATGCAGGCCGGCGCGCACATGATCAAGGTCGAAGGTGCGCTGTGGCTGGCGGAGTCGATCCGCCTGCTGGCCGAACGCGGTGTGCCGGTCTGCGCGCACATGGGCCTGACCCCACAGGCGGTGAACATTCTTGGCGGCTATAAAGTGCAGGGCCGCAACGAGAACCAGGCGCGGCAGATGCGTGCCGATGCGATCTCGCTGGAACAGGCTGGGGCCGCCATGCTGTTGCTCGAATGCGTGCCGAGCGAACTGGCGGCGGAAATCAGCCAGGCCGTGAAGATTCCGGTCATCGGGATTGGCGCCGGTAGCGATACCGACGGTCAGGTACTGGTGCTGCACGACATGCTCGGCCTGTCGATCACCGGTCGCGTGCCGAAATTCGTCAAGAACTTCATGCAGGGTCAGGACAGCATCCAGTCCGCCCTGAAGGCCTACGTCAACGAAGTCAAAGGCGTTACGTTCCCAGGCCTCGAACACGGATTCTCTGCATGAACACTGTCAAAACCGTACGCGAATTGCGTGCCGCCGTGGCCCGCGCCCGCAGTGAAGGCAAGCGCATCGGCTTCGTGCCGACCATGGGCAACCTGCACAGCGGTCACATTGCGTTGATCACCAAAGCCACACAGCGCGTGGACTTCGTGGTTGCCAGCATCTTCGTCAACCCGCTGCAGTTCGGCGCCGGCGAAGACCTCGACAAGTACCCGCGCACCCTGGCGGCGGATCAGGAAAAGCTGCTGCAAGCCGGCTGCCATTTGCTGTTCGCCCCGACAGTCGAAGAGATGTACCCCGACGGCATGACCGGGCAGACCCGGGTCAGCGTGCCGCAACTGTCTGAAGGCCTGTGTGGCGCCAGCCGTCCGGGGCACTTCGAAGGTGTGGCGACGGTGGTCAGCAAGCTGTTCAACATGGTGCAGCCGGACTTGGCGATCTTCGGTCAGAAGGATTTCCAGCAACTGGCGGTGATCCGCGCGCTGGTGCATGACTTGAACATGCCGATCCAGATCATCGGCGAACCGACCGTACGTGCCGCCGACGGCCTGGCGCTGTCATCGCGCAACGGTTTCCTCAGCGAAGACCAACGTGCGGTGGCCCCGGTGGTTTATCGGACCCTGAGCGCAATCGCCGAGTCGATCAAACAAGGCGAGCGCGACTACCCGGCGCTGATCGCCGCTCAGGTGCAACAGCTGGAGGCCGCCGGCCTGCGCCCGGACTATCTGGAAATCCGCCACGCCCTGACCTTGCGTCCGGCGACCGCTGAAGACCGCGATCTGGTGATTCTGGTGGCCGCGTTCCTCGGCACCACGCGGTTGATCGACAACCTGCACCTGAACCTCGATACCCCCGTTTAAAGCAAGATCAAAAGATCGCAGCCTGCGGCAGCTCCTACNAGGAGCTGCCGCAGGCTGCGATCTTTTGCGTTGTATTGCCGCCCCCAAAGCCTTCGGGCACACTGCCAGCCGTTCGCTTCCAACCCGGGAAATCCCTCATGCAAGCCATCATGCTCAAGGCCAAGCTGCACCGCGCCGAAGTCACTCATGCGGTACTCGATTACGAAGGTTCCTGCGCCATTGATGGCGAGTGGCTGGACTTGTCCGGCATCCGTGAATACGAGCAGATCCAGATTTACAACGTCGACAATGGCGAACGCTTCACCACCTACGCGATTCGTGGCGAAGAAGGTTCACGGATGATATCGGTGAACGGCGCAGCCGCGCATAAGGCCAAGGTCGGCGACCGCGTGATCATTTGCGCCTACGCCCATTACAGCGAAGCGGAACTGGTCAATTTCAAACCGCGCATGCTGTACATGGCCCCGGGCAATGAGCTGAGCCACACCAGCAACGCGATTCCGGTTCAGCTCGCCTGAGCCGCTTCGAGACGCCACTCCCCTTCCATTGGTCGGCCCGTTCCCGGTATTGATGTTAAAAAAGTACAGGGAACAGGTCAGAAGAAGTCAAGACAGATCGCAGCGCGAGGTTTACTGTATTCGCCCTGCGTTGAAAAATCGTGTCGACGCATTTGACCCTCGCCCAACCAGGGCGTATCGGTCTGTTCTGTGTTCAAAAGGCCGTTCAAGTAAAAAGGAAAACCGCAGCGATGGCGTACTACCGCACTCCTCATGACGTTACCGCTCTGCCTGCCTGGCAGGCGTTGAAAGATCACCGCCAAGCCATGCAGGATTTCAGCATGCGCGAGGCCTTCAACGCCGATCCGCAGCGCTTCAATCAATTCACGCTCAGCAGCTGCGGCCTGTTTCTCGATTATTCGAAGAACCTGATCAACGCCGAGACCCGCAACCTGCTGGTGGGCCTGGCCAATGAAGTCGATCTGAAAGGCGCGATCAAAGCGCTGTTCGACGGCGAAATCGTCAACGCCTCCGAAGGCCGCCCGGCGCTGCATACCGCCCTGCGCCGCCCGGTGGGCGACAAGCTGTCGGTCAATGGCGTCAACGTGATGCCGGAAGTGCACAAGGTGCTGAACCAGATCACCGATCTGGTTGGCCGCATCCACGACGGTCTGTGGCGTGGTTACACCGAGAAGCCGATCACTGACGTGGTCAACATCGGCATCGGTGGCTCGTTCCTCGGCCCTGAGCTGGTTTCCGAAGCATTGCTGTCCTATGCGCAGAAAGGCGTGCGTTGCCATTACCTGGCGAACATCGACGGCAGTGAGTTCCACGAGCTGACGCAGAAGCTGCGCGCCGAAACCACGCTGTTCATCGTTTCATCGAAATCCTTCAACACCCTCGAGACCCTGAAAAACGCTCAGGCCGCCCGCGCCTGGTATCTGGCTCAGGGTGGTTCGGAAGCCGAGCTGTATCGCCACTTCATCGCGGTATCGAGCAACAACGCGGCGGCCGTTGCGTTCGGCATTCGCGAAGAAAACATCTTCCCGATGTGGGACTGGGTCGGCGGTCGTTACTCGCTGTGGTCGGCCATCGGTCTGCCGATTGCCCTGGCCATCGGCATGTCCAACTTCAAGGAACTGCTGTCCGGTGCCTTCACCATGGACCAGCATTTCCAGAGCGCACCGTTTGAACAGAACATGCCGGTGCTGCTGGCCCTGCTCGGCGTGTGGTACGGCAACTTCTGGGGCGCGCAAAGCCACGCGATCCTGCCGTACGACCACTACCTGCGCAACATCACCAAGCACTTGCAACAGTTGGACATGGAATCCAACGGCAAGAGCGTGCGTCAGGACGGCACCTCGGTGTCGACCGATACCGGCCCGGTGATCTGGGGCGGCGTCGGCTGCAACGGTCAACACGCGTATCACCAGTTGCTGCACCAGGGCACCCAACTGATTCCGGCCGACTTCATCGTGCCGATCGTCAGCTTCAACCCAGTCTCCGATCACCATCAGTGGCTGTACGCCAACTGCCTGTCGCAGAGCCAGGCGCTGATGCTCGGCAAGACCCTGCCGGAAGCCGAGGCCGAACTGCGCGAAAAAGGCATGAGCGAAGAGCAGGTGCGCAAACTCGCGCCGCACAAGGTGATTCCGGGCAACCGCCCGAGCAACACCCTTGTGGTCGAGCGCATCAGCCCGCGTCGTCTTGGCGCGCTGGTCGCCATGTACGAGCACAAAGTGTTCGTGCAGAGCGTGGTCTGGGGCATCAACGCCTTCGACCAGTGGGGCGTGGAACTGGGCAAGGAATTGGGCAAAGGCGTTTACAACCGTCTGGTCGGCAGCGATGAAACCGTTGCTGACGATGCTTCCACCCAAGGCCTGATCAACTACTTCCGCGGTCGTCACCGCGGGTGAGGTGAATGGCTTGCCCACAAATCCTGTGGGCAAGCCATTTCCAATGTGGGAGCGAGCCTGCTCGCGAATTCGGTGTGTCATTCAGCATCTTTGTGGCTGATACAGCGCATTCGCGAGCAGGCTCGCTCCCACAGTTGTTTCAGGGATGACTTGAACCTCCAGGCCGCTCGGCGCATCTTTATTCCTGTCGCACAACAAGAATAAGGAACCGTCATGTTCGATATCAGCACGTTCCCCAAAGCCGATGCCGTCCGCCGGGCTGCGCAGTTGAGTCAGGACGACTACAAGCGCCTGTACCGCGAATCGATTGAACACCCCAGCACCTTCTGGGCCGAACAGGCCACGCGCTTCCTCGACTGGAGCACACCGTGGCAGACCGTTCAGCGCTACGACCTGAAAACCGGTGAAGCTGCCTGGTTTGCTGGCGGCCAACTGAACGTCAGCTACAACTGCATCGACCGCCACCTCGCACAACGCGGCGAGCAGACCGCGATTCTCTGGGAAGGCGACGACCCTGCCGAATCGACGCAGATCACTTACAAAAAACTCCACCATCATGTCTGCCGCCTGGCCAATGTGCTGAAAAGCCGTGGCGTGAAAAAAGGCGACCGGGTGTGCATCTACATGCCGATGATCCCCGAGGCGGCCTACGCGATGCTCGCCTGCGCGCGGATCGGCGCGATTCACTCGGTGGTGTTCGGTGGCTTCTCCCCGGACTCCTTGCGCGACCGCATCCTCGATGCCGACTGCCGCACGGTGATCACCGCCGACGAAGGCGTGCGCGGCGGCAAATTCGTACCGCTCAAGCAAAATGTCGACAAGGCCCTGCACAGTTGCCCGGACGTCAGCACCGTGGTCGTGGTCGAACGCACTCAAGGCAAGGTCGATTGGGTCGAGGGCCGTGACCTCTGGTATCACCAAGCCGTGCGTGACGTCAGCGACGACTGCCCGCCGGAGCCGATGGACGCCGAGGATCCGCTGTTCATCCTTTACACCTCCGGCAGCACCGGCAAACCCAAAGGTGTGCTGCACACCACCGGCGGCTACCTGCTGCAAGCGGCGATGACCTTCAAGTACGTGCTCGATTACCGCGAGGGCGAAGTGTTCTGGTGCACCGCCGACGTCGGCTGGGTCACCGGCCACAGCTACATCGTCTACGGCCCGCTGGCCAATGGCGCGACCACGCTGATTTTCGAAGGCGTGCCGAGCTACCCGAGCACTTCACGCTTCTGGCAGGTGATCGACAAACACCACGTCAACATCTTCTACACCGCGCCGACTGCCCTGCGCGCGTTGATGCGCGAAGGTGCCGGGCCATTGCAGGAAACGTCGCGCCAAAGCCTCAGACTGCTCGGCAGTGTCGGTGAGCCGATCAACCCGGAGGCGTGGGAATGGTACTTCAACGTGGTCGGCGAGCAGCGCTGCCCGATTGTCGATACCTGGTGGCAGACCGAAACCGGCGGCATCATGCTCAGCCCGTTGGTGAGTGCCCAGCGGATCAAACCGGGTTGCGCCACGCAGCCGATGTTCGGCGTGCAACCGGTGCTGCTCGACGAGCACGGCAAGGAAATCAAAGGCGCCGGCAGCGGCGTGCTGGCGATCAAGTCGAGTTGGCCGGCGCAGATCCGCAGCGTCTACGGCGACCCGCAACGGATGGTCGACACTTACTTCAAGCCCTACCCCGGCTATTACTTCACCGGCGATGGCGCACGCCGCGACGAGGACGGCGATTACTGGATCACCGGGCGCATCGATGACGTGATCAATGTCTCCGGCCACCGCATCGGCACCGCCGAAGTGGAAAGTGCGCTGGTGCTGCACGACAGCATCGCCGAGGCCGCCGTGGTCGGTTACCCGCACGACGTCAAAGGCCAGGGCATCTACGCCTTCGTCACCCCCATGAACGGCTTCGAGCCGAGCGATGAGCTGAAGAAAGAGTTGCTCGCCCACGTCAGCAATGAAATCGGCAGCTTCGCCAAACCGGACCTGATCCAGTGGGCGCCGGCCTTGCCGAAAACCCGCTCGGGCAAGATCATGCGGCGCATCTTGCGCAAGATCGCCTGCAACGAACTCGACAGCCTCGGTGACACCTCGACCCTGGCCGATCCGAGCGTGGTGCAAGGTTTGATCGACAAGCGCCTCAATCAGTAACATCCGTGGCGCGGTCACCCGGCCGCGCCCGTTCATCACCTATGAGTTGTCATGGAATTCCTTCGCAGCCGTATCGAAAACCAACTCATGAGCCTGACCGGGCTGTCCCTCGGTCAGCTTGATCTGGAAAACCCCAAGGGCGATCCCGGGCTGTTCGGGCCGGACTCGATCAGTTGGCAGGTACACGGCGATTTCAGCAGCATGCTGATCGGCGGCATCAGCGCGTTGTTGCTGCAAGCCCTGCATCCGCTGGCGCTGGCCGGGGTCTGGGATCATTCCAACTTTCGCCAGGACATGCTCGGGCGTTTGCGCCGCACCAGTCAGTTTGTCTCCGGCACCACGTTCGGCTCGCGCCGCGACGCCGAATGGCTGATCGACAAAGTGCGCACCATTCACCTGCAAGTGGTCGGTACCGCGCCGGACGGCCGGCCGTATGCGGCCAGCGATCCGGACCTGCTGACGTGGGTGCATGTGGCCGAGGTCAGCCATTTTCTTGCCGCGCATTTGCGTTACCGCAACCCGCAATTGTCGGGGGCGGATCAGGATCGCTACTACGCAGAAATCGCCGTGGTCGCCGAGCGCCTGGGTGCGCGGGACGTGCCGAAGTCGCGGCAGGCCGTGGCCGACTATCTGCAACACATGCGCCCGCAACTGCTCTGTGATGAGCGCAGCCGCGAAGTCCTGCGCCTGCTGCTCGACGCCCCGGCCCCAAGCGTGCTGGCCCGACCTTTTGGCGACCTGATGATGAAGGCCGGCATCGATCTGTTGCCGGACTGGGCCAGCGCCATGTTCGGCATACGGCAGAATCCGCTGCAACGCCAGCTGATCCGCGCCAGCGTCAAGCGCAGTGCACCGATGCTGCGCTGGGCGATGCGCAATGGTTCGGTGCAGCGAGCCAAACGACGGATGGGTTTGTTGATCTGATCTATACACAGAACCTGTGGCGAGGGAGCTTGCTCCCGCTGGGTTGCGCAGCGANAGCGCTTCGCACTCGAGCGGGAGCAAGCTCCCTCGCCACAGGTCTGAGCAATGGCTCAGGGCATCTGTAGCTGCACAATGCTAAACTCCCGCGCCCACATTCTCACCAGCAAGGCGCACGCATGTCTTCCTTGAATCAGGCGCTGCGCGCCGCCCTCGATAAACGCCAGGACCTGCTCGCTGAGCTGCACAGCCAGGGCACCGATTGCTATCGGCTGTTCCACGGCAGCCAGGAAGGCGCCGGTGGCCTGACCGTCGACCGCTACGGTCCGCAATTGCTGGTGCAGAGCTTTCACCAGACGCTGGAACGCGACGACCTGCTGCAACTGCACGCCATGGCCAACCAGACGCTGGGGTTTGACACCCTGCTGGTCTACAACGACCGCTCCCGCGGCAACTCGCGGATCGACCGCGAAGACAATGTCTACAAAGCCGATGACGCCGCGCTGGCGGATCTGGTCGGTCACGAATGGGGCCTGAACTATCGCGTGCGCGGGCGGCATGCCGGCCAGGATCCGCTGCTGTTCCTCGACCTGCGCAACACTCGCGGCTGGGTCAAGGATCACGCCAAGGGTAAAAGTGTGCTCAACCTCTTTGCCTACACCTGTGGCGTCGGCCTGAGTGCCGCTGCCGGTGGTGCGCGCGAGGTGTGTAACCTCGACTTCGCCGAAGGCAATCTGGCAGTCGGCCGAGAAAACGGCCTGCTCAACCCGCAATTGCCCGAGATGCAATTTATCCAGTCCGATTATTTCCCGGCGATCCGTCAGCTCGCCGGCCTGCCGATCAGCCAGCGACGCGGGCAGAAGCTGCCGAGCTATCAGCGCCTCGACCAGCGCCAATACGATCTGGTGCTGCTCGACCCGCCTGCTTGGGCCAAGAGCGCCTTCGGCACCGTCGACCTGCTGCGCGACTATCAAAGCCTGCTCAAACCGGCGCTGCTGACCACCGCCGACAACGGCGTGCTGATCTGCTGCAACAACCTGGCGAAAGTCAGCATGGACGACTGGCGTGAGCAGGTGCTGCGCTGCGCCGAGAAGGCCGGCCGCCCGGTCCGCGACTGGAGCGTGATGACCCCGGGCGCCGACTTCCCATCGCTGGATCAACAGCCACCGCTGAAAACCCTGATCCTGCAGTTGTAACCCTCCTCTGCGGCTAACAGCTGCCCACTGTGGGAGCGAGCCTGCTCGCGAAAGCGGTGTATCAGCCACCAGACAGGGTGACTGATAGAACGCCTTCGCGAGCAGGCTCGCTCCCACAGGGTTTTGTGTTGCTACAGAACAATCTGAACAATCCTGTCCCCCACGATGTACTTCGGAACCAGAATCGCGTGCCATACTCCAAGGCACTCCGATTCAGACAGATGAAGCCGCACATGCCCAAAGGATTGATCCGCGCGATTGGCGCCCTGTTGACTGCTCTGGCCCTCTACAGCCTGCTGGGATTTCTGATTTTGCCGGGCATTGCCCTGCGCATTGCCAACCAGCAACTGGCGAACTACGCCACGGTGCCTGCGCACATCCAGCGCATCGAGCTCAATCCGTTCAGCCTTGAAGTCACCCTGTGGGGCCTGGTCGTCGGTGAGCCGGGCAAGGAGCAGGTCGGCTTCGAGCGGCTGTACGCCAACCTGCAACTCGACAGCCTGTGGACCAAAGCGCTGCACTTGGCCGATATCGAGCTGGACAAGCCCAAGACCGAAATCCTCTTCGCCAAGGACGGCCAGCTCAATCTGCTGGGCCTGTTCAAGATTCCCGCCAGCGAACCGACCCCGGCCGATCCGAATGCCAAGCCGTTCCCGCTGCGCATCGATCGCATCCAGCTGGCCGGCGGCAACGTGCATTTCGAGGACGCGCGGCCGAGCGAGCCCATCGAGTTCCTTTACGACAAACTCGACTTCGAACTGAAAAACCTCAGCACCCTCCCCGAAGACAATGCCGACATGACCCTGGTGGCTGCCGGCCCGGCCGGTGGGCAGATCGACTGGAAAGGCAACTTCAGCCTGATCCCGTTCACCTCTGAAGGCACCTTGAAAGTCACCGACGGCAAGATGAAATCCTTCTGGCCCTATGTGCGTGACGCGCTGCCGCTGGTGCTCGAAGACGGCGTGATCAACCTCAGCACCGAGTACAAACTGAATCTGTCGAAAGAAACCGAACTGCTGCTGAACAACGTCGCGGTGAATATTGCGCCGTTCGCAATCAAGGCGCCGGACGGACGTCCGCTGGCCAGACTCGAACGCCTTGATGTCAGCGAGACCTCGCTGGACCTGGCCAAACAGCAGGTAGTGGTCGGCAAGATCCGCAGCAACAAACTGGAAACCTGGGCCGCGCTCGAAGCCGATGGCCAGCTCGATTGGCAGAAACTGTTCGCCAGTCAGCCGTCAAAACCTGCCGCCAAGGCCGCCGCCGAACCCAAGACCACTCCGGCCGCCGCCGACTCGCCGAAAGAGCCGGCCGCGCCGAGCAAGCCCTGGCAGGTGCTGCTCAAGGATGTGCAACTGCGCAACTACACCGTGCATCTCGCCGACCGTTCGGCCAACCCGCCGGTGGCGCTGGATGTGACGCCGCTGAATATCGACCTGCAGGATTTCGACAGCCTCAACGGTTCGCCCTTCAAGGTCAGGCTCGACAGCGGTCTGGGCAAACAAGGCAAGATCAACGCCGACGGCGTGGTCAACCTCGCACCGGTTACCGCCCAGCTCAACGTGAAGACCCAGGACATCGACCTGCGTGTCGCGCAGTCCTACATCAATCCGTTCATTCGCCTGGAATTGCGCAGCGGCATGCTCGGCAGTGACCTCAAGGTCAACCTCAAGAGCACCGAGCCACTGGCACTCAGCGTTACCGGGCGCGCGCAGATCGATCAACTACACACCCTCGACACCCTGAAAACCCGCGACTTCCTCAAATGGCAGCAAGTGGTGGTTGAAGGCATCAACTATCAACACGGTGACAGTGTGTCGATCGACAAGGTCAACCTGTTCCAGCCGTATGTGCGGTTCATGATCAACGATGACCGCACCACCAACATTGATGATTTGCTGATCCCGCAACCTGCCGATTCCGGGGCGAAAACGGCAGCAGCCAAACCCGCCAGTAACTCGAAACCGCTGGGCATTCACATTGGCGGTATCGCGATCAATGACGGCTCGGCCAACTTCGCCGACTTCAGCCTGACCCCTAACTTCGCCACGGCAATCCAGCAACTCAACGGCCAGATCGGCACCATCGACAGCCGTCAGGCGAAACCGGCCAGCGTCGACGTCAAGGGCAAGGTCGACCGCTATGCGCCGGTGACCATCAAAGGTGCGGTCAATCCGTTCGACCCGATGGCCAGCCTCGATATCGCTACCAGTTTCAAACGCGTCGAACTGACCACGCTCACCCCGTATTCCGGCAAATTCGCCGGCTACCGCATCCGCAAGGGTCGGCTCAATCTCGACCTGCACTACCTGATCACCAAGGGCCAGTTGAAGGCTGAAAACAAAGTGGTGGTCGAGCAGCTGCAACTCGGCGAGAAAGTCGACAGCCCGGATGCCGTGAGCCTGCCGTTGAAACTGGCTATTGCCCTGCTCAAGGACGTCGATGGCAAGATTTCCATCGAATTGCCGGTCACCGGCGACCTCAACAACCCGCAATTCAGCGTAATGCCGATCGTCTGGCAGACCCTGCGCAATCTGATCGTCAAAGCGGCTGCCGCGCCGTTCAAGCTGATTGGCGGACTGGTCAGTGGCGGCGGCTCTGAAGACCTCGGCACCGTGTCCTTTGCCCCAGGTTCGAGCGACCTGAGCAAAGACGCCGAATCAGCGCTGGACAAACTGTCCCAGGCGCTCAAGGAACGTCCGACCCTGCGCCTGGAGATCGAAGGCACCGCCGCGCAAAGCAGCGACGGTCCGCTGCTGGCCGAACAGCGTCTGGAACGCGAATACCAGTACAACTACTACAAGATGCTCCAGCGCCGTGGCGACAAGGTGCCAGCCCAGGCTTCCCTGCTGCAAGTGCCGGAGAACGAGAAAGGCCCGTTGCTCGAAGGCATCTACCGCACGCGTCTGAAAACCCAGCCGCCGGCCGAATGGAAGGATCTGGGCAAGGAAGAACGCACGGCGAAAATGCGTGACGGCGTGATCAAGTTCTGGAGCTCCAGCGATGTCCTGCTGCGGCAGTTGGGTCAGGAACGCGCCAGCAGCATCAAGGACTATCTGGTCGACAAAGGCCAGTTGGCAGATGATCGCGTGTACTTCATCGACGCTAACCTTGGCGAGGCCGAAAGCGATGGTCGGGTCGTGACGCAAATGCATCTGGACGCCGAATGATGAAGCGCAAATGGCTGGCTGCGTTGACGCTGCTGCTCGCCGGCAGCCCTGCGCTGGCCTCTGACACGCTGCGTTGCGGCAGCCAGTTGGTCAGTCTCGGCGACCGTGCCAGCGAAGTGCTGCAGAAATGCGGCGAACCGGTCAGCCGCGATGTCCTCGGCTACAAACGCAGCGCCAACCGGCGCGAAGAATTTCAGGTCGAGGAATGGACCTACGGCCCGAACAACGGCATGTATCAATACCTGCGCTTTGAAGGCAGTCGCCTGCGGCAGATCAACAGCAAGCGCGGTAACTGAAAGATCAAAAGATCGCAGCCTCCGGCAGCGCCTACAGGGAAATGCATTCCACTGTAGAAGCTGCCGGAGGCTGCGATCTTTTGCTTCTACCCAATAGAACAGGCCCCGACACAAGTGCCGGGGCCCGTAATGGTCACATCCGTGTGACCGTTCGCATGAACTCTAAAGTTGCGGCAGACGTATTGCTCGGCCCGTCTGTCGCGTCTTCTCCCGGTCCAGGCGAGAAGTCATGCCTTACTCGGCTTTCAGGCCGTCAGCGGAGACCGCTTTGACGCCTTTGATTTTCTTGGTGATGTTCACAGCGGTGGTTTTCTGAGCTTCGGTGACAGCGACGTCAGAAGACAGGGAAACCACACCTTTGTTGGTTTCGACTTTGATGTCGGTACCAGGAATGCCTTTTTCGGTTACCAGGTCGCTTTTGACTTTGGTAGTGATCCAAGTATCGGAAGTAGCTTCTTTAGCCTTGGTCATTTCACCAGCAGCCAGAGTCATTGGAGCCTGAGTAGCCTGGGTGGATTGTGCGAAAGCACCGGAAGCCATGGTCAGGGTCAGCGCGGTAGCAGCAGCGGCAGTGATAGCGAACTTCTTCATACGAGTAACTCCTGTTTTTCTGGAAAGTCTGCTGGTTGTCTTGTCAGCAGGGTTACTGGGTATATTGCGAAGGCTGTGCCAACTTTTCGAAAGACAATAAATCTTTATAAATCAATTAGTTATGAATTAGACAAATTTTCGGAATCATGCAATTTGCATGACGTGTGGATTATCGACATGCAAGTTGCGGTTTTTTGGAAAGTTCCTAAATGGCTGAAATTATTGAAGCTTTTTTTACTGCTCTGGAAATGAAAATGCCCCGAAGATCGGGGCATTTGCCATTCAGGCCCTCGCATCAAGTGCCGCTGGCAGTGCAACCTTTTGGCGAGTAGTCAGGGTTGACGGTGGTTGCGCAGGTCCACACGCCAGAGGTGCTGCCCGTTGCAGCGCCTGAACGGGTGAGCGTGATCGTCTTACCCAATACCGGACCCGGTGCGTTCACCAGTGTGCACGTGATGGTGCCGGCACCGGTCGAGGCCGTCCCAGAGGCCGCCAGTGTGCAGTTCGACGTGGTCGCGGAAGCGCCGCCCGCCACCAGTGTCAGCGTCGGATCCGTACCTTGATTGATGGTGTCTTCAAACGGCACTTTGAGCGCGCTGATTTCTGCCAGACCTGCTGTCACTTTCGAACGGGCCTGGTATTTGGAGTATTGCGGCAGGGCGATGGTCGCCAGAATGCCGATGATCGCCACCACGATCAGCAGCTCGATCAGAGTGAAACCCTTTTGTTTGTTCATAGACAGGCTCTCCATGCATGAGTCGGAATCTCATGATCTGCAAAGGGCTCAGCATAGGCCGTGCCAACCGCTTGCAGACCCCGCACGCTCGGCATAAAGGTGCCGAGTCGCGCTTTCCTACAACCCGTAACCGCACTATCTGACACTTTTTGTCACCTGCACCGAGGGTGTTTGGCGCTGTCACTTGACTAGGCTATAAGTCATGAACTGTCAGCTTCCGGAACTCCCATGAATGACATCGCTCTGAGCGGTCTGGCCAAGCAGTTGGTACAGGCCGAACTGCTCACGGAAAAAAGCGCCCAGCAGGCCTGGCAACAGGCGCAGCGCAATCGGCTGTCGCTGGTCAGCTACCTGGTACAGAACAAACTGGTGAAGAGCTCACAGGTGGCCGAGATCGCTTCAGAGCATTTCGGCATGGCCTTCATGGACCTCAATTGCCTGGACAAGGAAACCCAGCCCAAAGGCCTGGTCAGTGAAAAACTGGTGCGCCAGCACCACGCCCTGCCCTTGTGGCGCCGTGGCAATAAACTGTTCGTGGGCATTTCCGACCCGAGCAATCATCAAGCGATCAATGACATTCAGTTCAGCACCGGGCTGAGCACCGAAGCCATTCTGGTGGAGGACGACAAGCTCACCGAGGCCATCGAGAAATTCTTCGACACCCACGCCAGCGGTCTGGAGGACATGGCCGACGTCGATCTCGACGGCATGGATGTCGAGTCCGTCGACGACAGCCGCCAGGACGCCATCGGCGGGCTCGACGCCGATGACGCGCCGGTCGTGCGCTTCGTGCACAAGATGCTGCTCGACGCGATCAAGAGTGGCTCCTCCGACCTGCACTTCGAACCCTACGAGAAAAACTTCCGGGTGCGGGTGCGCACCGACGGTATCCTGCGCGAGGTGGCCAAACCGCCGATTCAACTGGCCGGGCGGATCGCCGCACGCCTGAAAGTCATGGCCAGCCTCGACATCTCGGAGCGGCGCAAACCGCAGGACGGGCGGATCAAGATGCGCCTGTCGAAGACCAAGTCGATCGACTTCCGGGTCAACACTTTGCCGACCCTGTGGGGCGAAAAAGTGGTGATCCGGATTCTCGACCCGTCCAGCGCGCAGATCGGCATCGATGCATTGGGTTACGAACCGGCGCAGAAAGACCTGTACATGGCGGCGCTCAAGCAGCCGCAGGGCATGATTCTGGTGACCGGGCCGACCGGTTCGGGGAAAACCGTGTCGCTGTACACCGGCCTGAATATTCTCAACACCGTCGACATCAACATTTCCACCGCCGAAGACCCGGTGGAAATCAACATGGAAGGCATCAACCAGGTCAACGTCAATCCGAAACAGGGTCTGGATTTTGCCCAGGCCCTGCGTTCGTTTCTGCGGCAGGACCCGGACGTGATCATGGTCGGCGAGATCCGCGACCTGGAAACTGCCGAAATCGCGATCAAGGCCGCACAGACCGGCCACCTGGTGCTGTCCACGCTGCACACCAACAGCGCCGCCGAAACCCTGACCCGCCTGCACAACATGGGTATTCCCGGGTTCAACATCGCCACCTCGGTAAGCCTGATCATCGCCCAGCGCCTGGCGCGCAAGCTGTGCAACCACTGCAAGAAACCGATCGAAATCCCCCGCGAAACGCTGGTCAAGGAAGGTTTCCCGCCGGAACAGATCGGCAATTTCACGATCTACGAGCCGGTCGGTTGCGATCACTGCAACGGCGGCTACAAGGGACGCGTGGGGATTTATGAAGTGGTGAAAAACACTTCCGAGCTGCAGCGGCTGATCATGGCCGAAGGCAACTCGCTCGAAATCGACAGCCAGATGCGTCGCGACGGCTTCGACGACCTGCGCACCTCGGGCCTGCACAAGGCCATGCAAGGCATCACCAGCCTGGAAGAAATCAACCGGGTCACCAAGGACTGAACATGGCGGTCAAGGCAGCAAAAATCAGCATCTACGCCTGGGAAGGCACTGATCGCAAAGGCAGCAAGGTCACGGGCGAGTTGAGCGGGCAGAACCCTGCGCTGATCAAGGCCCAGCTGCGCAAACAAGGCATCAACCCGGGCAAGGTGCGCAAGAAATCCACCTCCTTGCTCAGCCTCGGCAAACGCATCAAGGCCCAGGACATCGCCCTGTTCACCCGGCAGATGGCAACCATGATGAAGGCTGGCGTGCCGTTGTTGCAGTCGTTCGACATCATTGGCGAAGGCTTCGACAACCCGGCGATGCGCAAACTGGTGGACGAAGTGAAGCAAGAGGTGGCGGCCGGCAACAGCTTCGCCGCCGCCCTGCGCAAGAAGCCGCAGTATTTCGATGAGCTGTATTGCAACCTGGTGGATGCCGGCGAGCAATCCGGTGCACTCGATACGTTGCTCGAACGGGTCGCAACCTATAAGGAAAAAAGCGAAGCGCTCAAGGCCAAGATCAAGAAAGCCATGACTTACCCCACAGCCGTGGTGCTGGTGGCGATGGTGGTCACGGGGATTTTGCTGGTGAAAGTGGTGCCGCAGTTTCAGGCGGTATTTTCCGGTTTTGGCGCTGAACTGCCGGCCTTCACGCTGATGGTGATCAGCATCTCCGAGTTCATGCAGCAATGGTGGTGGGCGGTGCTCGGCGCCCTGATTGCAGCGGTGTTCGGCATCCGTCATGCGCTGAAAAAATCCCAGGCATTGCGCGACCGCAAGGACACCTGGCTGCTGAAGCTGCCGCTGGTGGGCACGCTGATGTACAAATCGGCGGTGGCGCGATTCGCCCGCACCTTGTCGACCACCTTCGCCGCTGGCGTACCGCTGGTGGAGGCACTGGATTCGGTGGCCGGCGCCACCGGCAACGTGGTGTTCAAGCGTGCCGTGCTGCGTATCCGCCAGGACGTCGCCACCGGCATGCAGCTGAATTTTTCCATGCGCAGCACCGGGGTGTTCCCGAACATGGCGGTACAGATGACCGCGATCGGTGAGGAATCGGGCGCGCTGGATGACATGCTCGACAAGGTCGCCGGTTTTTATGAGGACGAAGTGGATAACATGGTCGACAACCTCACCAGCCTGATGGAGCCGTTCATCATGGTGGTGCTCGGGGTCATCGTCGGCGGGTTGGTCGTGGCCATGTACCTGCCGATTTTCCAGCTCGGCTCAGCGATCTGACATGCCTATCGACCAACTCTTCAGTCTGTATCCGCTGGCCTTTGTGTGCACCGCCCTGCTGCTGGGTCTGGTGGTGGGCAGTTTCCTCAACGTGCTGGTCTGGCGTCTGCCGAAAATGCTCGAGCGCGATTGGCGCCAGCAGGCGCAGGACGTCCTCGGCCTGCCGAGCGAAACGCCACTGCCGACCTACAACCTGATGCTGCCGCACTCCCAGTGTCCGCAATGCGGCCACCGGATTCGGCCGTGGGAAAACATTCCGCTGCTCAGCTATCTGTTGCTGCGTGGACGCTGTTCGGCGTGTGCCGCCCCGATCAGCAAACGTTATCCCCTGACCGAACTGGCTTGCGGCCTGCTCTCGGCATTCGTCGCCTGGCATCTGGGGTTCGGCTGGCCGGCCGCCTTGTTGATCGTCCTCACCTGGGGCCTTCTGGCGATGAGCCTGATCGACACCGAACATCAACTGCTGCCCGATGTGCTGGTGTTGCCATTGTTGTGGCTGGGGCTGATCGTCAACAGTTTCGGGCTGTTCGTCTCGCTGCACGCGGCGTTGTGGGGTGCGGTGGCCGGTTACATGGCGCTGTGGTCAGTGTTCTGGCTGTTCAAGCTGCTGACCGGCAAGGACGGCATCGGCCACGGCGATTTCAAGCTGCTGGCGCTGCTCGGGGCCTGGGGCGGCTGGCAGATTCTGCCGCTGACGATTCTGCTGTCGTCGCTGGTGGGAGCGATTGTCGGGGTGATTCTGCTGCGGCTGCGTGAGCAGAAAACCTCGACGCCGATCCCCTTCGGCCCGTATCTGGCAATTGCCGGCTGGATTGCCTTGCTCTGGGGTGGTCAAATAACCGACTTCTATTGGCAGTTTGTCGGTTTGAAATGAATACCCCTGTGGAAAAACCCTGGATTCTCGGCCTGACCGGCGGCATCGGCAGCGGCAAAAGCGCCGCGGCCCAGCACTTCATCGATCTCGGGATCCATGTGGTCGACGCCGATCACGCAGCGCGCTGGGTGGTCGAGCCGGGGCGTCCGGCGCTGGCGAAGATTGCCGAACACTTCGGGCCCGGCGTCCTGCAAGCCGATGGCACGCTGGACCGTGCGGCCCTGCGCAAGTTGATCTTTGAAGTGCCGGAAGAACGCCGCTGGCTCGAAGCCCTGCTGCATCCGTTGATCGCCGAGGAAATCGCTCACCATCTGGCGCTGGCAAAATCGCCTTATGCGATTCTGGTGTCGCCGCTGCTGATCGAATCCGGGCAATACGCGATGACCCAACGCATTCTGGTGATCGACGCCCCGCAACAATTGCAGATCGAACGCACCTTGCAGCGCGACCAGACCAGCGAACAGCAGGTCCAGGCGATCCTCAAGGCCCAGTCGAGCCGCGAAGACCGCCTGAGCCGTGCCGACGATGTGGTGGTCAACGACCGCGACCTCGCCTGGCTGCACAGCGAAGTCGAGCGCCTGCATCACTTTTACCTGACTTTATCCGGAGGCCAAGCATGAGCCCAATCCCAACCGTTGACTGCCCAACCTGCGGCGCCCCCGTGGAATTCACCCCAGAGAACAAATTCCGCCCGTTCTGCTCCGATCGCTGCAAGCTGATCGACCTCGGCGCCTGGGCGTCCGAAGAGCACAAGATTCCGGTCGCTCCGGATGCCGAAGACGAAATGTTCTCCGGTGATTTCGACCCGCGTCACTGATCGCGATCAGGGCCGCATGAAGCCGTAGTCCTGATCGTCGTCGAGGTTTTCCGCGAGAAAGCGCAATTCGTCGGCAAGGTCTTCGGCGTTGCGCACCGTCTTGCTCTGTTGCACCACCGCGCTGAGCAAGGCGCGCAAACTCAGGCCCGGATCGAAGCCGACCTCCAGCGCCATCTCCAGACTCTGCCGCGTTTCCTGCCTCGCCCACTCGTAAACACTCATGCCGCTGCTCCTGAAAGGATTTGATTGAGCATGAAATGCCGCGAGGCTGACGGATTTGATGTGGATCAAGACTTGGGATCGTCGTCCTTCCACGGCGCCGAAAGGTAGCGGGTGCGATTGAAGGTCTCCAGCCACTCGGGACTGAACACCACCAGCGCGCTGATCACCATGCCGTTGATGAAGGCTTCTGGAAAGATCAGCAGCCACAGGTAGCCGATGAAGTCTTCCAGCCATTCCGGCATGGCAAACAGACCGTCGTACCACAGCAGGCTAAGGCTTAACGTCAGGCACAACAAGGCCGACAACGCCGCGGCAAAGAATCCGGAACAGAAGATATACACGAACGGATTTCGCGGCTGGGCACGCTCGACGATGATCGCCACGCACTCAGTGATCAACACCGGCAACAGGATCAGCAACGTACCGTTGACCCCGACTGCCAGCAGATCCTGACGCCCGAGCAACACCAACCCGATCTGCGCCACCAGCCCGCCGACAATCGCCAGCGGCCAGTCCAGCAAAAGTGTCACCGCGGTCATGCCGATGAAGTGATAAGAAACCCCGGTGTCGAAATCCCTGCGCACCATCCACAGCAAAAACACGGCGAACACGGTGCCGAACAGCAGGTGCTGACGGCGACTGTCACTGAACAACTCGACCCACGGCGCACGACAGATCGCCCAGATAAGCACCGGCAGATAGATCAGCCAGCCGACCGTCAGGCTTTGCGGTGACAGCAACTCGGCGCCGATCATGGGCGGGCCTTCTCCAGTGCCTCGTGCAGTTGGGCCGCGTCGGTGTACTCATGCTGCTCGAGCAGTCGGCCGTCCTTGAGTTGCAGCCACAGCACCGAGCCTTCCGCGCCGGGATAACGCGACGCCACCCTGCCTTCACGATCAAGCATGACCCGGTAGCTGTAGTCACGCATCGCCGGAACCGCGAACATCTTCGCGATCAGTGCCGGCATGCGCTGGATGTCAGCGACAAACACGGCGTGACGCGCCTCCAGATAGCCTTTTGGCTGGTCTTTCAACACCTGCTTGATCAGCTTGGCGCCGTCCATGTCGCGCGCCACCAACAGCGTCGTGGTGCGGTTATCGAGGGTGAACGGCTGATCGTATTGATCCAGCAACGTCCAGGGCGCCAGCCGCTCACCGATTTCAAGCGCCTGGGCCCACAGCGGAATCACAGCCAACACCAGCAGCCAGCGAAATTTCACGTTCATCCCCTCGATTTGGCATTAATGGACGGTTTTCCTCAGTCTACACCGCCCATTGCAACCGCCCACTGACACACATTGCCGCGTGGTGCTTTCAGCTTGTCGCAATTGAACGCTAAGCTTGGGCTTATGGATGACTCAGATTATTTACGCCTGCTGACCATCGCGGCCGAGCAAGCCAACGCGTTCCTGTCCAATGCCCGCAAATGGGAGCGTGAGCGTTGGGTCTGCCAGCGCCTGCTGCAAGGCTTGAACATTCCCTACCGCGCCGATGAGTTTGCCCCTGCTGGCGAGCCGCCGGACGTGCTGTTTCGCGATGCCAATTTCGAAGTGTTTTTCGTGCTCGACGAAGGCCGCCGACTCAACGATGAATGGCGCGACGAACTGCAACGCCGGCGCAGTGCATTTTCCCTCAGCCAACTGGTGCGCCGTGAAGCCAAGCCACGGCGGATCCCGGCCAATGAATTCTTGCTGCGGCTGGCGCCGACCTTGCGCAAAAAAGCGCACAACTACAAGGAACGCGGCATGGATCTGGGCGAACTGGACATCATCGCCTTCGCCAGCCTGAAGCGCGAAGTGCTGGACCTCAACAGCCACTTTCCACCGCCCACCGAGTATCTGCGCCAGGGCTGGCGCTCGCTGTCGCTGGTCGGGCCGACCTTCGCCCGGGTGCTGTTCGCGCATCCTGATGCACCGGATTTCCTGCGCAGCAACCTCGGCCGCAGCATCGTCTTCGATGTCGGGATCAGCCTGTGACGCCGCTGCAGCAGTTGATTGCCGACGTCCCGCAGACCGGGCGCGTGCGCTGGATCGGCGTGCGCCCCGAGTCTCGCGGGCCGATGATCGAACTCGACGCGGTGGAAGCACGACTGGAGGCCGGACTGACTGGCGATCACGCCCGCCCGGGTGTGCGCAACGCACGGCAAGTGACGTTGATCCAGTTCGAACACCTGGCCGTGATCAGCACGTTGATGGGCCGGTCACAGGATCATCCGGTCAAGCCTGAAGACCTGCGGCGCAATCTGGTCATCAGCGGTATCAATCTGTTTAGTCTCAAGGGTCGGCGCTTTCGCATCGGTCAGGCAATATTCGAGACCACTGGCTGGTGTCAGCCCTGCGCGCGCCTGCAAAACAACCTCGGCCCCGGCACCTTTCAAGCGGTGCGCGGGCATGGCGGAATTACCGCCCGGGTGTTACAAAGCGGGATCATCCGCCTCGACGACGGTGTTTCTGTCGAACCGGTTCCGGCCAGTGGCTATGCTGCGTTCAACCCGGGATAAAAACCGCTGTAGCGTCTCCACCTTCAGCAACGTCTACCTGACGAGGCCTTTATGACCAGCCGCCTGAACCCCGAAGACCAGAAGCATGTCGAAGAGTACCTGCAGTTGTCCCAACACCGTGTCGAGCGCCGGCCTTTCCGCCCGTGGATGCTCCTGGTGCTGGTGCTGGCAGTGACCATTGGTCTGGGCTTGCTGAGCCGACTTATCAGTTACCTGACGCTATGAGCTGCCTGGCGCTCGCTCGGGTAACCGCACCGATTTCCTTTAAAAACCTTGCGAGTTATCCCTATGTCCCATCGTATTGTCATTGTCGGCGGCGGCGCCGGCGGTCTGGAGCTGGCTACCCGTCTGGGTAAGACTCTGGGCAAGCGCGGCACGGCCAGCGTGATGCTGGTCGACGCGAACCTGACGCACATCTGGAAACCCCTGCTGCACGAAGTGGCCGCCGGATCGCTGAACTCTTCCGAAGACGAACTCAACTATGTTGCCCAGGCGAAATGGAACCACTTCGAGTTCCAGCTGGGGCGCATGAGCGGGCTTGATCGGGCGCAGAAGAAAATCCAGCTGGCCGCCACCTACGACGAGAACGGCGTGGAACTGGTACCGGCGCGTGAAGTGCCTTACGACACGCTGGTGATCAGCGTCGGCAGCACCACCAACGATTTCGGCACCCAGGGCGCGGCGCAGCACTGCCTGTTCCTCGACACCCGCAAACAGGCCGAGCGTTTCCACCAGCAACTGCTCAACCACTATCTGCGCGCGCATGCCGGACAGACCGATGTGGTCGAGCAGATCAGCGTGGCCATCGTCGGGGCCGGCGCCACGGGTGTCGAGCTGGCGGCAGAGCTGCACAACGCGGCGCATGAACTGGCAGCTTATGGTCTGGACCGGATCAAACCGGAGAACATGCACATCACCCTGATCGAAGCCGGCCCGCGAGTGCTGCCAGCCCTGCCCGAACGCATCAGCGCCCCGGTGCACAAGACCCTGGAGAAACTCGGGGTCAATGTGATGACCAATGCGGCGGTCAGCGAAGTGACCGCCGACAGCCTGATCACCGCCGATGGCAACGTGATCAAGGCCAGCCTGAAAGTCTGGGCCGCGGGGATTCGCGCACCGGGTTTCCTCAAGGACATTGACGGTCTGGAAACCAACCGCATCAATCAGCTGCAAGTGCTGCCGACGTTGCAGACCACCCGCGACGAAAACATTTTCGCCTTCGGTGACTGTGCCGCGTGCCCGCAACCGGGTTCGGATCGCAACGTGCCGCCGCGTGCACAAGCCGCACACCAACAGGCATCGTTGCTGGCCAAGTCGCTGAAGCTGCGTATCGAGGGCAAAACCCTGCCGGAGTACAAGTACACCGACTACGGCTCGCTGATCTCGCTGTCGCGTTTTTCCGCTGTGGGTAACTTGATGGGCAACCTGACCGGCAGCGTGATGCTCGAAGGCTGGCTGGCGCGGATGTTCTACGTGTCGCTGTACCGCATGCACCAGATGGCGCTGTACGGACCGTTCCGCACGGCGATGCTGATGCTGGGCAGCAAGATCGGTCGCGGTACCGAGCCACGCCTGAAACTGCACTAAAACCAAAATTTGTGGGAGCTGGCTTGCCAGCGGTAGCGGTCGCTCAGTCGGCGATGATGTCGACTGATCCGCCGCTATCGCGGGCAAGCCACGCTCCCATATTGTTTTGTGCAGCTCACAAAATCAGCAGGCTCATTCCTGCAATCGATCACCGCTCATCAGAGCTGGAAGCGGCGCACCATGCCTTGCAGTGCGTTGGCCAATTGCGACAGTTCTTGGCTCGACGCACGGGTCTGATCGGCACCCGTCGCCGAACGGACCGACAGGTCGCGAATGTTCACCAGATTACGATCCACTTCCCGCGCGACTTGCGCCTGCTCTTCGGCGGCACTGGCGATCACCAGATTACGCTCATGGATCTCATGCACCGAAGCGGTGATGGTTTCCAGCGCTTCCCCGGCGCGCTCGGCCAATGCCAGTGTGGTCGTGGCCCGTGCAGCGCTGGCCTGCATTGAGTCCAGCGCCAGGCTTGAACCACTGCGCATGCCCTGCACCATCTGCTCGATCTCTTGCGTCGATTGCTGGGTGCGATAGGCCAGCGCCCGCACTTCGTCGGCGACCACCGCAAAACCTCGTCCACTTTCCCCTGCACGGGCCGCCTCGATGGCGGCGTTGAGCGCAAGCAGGTTGGTCTGCTCGGCAATGGCACGGATCACATCCAGCACTTTGCCGATGTCCTGTGACTGGTTGGCCAACGATTGCACCAACTCGCCGGTGTGCTGCACGTCGCTGGCCAGCGCATTGATGGCCGATGCGGTATCACTGACCCGCGCCTGCCCCAGTTGCGCCGACTCACTGGATTGGCGGGTGGCATCGGATGTCGACACGGCATTGCGAGCGACTTCTTCAACGGCCGTGGTCATTTCATTGACCGCCGTCGCCGCCTGTTCGATTTCGTTGTTCTGCTGCTGCAGGCCTTGTGTGCTGTCGAGCGTCACCGCGTTGAGCTCATCGGCAGCGGTGGCCAATTGCGTGGCCGAACCGCTGATGCCTTGCAGCGTTTCCCGCAGGTTCTGCTGCATGCTTGCCAGCGCCTTGAGCAAACGGCTGACTTCATCGTTACCGTGGGTTTCGATCGGTCGGGTCAGGTCGCCTTGGGCCACACTTTCGGCAGCGCTGACGGCCGTGCTCAAAGGACGAATGATGCTGCGGGTGAGCAACATCGCCAGCGCCACGGTGGCCAGCGCCGCCAGCGCGATGAACAGACTGACGATGGTGCGTGAGGTCTGGTAGTGGTCAGCGGATTTCTGGCTCTCCGCAGCAACCTGTTTGGCGAACAGATCCGCCAAGTCATTGAGCTGCTTGCCGGAGCCGTCGACCACGGTCTTCATATCAACCAGCAACAGTTTGGTCAGCTCGTCACGCTTGCCTTGATCGGCCAGGGTGAAGGATTGCGCGATGCCGGTGCGATACGCGGCGAAGGTTTTTTTGAACTGGTCATACAGCTGCTGGCCTTCCGGCGTGGTGACCAGTTTGTCGTAGGCGGCGATCTTCTCGCTCAGCTCCTTGTCGCGGGTATCCATCTGGCTGCGGTAAGTCGCGATGTTCTGCGGATCCTGATCAAGGGCCATGCGCAGGGAAATCGTGCGGATCCGCAACATCAGCTCGCGAATCTCGTCACCGCCGCGAATGCTCGGCAACCACTGGCTCTCTACCGCGACCTCACTGTCACGGATGCTCGACATCTGCCCCAAGGCGAATACCCCAAGCAGCGCCACCAGGACCGCGATCAGGGCAAAACCCAATGCGGCACGGGGAGCAATATTCAACTGACGAAGCAACATGACGAACGCCCTTATTCTTGTATTGGCCAGATTGAAGGGGCGAACAGCGGCAGTCCCCTCTCGTTAGCGGGCTATCGGCAAGTTGTACGATGACTTGAAGGGAATTGTCTTTCGCGAGGACAAAAAAAATCCCCGTATCTTTCGATACGAGGATTTT
This sequence comes from Pseudomonas sp. 22189, assembly GCF_052045635.1. Classification (NCBI taxonomy): domain Bacteria; kingdom Pseudomonadati; phylum Pseudomonadota; class Gammaproteobacteria; order Pseudomonadales; family Pseudomonadaceae; genus Pseudomonas; species Pseudomonas sp. 22189. Next base: position 53,925 of record NZ_JBQEPG010000004.1, read on the forward strand.
TAATATGGTCGGGGTAAGGGGATTCGAACTCCTGACATCCTGCTCCCAAAGCAGGCGCGCTACCGGACTGCGCTATACCCCGGTAAAAAAAAGGCGACCTTTCAAAGATCGCCTTCTTCGATCAGCGCTTTTGGCCTCTGATCTTAAGATTCGATCCCAGTGTTACCTGGTTTCAAAAATGGTGGGTCGTGTGGGATTCGAACCTACGACCAATTGGTTAAAAGCCAACTGCTCTACCAACTGAGCTAACGACCCAAAAATGGTCGGGGTAAGGGGATTCGAACTCCTGACATCCTGCTCCCAAAGCAGGCGCGCTACCGGACTGCGCTATACCCCGGCTTGAAATTGGCTCCGTGACCAGGACTCGAACCTGGGACCCAATGATTAACAGTCATTTGCTCTACCGACTGAGCTATCACGGAACTACATATTTCAATTTACAACGGTGAAACTTACAGCTCTTAGACGTCGTTCGCATCGCTGCGTTCGTGTGTCTGAGGCGCGCTATTCTACAACCTAGAACACCTCTGTCAACCCCCTAAATCGCTTTCAAGTTAATGATTTGCAACTTATTTCAGATTTCAGCTCAGTGAGCTGAGATGCTGCGGGTGACTGACTGCGGGGCGCACTTTACAAGCCTTTTCCTTAGAGTTCAACAGCCTAACGAAAAAAAGGCCTCGCAAAGCGAGGCCTTCCTTATTTCACTGGCTTTACCGCTCAGTCGAAAACGATTTCGTCGTTCACGACCTTGCCGGTTGCCGTGTCGCCCGGCAGGAAATGCCCTGACAGGATCAACTGCGCCAACGGGTTTTCGATCCAGCGCTGGATCGCACGTTTGAGCGGACGTGCGCCATACACCGGGTCGTAACCCACGGCAATCAGCTTGTCCATCGCTTCCGGGCTCAGTTCCAGCTTCAGCTCGCGCTCGACCAGACGACTGCGCAGACGGCCCAGCTGGATCTCGGTAATGCCGGCGATCTGATCCCGCGCCAATGGCTCGAAGATCACCACTTCGTCGACCCGGTTGATGAACTCGGGACGGAAGTGACTGGTCAGCGCGTCCATCACCGCTGCACGCTGCGCCTCACGGTCACCGACCAGTTCCTGGATCTGCGACGAGCCGAGGTTCGAGGTCATGACAATCACGGTATTACGGAAATCCACCGTACGTCCGTGGCTGTCGGTCAGGCGTCCATCCTCCAGCACTTGCAGCAGGATGTTGAACACGTCCGGGTGCGCCTTCTCGACCTCATCCAGCAGGATCACCGAGTAAGGCTTGCGACGTACCGCTTCGGTCAGGTAACCGCCCTCCTCGTAACCTACGTAGCCTGGTGGTGCCCCGATCAGCCGCGCCACGGAATGTTTCTCCATGAACTCGGACATGTCGATCCGCACCATTGCCTCTTCCGTGTCGAAGAGGAATTCGGCCAGCGCCTTGCACAGCTCGGTTTTACCGACCCCGGTCGGGCCGAGGAACATGAACGAACCGCTCGGACGATTCGGATCCGCCAGCCCGGCACGCGAGCGCCGTACGGCGTTGGCCACCGCGACCACCGCTTCGTCCTGACCGATCACGCGCTGGTGCAACAGGCTTTCCATCTTCATCAGCTTGTCGCGCTCGCCTTCGAGCATTTTCGACACCGGAATACCGGTCCACTTCGAAACGACTTCGGCGATTTCCTCTTCGGTCACCTTGCTGCGCAGCAACTGGTTCTCGCTCTTGCCGTGCTGGTCGACCATTTGCAGGCTGCGCTCCAGATCCGGGATCACCCCGTACTGCAATTCGGCCATGCGGTTGAGGTCGCCTTTACGGCGCGCGGCTTCCAGTTCCTGACGCGATTGCTCGATCTTTTGCTGAATCTGTGCCGAACCCTGTACCTCGGCTTTTTCCGAGTTCCAGATTTCTTCCAGATCCGAGTACTCACGTTCGAGGCGGACAATTTCTTCCTGGAGTTTTTCCAGGCGCTTCATCGCCGCTTCATCGCTTTCTTTCTTCAGTGCCTGGGATTCAACCTTGAGCTGAATCAACCGACGCTCCAGACGATCGAGCACTTCCGGCTTGGAGTCGATCTCCATGCGGATGCGGCTGGCAGCCTCGTCGATCAGGTCGATGGCCTTGTCCGGCAACTGCCGATCAGTGATGTAGCGATGGCTGAGCTTGGCGGCCGCGATGATCGCACCGTCAGTGATCGCCACCTTATGGTGAACCTCATAACGCTCCTTGAGGCCACGCAGGATGGCGATGGTGTCTTCTTCGCTCGGCTCGTCCACCAGCACTTTCTGGAAGCGCCGTTCGAGGGCGGCATCCTTCTCTATATATTGGCGGTACTCGTTGAGCGTGGTTGCGCCGACGCAATGCAACTCGCCGCGAGCCAATGCCGGTTTGAGCATGTTGCCGGCATCCATCGAGCCTTCGCCCTTACCGGCGCCGACCATGGTGTGCAGCTCGTCGATGAACAGAATGATCTGCCCTTCCTGCTTCGACAGTTCGTTGAGCAGTGCTTTGAGGCGCTCTTCGAACTCACCGCGATACTTGGCACCGGCAATCAGCGCGCCCATGTCCAGCGACAACAGGCGTTTGCCCTTGAGCCCGTCCGGCACTTCGCCGTTGATGATGCGCTGGGCCAGACCTTCGGCAATCGCGGTCTTACCCACACCAGGCTCACCGATCAGCACCGGGTTGTTCTTGGTGCGACGTTGCAGCACCTGAATGGTACGGCGGATTTCGTCGTCACGGCCGATCACCGGATCAAGCTTGCCGTCTTCGGCGCGCTTGGTCAGGTCGACGGTGTATTTGTCCAGTGCCTGACGCGACTCTTCGTGGTTGGCGTCATTCACCGCCTCACCACCGCGCAGGTTGTTGATTGCGTTCTCCAGGGCTTTCTTGCTCACGCCCTGGCCGAGCAGCAGTTTGCCGAGCTTGCTGTTTTCGTCCATCGCGGCGAGCAGCACCAGCTCGCTGGAAATGAACTGGTCGCCCTTCTGCTGGGCCAGACGATCAGCCTGATTGAGCAGGCGCGCCAGATCCTGCGACATGTTGACGTCGCCGGTCGGGTTCTGGATTTTCGGCAATTGATCGAGCTCTTTGGTCAGCTCTTTGCGCAGGCTGTTGACGTCGAAGCCCACTTGCATGAGCAGGGGTTTGATCGAACCACCCTGCTGTTCAAGCATGGCTTGCATCAAGTGCGCCGGCTCGATGGCCGGATGATCGTGGCCAACGGCCAGGGATTGGGCGTCGGACAACGCCAACTGTAATTTGCTGGTTAAACGGTCTATACGCATGGGGTCACCTTCCTTTTGAGCAGGTCGGACCTAAAAACCATCCTGAATAAAGAAACCTGCCAGATACCACTGTAGATGCGGTCGATTCTGGGAGATTCAAGCGTCGGGAGATTGATGTAGATCAGACAAGCTTAGCGGGTGAGCCAGACAAGTGAGGCAAAGCGCCCCGTGCGCGACGCACGGCGGTAAGAAAAGAAGCGCGGATCGGTCACCGTGCAGAAACCGCCACCATAAACCGCCGTGACACCTTTGGCCGCCAGACGCAGGCGCGCCAGCAGATAGATGTCAGCCATGAACTTGCCAGCATTGCGGCTGGGCACGAAGGCGGCTGCCGCTTCCGGCAGTTGCTTGACGAAGACTTCGCGTACTTCCGGGCCGACCTCAAAGGCTTTCGGGCCGATGGCCGGGCCGAGCCAGACCAGCACGTCCGCCGCAGCGGTGTCGAGATGATCGAGGGTGGCTTCCAGTACGCCGGCCGCCAACCCGCGCCAACCGGCGTGAGCCGCCGCGACGCGAGTGCCGGCACGGTTGCAGAACAATGCCGGCAGACAATCTGCGGTCATCGCCGTGCAGGCAATCCCGGGAGTTGCCGTCCAACTGGCATCGGCGGTGGCCACCACGTCCGGCTCAGCATGAGCCACGACAATGCCGTGCACTTGCTGCAACCAGGCAGGCTTTATAGAGAAATGTTCGGTCAGACGCCGACGATTCTCGGCGACTGCGTCCGGGCGATCATCGACATGATCGCCCAGATTGAGGCTGTCAAACGGCGCCTCGCTGACACCTCCCTCGCGGGTGGTGACACAGGCCCTGACGCTGGCCGGCGCAGGCCAGTCCGGCGTCAGCCAGTTCATCCGACGAAGGCCTCGCGATCCTGCTTGAGCAAGGTCAGCAGCCAGACGAAATCTTCCGGCAACGGCGATTCCCAGCTCATGCGTTCACCGGTGGTCGGATGATCCAGCTCAAGGAAACGCGCGTGCAGCGCCTGACGCGGGAAGTGCTTGAGCGACTCGACCATGGTCGGGTTCGCCGCCGGCGGAATGCGGAAACGCCCGCCGTACGCCGGGTCGCCGACCAACGGGAAGTTGATGTGCGCCATGTGCACACGGATCTGGTGGGTCCGGCCGGTTTCCAGCTTGACCCGCACGTGCGTGTGGGACCGGAAACGCTCCAGCACGCGGTAGTGACTGACAGCCGGCTTGCCGCCCTCCATCACCGCCATGCGCTGGCGCTGCTGACCATGGCGACCGATCGGGGCGTTGATCTTGCCCCCGGCGGTCACCACACCGATCACGATGCACTCGTAGATCCGGCTGACGCTGCGGCTCTGCAGCTGGGCAACGAGCTTGGTCTGCGCCTGAATGGTCTTGGCCACCACCATCAGACCGGTGGTGTCCTTGTCCAGCCGATGCACGATACCGGCACGCGGGACATTGATGATGTCCGGCACGTGGTGCAGCAAGGCATTGAGCAAGGTGCCATCGGCGTGGCCGGCAGCCGGGTGCACCACCAGGCCCGCAGGCTTGTTGATCACCAGGATGTCGTCGTCTTCATAGACGATGTCGAGCTCGATGTCCTGGGCGATCCACTCGCCCTGGGCTTCCTGCTCGGCAGTCAGCTCAAGGACGGCACCGCCATGCACGATGTCGCGCGGGCGGATGACCGCCCCGTCCACAGTCAGGCGACCTTCTTTGATCCAGGCGGAAAGGCGCGAGCGTGAGTGCTCAGCGAAGAGTTGGGCGGCGACTTGATCGAGGCGTTGGCCGCCCAAATCGGACGGCACCTCTGCGCGAAGTTCAATTTTATCGGACATGCTCTGACTGGGCGTCGGCACAGCCTTTGGTTTCGGCTGCGCGCTTGTGGTTAAATACGGCGTCTTTTGCCCCGAGGCTTTTCAACGGGGCGCTCATCATAACAGGACGGCCCCGCCCAAGACAGCGGCCGTCATAGGGACGCAAGCCGCCATGCAAGTGAAACACCTGCTGCTGATCGCCATCCTCGCATTGACCGCTGCTTGCTCATCGAAGGAAGTCGTCGACGAAAACCTGAGCGAAGCCGAGCTGTACCAGCAGGCTCAGACCGACCTGGACAACAACAGCTACACCAGCGCCACGGCCAAGCTGAAGGCTCTGGAGTCGCGTTATCCGTTCGGTCGCTACGCGGATCAGGCACAGCTTGAACTGATTTATGCCAACTATAAAAACGCCGAGCCGGAAGCTGCCAAGTCCGCCGCCGAACGTTTTATCCGTTTGCACCCACAGCACCCGAACGTGGACTATGCCTATTACCTCAAGGGCCTGACCTCGTTCGACCAGGACGTCGGCCTGCTGGCGCGCTTCCTGCCGCTGGACATGACCAAGCGTGACCCTGGCGCTGCCCGCGACTCGTACAACGAGTTCGCCCAACTGACCAGCCGCTACCCGAACAGCCGCTACGCGCCGGACGCCAAGCAGCGCATGATCTACCTGCGCAACCTGCTGGCCGCCTACGAAATCCACGTAGCCGACTACTACCTGACCCGTCAGGCCTACGTCGCTGCCGCCAACCGTGGCCGTTATGTAGTGGAAAACTTCCAGGAAACTCCATCGGTCGGCGACGGCCTGGCGGTGATGACCGAGGCTTACCAGCGTCTGCACCTGGACGAACTGGCCGCTACCAGTCTGGAAACCCTGAAACTCAACTACCCGAATCATCCGAGTCTGCAGGACGGTCAGTTCGTGCCATCGGTTGCCGAAGCCGACAACCGCTCGTTCCTGAGCAAGGCGACTTTGGGCCTGATCGAGTCGCGTCCACCGCTGCCGCCGGGAGAAACCCGCGCCAACCAGGACGTGCAGAAACAGTTCCAGGACGCGAAAGACGCGATCCCGAACGAGCTCAAGCCTAAAGACGAAAACGGCGACGTGATCGAGGAAGAGCGTCATGAAGCCGAAGGCAACAACGAAGATCGTTCGTGGTTCAGCTACATGACCTTCGGCGTGTTCGACTGATCACATCGGTTACATGAAAAGGGAGATCTGCGGATCTCCCTTTTTTGTGGCGGCGCGTTAATAGTCTGTGCGCCTGCCGGCTCCTTGGCTAAACTGCCGAATCATTAGCCGAAAAGCCGCCCATCATGCTTCGTTTACTGTTCTGGATTGTCCTGATTTTCGCCGCGGTATGGCTGTGGCGCAAATTCAAGGCGCCCGCCTCGTCTGCTCAATCGCCCCGCGAGCAAGACGCCGCACCGATGGTGCGCTGCGCCCACTGCGGCGTGCATCTGCCCCGCGACCGCGCGCTGAACCTTCAGCAACAATGGTATTGCAGCCAGGCTCATCTTGAGCAAGGCCCGGGTGCCAGTGATCGCTGAGGCCGCCAACGCCGACCGTAAACAGGCGCAGCGCCTGCTGCGCCTTTATCATCTTTACCGTTTGAGTGTCGGCATCACGCTGGTGCTGCTGATCTCCAGCAATATGGACAATCGCCTGCTGACGTCGGCCGACGACGATCTGCTGCGCAGTGGCAGCTGGTTGTATCTGGTGCTGAACATCCTGCTGGTGGTGTTTCTGGAAAATACCCGGCGGCCCTCGCAGTTGTTCAGTCTGGCGCTGGTGGATGTGCTGCTGTTGTGCGGTTTGTTCTACGCGGCGGGCGGGGTGGCCAGCGCGATCGGCAACCTGCTGATTGTCTCGGTGGCGATCAGCAACACCTTGCTGCGCCGGCGCATTGGCCTGCTGATTGCCGCCATCGGCGCACTTGGCATTGTCGGCTCAAGCTTCCTGCTGAGCTTGAGCCATCCCCTGAGCGCCAATGACTATCTGCAAGCCGGAACCTTGGGCGCCTTGTGTTTTGCCGCATCGCTGCTGGTCCAGGGCCTGATCCGGCGCCTGGAAGTCAGCGAAAATCTCGCCGAACAGCGCGCCAGCGAAGTCACCAGCCTTGAAGCCCTCAACGCTCTGATTCTGCAACGCATGCGTACCGGCATTCTGGTGCTCGACGAGCAGCGCCGGGTACAGCTGGCCAACCACAGTGCGAAGACGCTGTTGGCCCAGTCGCATCTTGAAGGCCATTTGATCAGCGACTATTCGCCGGCATTGGTCGAGCGCCTGCAACTGTGGCTGAGCAACCCGACCCTGCGCCCGCAGAGTCTGAAGATTCCCGGCAACGGCCTGGAACTGCAACCGAACTTCATCGCCCTCGATCAGAGCCCCAACCAGCAAACCCTGGTGTTCCTCGAAGATCTGGCGCAAGTCGCGCAGCAGGCCCAGCAACTCAAGCTCGCCGCGCTCGGGCGCCTGACCGCCGGCATCTCCCATGAAATCCGCAATCCACTGGGCGCCATCAGTCACGCCGCGCAGCTGCTGGGCGAGTCCGAGGAACTCGATGGTGCGGATCGGCGTCTGACGCAGATCATTCAAGACCACTCCCAGCGCATGAACCGAGTCATCGAAAACGTCCTGCAACTGTCGCGCCGCCAGCAGAGCGCCCCTCAGCGCCTGGATCTCAAGCCATGGCTGGAGCACTTCGTTGCCGAGAGCCGCGAACAGGCGAGCGAGCGGCAGTCGATTCATTTGCGGATCAATTCCGGGGACTTCATCACGTTGATGGATCCGGATCAGCTCACGCAGATTCTCGACAATCTGTTACGTAACGGCTGGCGCCACAGCGCCCTGCTGCACGAGCAGGCCGAGGTCTGGCTGGCGCTGTTCATCGACCCCGAGAGCCAGCTGGCGGTGCTTGAAGTCCAGGACAATGGCCCCGGTGTGCCGCTTGATCAACAACCGCATCTGTTCGAACCCTTCTTCACCACCAGCAGCCAGGGCACCGGTCTTGGGCTTTATCTGTCCCGTGAGCTGTGCGAAAGCAATCAGGCGCGCCTAGACTTCAAACCACGCCAAGGCGGCGGCTGCTTTCGCATCACCTTTGCTCACGGACGGAAACAAAGTTGAACACGAGCCCACGGCAAAAAATCCTCATCGTCGACGACGAGCCGGATATCCGCGAACTCCTGGAAATCACCCTGGGACGGATGAAACTCGACACCTTCAGTGCTCGCAACCTCGGCGAAGCCCAGGCGCTGTTGCAATGCAATGCGTTCGACCTGTGCCTGACCGACATGCGCCTGCCCGACGGCACGGGGCTGGACCTGGTGCAGCACATCCAGCAACGTCATCCACAACTGCCGGTGGCGATGATCACCGCGTATGGCAGCCTGGAAACCGCGATCAATGCGTTGAAGGCCGGCGCCTTCGACTTCCTCACCAAGCCGGTTGATCTGACGCGCTTGCGTGAACTGGTCAGCACCGCGTTGCGCATGCCGGCGGTGGGCGGCGCCGGCACGTCGATAGATCGGCGCCTGCTCGGCGACTCGCTGCCCATGCGCGATCTGCGCAAACAGATCGACAAGCTGGCGCGCAGTCAGGCGCCGGTCTACATCAGCGGAGAGTCGGGCAGCGGCAAAGAACTGGTCGCACGGCTGATCCACGAACAGGGACCGCGCGCCAGCAAGCCATTTGTGCCGGTCAATTGCGGGGCGATTCCGTCCGAGCTGATGGAAAGCGAGTTTTTCGGCCATCGCAAGGGCAGCTTCACCGGCGCGGTCGAGGACAAACCCGGGCTGTTCCAGGCCGCCCACGGCGGCACCCTGTTTCTCGACGAGGTGGCGGACCTGCCGCTGGCGATGCAGGTCAAACTGCTGCGGGCGATTCAAGAGAAAGCCGTGCGCAGTGTCGGCGGCCAGCAGGAAGCGGTGGTCGATGTGCGCATTCTCTGTGCTACCCACAAGGATCTCGAGGCCGAGGTCGCCGCCGGGCGCTTTCGCCAGGACCTGTATTACCGCTTGAACGTGATCGAACTGCGCGTGCCGTCCCTGCGCGAACGGCGCGATGACATTCAGGTATTGGCTGCGCACATGCTCCAGCGTCTGGCGGCAGGCAGCGGTCGAGCGGCGGCCCGCCTGCACCCACAGGCGCTTGAGGCGCTGAAGAGTTACCGCTTCCCGGGGAATGTGCGAGAGCTGGAAAACGTCCTCGAACGGGCGCACACGCTGTGTGAAAACCAGTTGATAGAGGCGGCAGACTTACGCCTCAGCGAAGGTAATTGCGCGGTCGAGGGCGGCATCGCCGATCTTACCCGGATCGACAACCTTGAGGATTATCTGGAGAACGTCGAGCGCAAGCTGATCCTGCAGGCGTTGGAGGAAACCCGCTGGAATCGCACGGCAGCGGCGCAGCGCTTGAGTCTGTCATTTCGCTCGATGCGCTATCGGCTGAAGAAACTCGGTCTGGATTGATTCGTTAAAAGATCGCAGCCTGCGGCAGCTCCTACAGGAAATGCATTCCAATGCAGGAGCTGCCGCAGGCTGCGATCTTTTGCTTTTGCCTTAAATGCGACCTTCAGGCGCATACGGCGCAGGATCGATAATCGGCGTACGCCCGAGCATCACATCGGCAAACAACTGACACGACGCCGGCGCCAGCACCAGGCCGTTGCGGTAATGCCCGCAGTTCAGCCACAAACCGTCAAACCCCGGCACCCGGCCGATATACGGAATACCCTCCGGCGAGCCCGGGCGCAAACCGGCCCAATGCCCCACCACTTCGGCCTCCGCCAGCGCCGGCAGCAACTCGACTGCCGAAGCCTTGAGGCTCTCCAGCGCGACCTCGGTCGGGGTCTTGTCGAAGCCTTCGTGCTCCAGCGTGCTGCCGATCAGAATGTGCCCGTCGCGACGCGGAATCGCATAACGTCCCTTGGCCAGCACCATGCTCGGCAGGAAATCCGCTGCACACTTGTAGAGAATCATCTGGCCCTTGACCGGCTCGACCGGGAGCGTCAGATCCAATGTCTTGAGCAGATCACCGCTCCATGCCCCGGCCGTCAGCACGATCTGCTCGCCGCGGATCAGGCCCTTGGAGGTCTCGACGCCAATCACTCGCTCGCCTTCGCGAACAAACCCGCTGACTTCGCATTGCTCGTGAATCGTCACGTTCGGTAGCGCCAGCAAAGCGGCTTTCAGCGACTTCACCAGCCGTGGGTTACGCACGTTGGCCACATCGGCCATGTAGATCGCCCGGGCGAACCCGCCACCCAGCACCGGCACCGCGTCGTGCACTGCCGAGATATCCACAGCCCGCAGCGGACGGTTTTCCCGCTCGGCCCAGGCCAGTGCTTCGGTTTCATCTTCCAGATCCAGCCAGTACAGGCCGGTGGTGTGCACTTCGGGATCAACTCCGGTATCGGCAAACAGCCGCTCGCCCAGCTGTGGATAAAAATCCTGTGACCAATGCGCCAGCGCAGTGACGGCCGGGCTGTAGCGCCACGGGTACAGCGGGGAAACGATGCCGCCACCGGCCCAGGACGATTCCTGGCCGACGTTCGAGCGATCCAGCAGCACCACGCTGCGCACTTCGGAGGCGAGGTTGTAGGCGGTCAGCAGGCCAATCACCCCGCCACCGACAATCACCACTTGCTGTTGCCTGGTCATGTTTGATCCAACCGTAATAAAGACAGCGGGCGCAAAGAGGCGCCCGTAAGAAGTTACCTCAGCGGCCCCAGCAATCCTTGGTGGTCAGCCCGGTGGTAGCGTTGTTCATGCTTCTGACGCCGGTGTTGGTCAGGGTGAAATCACCGCACTTGTCGGTCGCCATGGTCGTACCGGCCTTGCGGGTGGCGGTCAGCAGGAAGGTCTGGTCAGCGATCGTCGGGGTGATGGTGTAGAAATCATTGCCCGTGCTCAGACCGGTGATGCCGGTGTAGACGTTGTTTTTGGTGTAAAAGCGCTCGAGGATCTGCGCCTGTTCCGAAAGCAGCGACACCACTTCGGCGCGCCGGCCCTTTTTCAGGTACTCGGTGTAGCTCGGTGCGGCGATGGTGATGATGATCCCGATGATCGCAATCACGATCATGATTTCGATCAGGGTGAAGCCCCGGTTGAATCTGCGCATGCCTCAAACTCTCACTTACTGTATTTGTCGCCACATGATACGACGGCTGCCGCCACCGGGTTTTTCCACCAGCGTGGTCACGGTGCCACTGGAATCGTTGACGATCTTGCGCGTCGCGCCATTGACGATAGCGTTCAGGGTCGGAATCCCGCCGGTGAACACTACGCCACTGGAGATCGTGTCGTTGCTGTCGACCACGCCATCGGAACTGGTGTCGAGCACCGCGTAGTTGAGCATCTTACCGCTGAACGCATCGAGTTCGACCAGTTTGCCGGTACCGAAACTGGCACAAGGGTCCGTGGTGTCGACACTGGCGGTGGTAAACACGATGCGTCCGAGCACCAGACTGGCCTGATTGATCACCCGCTCGCCAGTCAGCACATTGTTGTACACCAAAGGCAGATACCAGCCCTTCTCCCCCGGATAGGTCGTGTCGTTCTGGCTGGTAGTGATGAACTGCCCGGTGCTGCCGGAGAACACGCCGGTCACCGCCTGCGCCTGCAGACTGCTGACCGTCAACTGTCCGGAACCGCCGTCGGCATCCCACACCGAGTAGAACGCCTGCAAATCCTTGTTGGTCTTGTCGGCGGTCTCGTTGAATTTTCCGGTGCCGACGAAGATCTGTTTGCCCCCCAGCGAATTGTCCGCCAGCAGCGGCTGCGCGGTGATCGGCTGAGTCGCCCCGCCCGCCGTGGTGAACAGTGGTTTGCCGGAAAACGCCACGCCCCAGCTGTCGGTCGACGTCGCGCTCAGATCGAATTTCCACAGGTGCCCTTTCAAATCACCGCCATAGGCGGCCTGCACCACGTTCGAAGAATTGACCTTGAGCTTGACCGACGACAGACCATTGGTGGTCTCGGTGCTGTCGATAACGATCTTCCTGATCAACGAACCGTCACGCACATCCAGCACATACAAAGCCGCCACTCCGGAGTTGCTGCCATAACCATTGGCAATGAACGCCGCCCAGCGACCATCGGCCAAGCGTGCCACTTCCGGCCGCGCGTAGGCATAACCCAGATCATTAAATGCGTTGGCTGTGTTCGCTGTGGCGGGTGCGCTGACTTCCCACAAGGCATTGAGCACATTGCCCGCAGACGCGTCGAACAGTTGCAGCGCGTAGAAAGTCTTGCCGCCAGCACCGGTGCCGCCGATGGCCAGGGTTTTCCAGGCGCTGTTGATTTGCGCGTCATACACACCGACCTGACCGTCCACCAGAAACTTGTGGCTGACACCATTGATGTACGCCGGATCGGCAATCAGCCGTAGCGACGACAACACGCTGGACGGCATGTAGGCATAACGTCGAGTGCCGTTGGCCGAGTTGATCACGTTGACGAACCCGTCGTTGGCATTCACCACCAGACTCGAATTCATGTTCGCTGCTTTGGTGGTCAGGTACGTGGTGTAAGTGGTGTCGCCCGACAGGTCGGAGGCGGTTTTATCACTGGGCGAAGCCAGCACCAGTGGCGAGTTGATGATGTCGCCGAGCAATACGCTGCGCACCTTGAGCCCGGTCTTGTTGGTGCCCTTGCTCCACTCCACCAGATCGCTGCCGCTGATGCCGGTGGGCAGGCTCTGACTGAGCGCCGTCTGTTGGGTCGCGGAAAAGTTGCCGTAGGCCAGCGTCACGGCGGCGTTGCTGCTGGTGTTCCACGATTGATAGGTCGGTGCGGTCGCGCCCGGGACGATAGTGGTATCGGTGGTCCACAGGGCCGCCGAGGTGTTCACCGCGCCCGCCGAAGTGAAGCCGAATGACTTGATCGTGCCACGCCAGTCCTTGGGGTCGTAGCTGGTCTGGAAATAACTGGTGCCACTGGCCAGCGTGGTGCCGCTGGTGACTCCCGCGCCGCCGGAACCGGCCTTGGAGGTGATATCGCTCAACGCCGAAGACAACGCGGTGTTGAGACCGGTGCTGTCGGTCGCCTGGTAATAGCGGCCCTGCCCGTAGCTGGCAGCGTCCGAGAGCATGTCGTTGTCGGCGGTAAAACCGACGGTGTAGGTATTCATGTTCTGCTTGGGAAAATCCACCGCGTTCCAGCTTTTGCCGGCAGCGTCGGTCCCCGTCGAACGCATGTCGATGTCGAAGGCGAATTTGGCAATGTCATCCAGATACAGCGTGTCACCCTCGTTATCGCCATTGAGGTTGTTGCCGTCATTGTTGATGCCGTCCCAGTTCGGCAGACGACTGCCACCCAAAGGATCATTGCTCGGGAAGGTGCGGTCGTAAGTCGGCAAACCGTCGGTGATGACCACGCCGTAGTTTTTCTGGCAGCGGTACTGGATCGGACTGGTGTAAGTCGTCGGCGTGCTGTTGTAGTACGGCGCCATGCCGCGCATGTAGCGGGTGATTTCGTAGTAGGTTTCCGCGAGCGGCGTGTTGGCCACGGCACCTAAAGCGTTAATCGAGGAAATCAGCGCGTTGTAGTTGGTGTCGGCCTGCGCCTGGGTCACGCTGCCGGACACCGGAGACAGGTCGCTGATGGAGCGGGCGATGTAGCCACCATTCCCCGGATTGTTGTTGGTGACCGGGTTGAAGGTCGACAGGCCCATGCGCAAGTTACGGTTGCTGGTGACCAGGGCGGTGGACACGTTACGCGCAACGTTGATCCGGTAGTCGTTGGGAATCGCCCCGGTGGTGAAGTCGCGGGTGCCACTGTTGATCGCCAGACTGACCACATAAGAAATGTAATCCCCCGTGTAGCGCGTATTGCCGCCGCCTACCGGATCAGGCAGTTTCAGGCACAGCGGTGCAATGCTGTTGTTGTAGAAGGCGAAGGCGCCGCCGGAACAACCGGATGTCGGCAGGTTCGATAAAAACACCGGATCGCCGGTAATCGCGGGCGCATTCAATGCCGAACACAGGCCAAGGAACGCATTGCACTGCCGGGCCGGGGTGCGCGTGACGTTCGGGTCGAATCCTGCAGCGTAAATGATGCTGTTCATACTGCCGGAATCGTCGATCAGCAACATCACGTTGGGCGGCACCGCCGCTGCGCTCAAGAGTGGCGAATCGGACGGCGTGAACGCATACGCCGGCGCCGCCAGATACAAGCCCAGCAGCATGCCCGTCAACAGTGTCCGGCAGCGCTCAATACTTCGCATAGACACTCTCCACCACACTGCGCGACGTACCGGCAATGCCGACTGCCGTAACCCGATACAGGGTCGCTGACGTGTTGCTCGGCACGTTGACCGCCGTCAGAGTGGTACCGATGTTCTGTACACCATAAAAGCCGTTACCGGCTGCGACCCACGTTACGCCGGAAGTCGAATTGAGCCCCGCCGCACTGACCACCGAGGACTCTGCTGGCGGCGCACACTGCGTGGTATTGGCACACACCGCCAGCGAGTAACTGTCGAGCTGCACCGCACTCTCGCCGATACGCAGCGCAGCCTCGGCGGTCTGGAACGACTGATTGCGCAGGCTGACGCTGCCGGCCATTTTCTCCTGCAGGTTGGCGCTCTGCATCGAGGACAGCCCGATCAAGGTCAACAGCAACAGGAACACCAGACTGACCAGCAGCGCCATTCCGCGCTGGTTTTGCCGCTGGTTGAATGCAACGTTCATCAGCCCGGCCCTCACTGCAAGCGGTTGCGCAACGCGGCAACCACGTTGAAGGTTTGATTGGCCACCCGATTGTTCGGGTCGGTGAGGGTCAGGCTCAGGCGCACACTGCGAATACGCGCCGGATCGCTGGGGTTGGCGCTGTAGGAGGAAGCCGCGACGTCGGTGGCGGACGCGGCCAGGCCGAAGGTCACATTAAAGGCACTGACGTTATTCACCAGGACCTGTTGGGTCGGGGTGCCGCTGCCGGTGCCCATGAGAATCTGGTTGTTGCTGAAGCTGTAGATCAAGCGGCGGATCGGAAAAGCGATCTGCCCGCTCGCCGCCGCCCGCAACCCGGTATAGGCCGTGGCGCTGTTGCGGCAATCGGAGAGCACCGTCCAGGTCGGTGTGCCGCCACTGCCGCCAACATCGGCGGTGACCAGGGTCAGCTTGAGGTTGCTGTTGTCCCAGTTGATCGGCGTAACCTGCGCCGCGTAGAAATCCCCTGCCGAACTCGCGTCAGTAATCGTGCCCAGGCAGCCAAACATGCCGACCATGCGCAGTTCCTGGATCATCTTGCTCAGGACAAAACGCGCGTCTTCCTGCATCGCAGCGGCGGTGTTCTGGCTGACGTAAGTGTTTTTGGCTGCAAGGAACGTCTGCACCACCCCCAGTACGATGATCAGCCCAAGCGCCAACGCGATGAGCATTTCGATCAGGCCGAACCCCCGCTGATCATGCTTCATGGCGTGGCCACCGGGTCGACCGTGGCGCGACTGGTCAGGACGAAGCTGCGTGTGGTGCCGGTGGCATTCGCGGCCCGCGAGTCATTCCAGTTGATGGTGATGGTGTACACCCGCTGATTGAGGGTGATCGTGCCCGTGGCGGTGGGCCCGCCGAAATTGACGATGTTGGTGGTGAAGTCGTAAAGATCCTGATCGCGGGCTACACCGAGATTGCCCGAGGTCGGCGGCGTCACCGTGTAGTCGGCGGCAGCGTTGGCGCGGATGCGGTCCATCATGTCGTAGGCGATAAAACTGGCCTGACTGGTCATCCGTGAACTGTCAGTGTATTTCAGCGCATTGAGTTGCACGGCGGCTGCGCCCAATATCCCGACCGTCAGAATCAGCAACGCGACCAGCACTTCGATCAGCGACATGCCTTCCTGTGCCTGTGTGCTCCCTGCCCTCATCCGCAACTTCCACCCGATTGAATTCGTCCGTTCAGACACACGTTCAGCGTCCTGCTTTGCGTTCCCAGCACGTAACTGATGACCACCGCTGTCGACGGCGCCGCCAGGCCACCCAGATTATTGAAATCCAGTGCGGACACTCCTGAGGGTAGCGTCAGAGTCGCGCCGCTGCTCATCGCTGGAACAACCCGCAATACATTGGCCGCAGTGCCAGTACCGTCGTAGACCGACAATTCGCCGGTCCACACGCTGCCGCCGGCGCTCGGGCGCAAGCGTGTGGTCACGCCGCGATCAATCGCCTCCAGCCGCGCGAAGTTGATGGCACGCTGCAGGTCGCCCATTTCCGTATCGGCCTTGCTGCTCTGGATCGAGCGGGTGAAACCCGGCACCGCCAGGGTGATGAGGATCACCAACACGGCGACCGCAGCCAACAACTCGGGCAGCGTGAAACCTTTTGTACGATGATCCATCGATGCCCTCCGTTGCCGTCGGCTATACCTGCTTCTACAAACTAGAACATTCAACCGGCCTGCGTCGGTTGATTTGCCCTGCGCGGCGAAAAGGATCGTGCCGGGCTTCATGCTCCACGGAGGGAGTCGTCATGCCGCAACAGGGTTTCAGCCTGATCGAATTGCTTATGGGACTGGCGATTGGCGCAATTGTTCTGTCACTGGTCAGTCCGGCGTTCGCCGCGTTCACCGAGGCGACTCATCGCGAGCAGGCAGCGCGGTCGCTGCTCGAGGGCATTCGCAACGCCCGCACCCTGGCCATCACCCGCAATCAGAGTGTGGTAATCCATGGCATCGGTGGCGACTGGAGTCAGGGCTGGCGGATCATCCTGGATCTCAACGGCAAGGGGCCGCAGGACAGCAGCAATCCGCTGCTGGTGGAACAGGCGAGTGACGGACGAATACCGATCGTCGGCAATTGGGCGGTCAGTCGTTATGTGCGTTTCAGCAGTCTGGGACAACCGCTGATGCCCGGGCGGGCGTTTCAGGCGGGGACGCTACATATCTGCTCGGCACGCGAGCCGGTCAGCCAGCTCCAGGTGGTGCTGGCGGCAACCGGTCGGGTGCGCCTGACCAGCGCAAAGGCTGAGCAGGCGCTGTGCCTGAAGACGAAGAACGTCAGATCGAGCGGACGCGCAGCTCTTTCGGCATCGAGAAGGTGATGTTCTCTTCGCGGCCGGCCAGCTCATCGGCACCCGTCGCGCCCCATGCCTGCAACTGCTGGATCACGCCGCGAACCAACACTTCCGGCGCGGAGGCTCCGGCGGTGATGCCGATGCGCTCAACGCCATCGAACCAGCTTTTCTGCAGGTCTTCGGCGCCGTCGATCAGGTAGGCCGGCGTGGCCATGCGTTCGGCCAGTTCACGCAGGCGATTGGAGTTGGAGCTGTTCGGGCTGCCCACCACCAATACCACGTCGCATTCGTCAGCCAGTTGCTTGACCGCATCCTGACGGTTTTGCGTGGCGTAGCAGATGTCGTCCTTGCGCGGACCACCGATGGCCGGGAAACGTGTGCGCAAGGCATCGATCACGCGACTGGTGTCGTCCATCGACAGGGTGGTCTGGGTCACGAACGCCAGTTTTTCCGGGTTACGCACCTGCAGTTCGGCCACGTCTTTTTCGTCTTCGACGAGGTAGATCGCGCCGCCATTGCTGGCGTCGTACTGGCCCATGGTGCCTTCGACTTCCGGGTGGCCGGCGTGGCCGATCAGGATGCATTCACGACCGTCGCGGCTGTATTTGGCGACTTCGATGTGCACCTTGGTCACCAGCGGGCATGTGGCGTCGAATACCTTCAGGCCACGGCCGGCGGCTTCATTGCGCACGGCCTGGGAAACGCCGTGGGCACTGAAGATCACGATGACGTCGTCCGGCACTTGATCCAGTTCTTCGACGAAGATCGCGCCACGGTTGCGCAGGTCTTCGACGACGAACTTGTTGTGCACCACTTCATGACGCACATAGATCGGCGGCCCGAAGACTTCCAGGGCGCGGTTGACGATTTCGATCGCCCGGTCCACGCCGGCGCAGAAGCCACGGGGGTTGGCGAGTTTGATTTGCATGCTGTGCCTCGTGTCTTGCGCGCAAGAAATAGCGAAAACGGTTGAAAACATTGTGGGAGCGAGCCTGTTGTGGCGAGGGGATTTATCCCCGATCGATTGCGAAGCAATCGTCAAAACAGTCAACGCTTTCCGGCTCTGGATCGCGGTGATCGGATTCGGGGGCGCTTCGCACCCCATCGGGGATAAATCCCCTCACCACAAAAGCCCACTCCCACAGTGGTTCTGCTGTGTACTCAGATCGCTTTGACGTTGATGATCTCGACGTCAAAGGTCAGCGTCTTGCCTGAGAGCGGATGGTTGAAGTCGATGGTCACCTGCGCGTCGTCGAACGCTTTCACCACACCCGGCAACTCAGTATTGGCCGCATCATTGAAGATCACCAGCAAACCCGGCGACAGTTCCATGTCGACGAACTGCGAACGCGGAATGATCTGTACGTTTTGCGGGTTCGGCTGGCCGAAGGCGTTTTCCGGCTCGACGGTCAGCGTACGCTTGTCGCCGGCCTTGAAGCCGAACAATGCCGCTTCGAAACCCGGCAGCAGGTTGCCGTCGCCGACCTTGAAAGTCGCCGGGGCTTTGTCGAATGTGCTGTCGACCGTGTCGCCGTTCTCCAGGCGCAATGCAAAGTGCAAAGTGACTTCCGTGTTCTGGCCGATGCGTTGCTCAGCCAATACCTGTTCAGTCATGAACGGCTTCTCCGGTTTTCTTACTTTTGAACATGTCCAGTGCCAGCATCACCGCACCGACGGTGATGGCGCTGTCGGCGAAATTGAACGCCGGGAAGTACCAGCGGTTTTGCCAGTGCACCAGAATGAAGTCGATCACATGGCCCAGGGCAATGCGGTCATACAGATTGCCCAGCGCGCCACCCAGCACCAGCGCCAAGGCGACGGCCAGCCAGGTATCGTTGCGGCCCAGACGCTTGAGCCAGACCACCAGCACCGCACTGACCACGATCGCGATCAAGGCGAACAGCCAGCGCTGCCAGCCGGAGCTGTCAGCCAGGAAGCTGAACGCCGCGCCGGTGTTGTAGGCCAGGGTCCAGCTGAAGTAATCGGGAATGATCACGATCTGCTGGAACATTTCGAGCTTGCCTTCGAAGTAGAACTTGCTGGCCTGGTCGATGACCAGAACCAGCAAGCTCAACCAGAGCCAGCTCAGCCGTCCGAAACGGCCAACGGCGTTAGGCATAGTGACGAACCTCGCCAGCGCCATCGATGTTGTCCACGCAACGGCCGCAGATTTCCGGATGCTCCGGGTTCACGCCAACGTCTTCGCGGCAGTGCCAGCAACGGGCGCATTTCGGGAAGGCCGATTTGACGATCTTCAGTTTCAGGCCGCTGACTTCGGTGGCTACCGCGTCCGCAGGTGCCTGAACGAAAGGTGCCACGCTGGCAGTCGAGGTGATCAATACAAAGCGCAGCTCGTTGCTCAGCTTGGCCAGGTCGGCGCTCAGCGCGTCTTCGGCGAACAGCGTCACTTCCGCTTGCAGGTTGCCACCGACGGCTTTGGCCGCACGCTGGATTTCCATCTCTTTGTTGACCGCTACCTTCACTTCCATGATGCGATCCCAGTACGCGCGACCCAGCTCGAAGCCTTCCGGCAGTTCGGTCAGACCTTCGTACCAGGTGTTGAGCATCACCGATTCGTTGCGCTCGCCCGGCAGGTACTGCCACAGCTCGTCGGCGGTGAACGCCAGGATCGGCGCGATCCAGCGCACCAGCGCTTCGGAGATGTGGAACAGCGCGGTCTGGCACGAGCGGCGTGCCTTGCTGTCGGCACCGGTGGTGTACTGGCGGTCCTTGATGATGTCGAGGTAGAAACCACCCAGCTCCTGCACGCAGAAGTTGTGGATCTTCGAGTAAACGTTCCAGAAACGGTATTCGCCGTAGTGCTCTTGCAATTCGCGTTGCAGCAGCAGCGTGCGATCCACCGCCCAGCGATCCAGTGCGAGCATGTCTTCAGCCGGCAGCAGGTCGGTGGCCGGGTTGAAACCGGTCAGGTTGGAAAGCAGGAAGCGCGCGGTGTTACGGATGCGACGATAGGCGTCCGCGCTGCGCTGCAGGATCTGCTCGGACACGGCCATTTCGCCGGAGTAGTCGGTCGACGCGACCCACAGACGCATGATGTCGGCGCCCAGGGTGTCGTTGACTTTCTGCGGCGCGATCACGTTGCCCAGCGATTTGGACATCTTGCGCCCGGACTCATCGACGGTGAAGCCGTGGGTCAGCAGTTCGCGGTACGGCGCGTGGTTGTCGATGGCGCAACCGGTCAACAGCGACGAGTGGAACCAGCCGCGGTGCTGGTCGGAACCTTCGAGGTACAGGTCGGCGCGCGGGCCGGTCTCGTGGCCCATCGGGTGCGAACCGCGCAGGACGTGCCAATGCGTGGTGCCCGAGTCGAACCAGACATCGAGGGTGTCGCTGATCTTGTCGTATTGCGGCGCTTCATCGCCCAGCAGTTCGGCAGCGTCGAGTTTGAACCAGGCTTCGATGCCTTCGACTTCGACGCGCTTGGCGACTTCTTCCATCAGCTCCACGGTACGTGGGTGCAATTCGCCGCTTTCCTTGTTCAGGAAGAACGGGATCGGCACGCCCCAGTTGCGCTGACGGGAGATGCACCAGTCCGGGCGGTTGGCGATCATCGAGTGCAGGCGCGCCTGGCCCCAGGCCGGCACGAATTTGGTGTCTTCGATGGCTTTGAGCGAGCGCTGACGCAGGGTGTCGCCGCTGACTGGCTCTTTATCCATGCCGATGAACCACTGCGCGGTGGCGCGGTAGATCAGCGGGGTCTTGTGGCGCCAGCAGTGCATGTAGCTGTGTTCGATGACGGTGGTGTGCAGCAGCGCACCGACTTCGGTCAGTTTTTCGACGATGGCCGGGTTGGCCTTCCAGATGAACTGGCCGCCGAAGAATTCCAGCGACGGCACGTACACGCCGTTGCTTTGCACCGGGTTGAGGATGTCATCGTTGACCATGCCGTATTTCTTGCAGGTCACGAAGTCGTCCACACCGTAGGCCGGAGCGGAGTGAACCACACCGGTGCCGGCGCCCAGTTCGACGTAGTCGGCCAGGTACACCGGCGACAGGCGGTCGTAGAACGGGTGGCGGAAGTTGATCAGTTCCAGCTCTTTACCGGTGGTGGTCGCGATGACCGAGCCTTCAACGCCGTAACGCGACAAGCAGGACTCAACCAGCTCTTCAGCCAGGACTAGCAGCTTGTCGCCGATATCAACCAGCGCGTAGTTGAATTCCGGGTGAACGTTCAGTGCCTGGTTGGCCGGGATGGTCCACGGGGTGGTGGTCCAGATCACGATCGAAGCGGGTTTGCTCAGCGATGGAAGACCGAACGCGGCGGCCAGTTTGGCTTCGTCGGCGATCGGGAACGCCACGTCGATGGTCGAGGACTTCTTGTTCTCGTACTCGACTTCGGCTTCGGCCAGCGCCGAA
Organism: Pseudomonas sp. 22189; assembly: GCF_052045635.1. NCBI lineage: Bacteria > Pseudomonadati > Pseudomonadota > Gammaproteobacteria > Pseudomonadales > Pseudomonadaceae > Pseudomonas > Pseudomonas sp. 22189. The sequence continues at coordinate 75,389 of NZ_JBQEPG010000004.1, forward strand.
CCGCAATCGAAGCACCAGTTCACCGGCTTGAGGCCCTTGAACACGAAACCGCCCTTGACGATTTCGGCGAGGGCGCGGATTTCACCGGCCTCGTTCTTGAAGTCCATGGTTTTGTATGGGTTGGCGAAGTCGCCGAGCACGCCGAGGCGGATGAACTCGGTCTTCTGCCCTTCGATCTGCTCGGTGGCGTAGGCACGGCACAGCTCGCGGGTCTTGTCCGCGCCCAGGTTCTTGCCGTGGGTCACTTCAACCTTGTGCTCGATCGGCAGGCCATGGCAGTCCCAGCCCGGAACATACGGCGCGTCGAAACCCGACAGGGTTTTCGAGCGGATGATCATGTCCTTGAGAATCTTGTTCAGTGCGTGACCGATGTGGATCGTGCCGTTGGCGTACGGAGGGCCGTCGTGCAGGACGAACTTCGGACGATCCTTGCCAATCTCGCGCAACTTTCCGTACAGGCCAATACTGTCCCAGCGCTGCAGAATCTGCGGTTCGCGCTGTGGCAGGCCGGCCTTCATTGGGAAGGCGGTGTCCGGAAGGTTTAGCGTGGCTTTATAGTCGGTCATTTAAGGCTCTTCATTAGCGATGGGCGCTAGGTGCGGCTAGTGCACGGGCGGCGGCGACATCCGCGTTGATCGCCGTTTTCAGTGCCTCCAGGGAGGCGAAACGCTGCTCTTCACGCAGCTTTTGGTGGAAAACCACCGTCAGACGCCGGTCATACAGATCGCCGGCAAAATCCAGTAGATGAACTTCAAGGTGGGCTTTGCCGTCACCTTGGACCGTGGGCCGCACGCCGATATTGGCGACGCCAGGCCAGGTCTTGCCGTCGATGTCCACATCCACCAGGTAAACCCCGGTGAACGGCACACGACGACGCTTGAGTTGAATGTTGGCAGTGGGCGTACCCAGTTGCCGGGCCAATTTCTGGCCGTGCAGCACGCGACCGGCGATCCGGTACGGGCGGCCGAGCAAGCGTTCAGCCAAGGCAAAATCGGCGGCGGCCAACGCATTGCGCACCTGGGTGCTGCTGACGCGAATGCCGTCCAGCTCAACGGTTTGTGCGGCTTCCACGGTAAAACCGTGAACTTGGCCGGCCTGCAGCAGAAAATCGAAATCGCCAAGGCGATCGCAGCCAAAGCGGAAATCGTCGCCGACTTCCAGATGCTGCACGCCGAGGCCGTCCACCAGGATGGTATCGACGAACTCACTGGCGCTGAGCTTGCTCAGGCGCTGGTTGAATGCCAGGCACAACACCCGGTCGACACCTTCGGCAGCCAGCAGCTGCAATTTGTCGCGCAAGCGGGCCAGACGTGCCGGCGCGGTCTCCGGGGCAAAGAACTCCCGGGGCTGCGGCTCGAAAATCACCACGCAGCTGGGTACGCCCAACTCAAGCGCACGCTCACGCAGCCGGGCCAGGATAGCCTGGTGACCACGGTGAACACCGTCAAAGTTGCCAATAGTGGCGACGCAGCCCCGATGCTGGGGGCGCAAGTTGTGGAGGCCTCGAACCAGCTGCATAACGCGCTTCTTGCTCATAAAGTGGTCGATTATAACCACACCCGACGGTCGACGACAGGCAACACCGTAACGCAAAGTGATCGAGCCGACAAAACTGCCGGCCCGTGCCCGGTTATAAAGGCTGAAACCTCAGCTCAAAGCCTTGCGATTGAAGTCGCGCAGACGGAAACCGAGCAGCAGCAACATACCGAAATACGCCACCACACCAGCAACCACCAGCGCCCCCAGACGCAGAAAGCGCTCCAGCATGTGCCCCTGATCCCAAGCCGGCATGAAATGCATGCCCAGCAGCAATACCGCCGACATCACCGCCACTGCCACCACCAGTTTGAAGCCAAATGTGTACCAGCCTGGTTGCGGCTGATACATCTTTTGCTTGCGCAGTTGATAGAACAACAGCCCGGCATTCAGACAGGCACCGGCACTGATCGCCAGCGCCAGACCGGCGTGAGCCAGCGGGCCGATCAGTATCAGGTTGAACAACTGCGTGCACACCAGCGTGAAAATTGCGATTTTTACCGGGGTGCGGATGTTCTGTTGCGCATAAAAGCCCGGCGCCAGCACCTTGATCACGATAATCCCAAGCAGACCGACAGAATAGGCAATCAGCGCACGCTGGGTCATGGACGCATCAAACGCGCTGAATTGACCGTACTGGAACAATGAGACGGTCAGTGGCTCGGCGAGAATTCCCAGAGCCAGTGCACACGGCAGCACCAGCACAAAGCACAGGCGCAGGCCCCAGTCGAGGATCCGCGAATACTCGTGGCGATCCTTGCTCGCGTAGGTCTTGGCCAATGTCGGCAGCAGAATCGTGCCCAGCGCCACACCGAGCACGCCGGACGGCAGCTCCATCAAACGGTCAGCGTAATACATCCACGACACCGACCCGGCCACCAGAAACGAAGCGAAAATGGTGTTGATGATCAGCGAAATCTGACTCACCGAGACGCCAATGATCGCCGGCAACATCTGTTTCATCACTCGCCAGACACCGGTATCACGCAGGTTCAGGCGTGGCAGCACCAGCATGCCGATCTTTTTCAGGTGCGGCAGTTGATAGAGCAACTGCGCCAGACCACCGACCAGCACCGCCCAGCCCAACGCCATGACCGGCGGGTTGAAATACGGCGTCAGGAATAGCGAAAACACGATCATGCTGACATTAAGCAGGGTCGGCACGAAGGCCGGCACCGAAAAACGGTTCCAGGTATTGAGGATCGCCCCGGCCAGCGAGGACAGGGAGATCAGCAATATATAAGGGAACGTCACCCGCAACAGATCAGAGGTGAGCTGGAATTTTTCCGGCGTGTCGGTAAAACCCGGAGCCGTGGCCCAGATCACCCACGGTGCAGCGATCATCCCCAGCGCGGTAACCAGCGCCAGCACCAGGGTCAGCAAACCGGAAACGTAAGCGATAAAGGTGCGAGTCGCCTCTTCGCCCTTTTGGCTTTTGTATTCGGCCAGAATCGGCACGAAGGCCTGCGAGAACGCACCCTCGGCGAAGATTCGTCGCAGCAGGTTGGGCAATTTGAAGGCAATGAAAAAGGCGTCCGTCGCCATTCCGGCGCCGAAGGTGCGAGCGATGAGCGTGTCACGGACGAACCCCAGAATCCGGGAAAGCATCGTGATAGAGCTGACAGCGGCCAACGATTTGAGCAGATTCATTGAGGAAATTAGTGCCTGTCGATAAACAGCAGGCGAACAATGCGCCCACTTGTGCGATACTCCGCGCCGCAACAGCACAGAGCCAAAGCTCGCGAGTTTACAGGTCAAGCGCCGGAAATAAATATCCCGCCTCTTTATACCTACCACTTAGCGGAACGTTTCAAGCGCCCTTGACAAGACTTCTCTTCATCGGCATGATTCGCGGCCTATTTTGTTTGCTATTTCCTAAAAAGTCTTTCGAGGAGCTCGACGGTGGCCAACTCACCTTCCGCCAAAAAACGTGCAAAACAGGCTGAGAAGCGTCGCAGCCACAACGCCAGCCTGCGTTCCATGGTTCGTACCTACATCAAGAATGTAGTTAAAGCCATCGACGCAAAAGACGCTGAAAAAGCTCAAGCTGCATACGTTCTGGCTGTGCCAGTTATCGACCGCATGGCCGATAAAGGCATCATCCACAAGAACAAGGCTGCTCGTCATAAGAGCCGTCTGAATGGCCACGTCAAAGCACTGAAAGAAGCTGCTTAATCGACGTAGTCATTAAAAAACCGACCTTAGGGTCGGTTTTTTATTGCCTGCAATTTGATAAACGCAGAGCAAAAAAATGCAGGAGCGAGCAAGCTCACCCCTGCAATTGGTTTTGTGCTGTTACTGCTGGACCGGCACCCACGGCACGATCGGAATTGCGGTTACCGCATTCTGCGGACTCCCTTCGATCACGCGATCGCTGTAGACCAGGTACACCAGCGTATTGCGCTTCTTGTCGAGGAAACGCACCACCTGCATGGTCTTGAACACCAGCGACGTACGCTCCTTGAACACCTCATCACCATCCTTCAGCTCGCCCTTGAACTTGATCGGACCAACCTGGCGACAGGCAATCGACGCTTCAGCGCGATCCTCAGCCAGACCCAGACCACCCTTCACCCCACCCGTTTTGGCGCGAGACAGGTAGCAGGTCACGCCGTCGACTTTCGGATCATCGAAAGCTTCAACCACGATCCGGTCATTCGGGCTGACGAACTTGAATACCGTCGACACCTGACCGATTTCCTCCGCCGAAGCCAGTAATGGCAACGCCATCAGCAGCCCCAACAATCCTTTTGCCATGCGCATGCGTAATTTCCCTTAGACCAGAATCAGGTTGTCACGGTGAACCAGTTCCGGCTCAGCCATGTAGCCCAGCACGCCGACAATCGCATCCGACGACTGACCGATGATTTTTTGCGCCTCAAGCGCACTGTAGTTGGCCAGGCCACGGGCAATCTCGCGACCATCAGGTGCCACGCAGACCACCATTTCGCCCCGGCGAAAACTGCCCTGGACCAGTTTCACACCGACCGGCAACAGACTCTTGTGGCCCTGGGACAATGCCGACACCGCACCTTCGTCCAGCACCAGCGTACCGCGAGTTTGCAGATGCCCGGCCAGCCACTGTTTGCGCGCCGCCAGCATGCCGCGTTCAGGCGACAGCAGCGTACCGATGCGCTCACCCGCCTTCAAACGATCAAGCACTCGCTCCAGACGCCCACCGACGATGATGGTATGCGCCCCGGAACGCGCCGCCAGACGCGCCGCACGCAGCTTGGTCTGCATGCCGCCACGCCCCAGCGCACCACCGGTGCCGCCCGCCACTGCATCCAGGGTCGGATCATCGGCACGCGCTTCGTAAATCAATTGCGCATCAGGGTTATTGCGCGGATCAGCATCGAACATGCCGTCGCGATCGGTGAGGATCACCAGCAGATCAGCCTCGACCAGGTTGGCCACCAGCGCTGCAAGCGTGTCGTTGTCGCCGAAACGGATTTCGTCGGTGACCACCGTGTCGTTTTCGTTGATCACCGGGATGACTTTCAGCTCGACCAGTGCACGCAGGGTGCTGCGGGCGTTCAGGTAGCGCTTGCGGTCGGACAAGTCATCGTGAGTCAGGAGAATCTGCGCGGTGTGCCGGCCATGCTCGGCAAAGCTCGATTCCCAGGCCTGCACCAGCCCCATCTGACCGATTGCCGCGGCAGCCTGGAGCTCGTGCATCGCACTGGGTCGTGCAGTCCAGCCGAGACGGCTCATGCCGGCAGCCACAGCACCGGAAGACACCAGCACCAGCTCGACACCCGCCTCATGCAAGGCCACCATCTGCTCGACCCAGACACTCATTGCCGCGCGATCCAGCCCTTTGCCATCAGCTGTCAGCAAAGCGCTGCCGATCTTCACGACCCAACGCTGCGCACCTGTCACCTTGCTCCGCATCATCTTCAACCTTAGCTTGAGGGCAGCGCGACCCAGCGCCGCCCATGTCGTTATTTGTGACTTGCGATTTCCAGATACTAAAACGCCGCTCGATTGAGCGGCGCTTAAGTTTACTGCAACGAATCAGTCGCGCACGTAAATGATTTCCGGACCGTCTTCATCATCCACATCTTCTTCGTCCCAGTCATCATCGCCGATGTCATGGACCGACTTCACGCCACTGCGACGCAGGGCACGCTTGTCGTCCAGTGCCTGCAACTGAGCACGAGCCTCGTCTTCGATGCGCTGATCGAGATCGGCCAGCTCTTCCTTGTACGCCGGGTCGTTAGCCAGACGATCGGCACGATCTTCCAGGTAACGCATGATGTCGCGCGTCAGACGCTCAGTGCCTTCTTTGGCGATGGCCGAGATCACGTAGACCGGACCTTCCCACTGCAGGCGATCGACGATTTCCTTGACGCGCTCTTCATGCTCTTCTTCAAGGATCTGGTCGCATTTGTTCAGCACCAGCCAACGATCACGCTCAGCCAGCGAAGGACTGAATTTGACCAGCTCATTGACGATCACTTCGGCTGCGTCTGGCGCACTGCTGTCATCCAACGGCGCCATGTCGACAAGATGCAGCAACAGACGCGTACGCGCCAGGTGCTTGAGGAAGCGAATGCCCAGACCGGCACCGTCGGAAGCGCCTTCGATCAGACCCGGAATGTCGGCGATGACGAAGCTTTTCCAGCGGTCGACGCTGACCACACCCAGGTTCGGCACCAGCGTGGTGAACGGGTAGTCGGCGACTTTCGGCTTGGCCGCCGACACCGAACGGATAAAGGTACTTTTACCGGCGTTCGGCAAGCCCAGCAGACCCACGTCGGCCAGCACTTTCATTTCCAGTTTCAGGTCGCGCTGCTCACCCGGTTTGCCCGGCGTAGTCTGGCGCGGCGCACGGTTGGTACTGGATTTGAAACGCGTATTGCCCAGACCGTGCCAACCGCCCTGCACTACCATCAGTTTCTGGCCAGCCTTGGTCAGGTCGCCAATCACTTCCTGGGTGGCCGAGTCGATCACGGTGGTACCGACCGGCACGCGCAGGATCAGGTCTTCACCCTTCTTGCCGGTGCAATCGGTGCTGCCGCCGTTGGAGCCACGCTCGGCATCGAAGTGCCGGGTGTAACGGTAGTCGACCAGGGTGTTGAGGTTTTCGTCGGCCATCATGTAGATGGAACCGCCGTCACCGCCGTCACCACCGTTCGGGCCGCCGTTCTCAATGAATTTTTCCCGACGGAAACTCATGCAGCCATTGCCGCCGTCGCCAGCTTTTACGCGGATCGATACTTCGTCTACAAACTTCATAACTCAACGCCTCTCGCCATACGGACGAGCCGAAAAACAATCAAGACATAAGACTCTTGCAAAAATGAGCGCAGCGACCCCAAACCACGACCTGCATCGCACGCCGACAGCCCATACAAACAGTTTTGCAAGAGACTCACCCCACAAACGAAAAAGCCCCGTCGCAAGACAGGGCTCTTCCAGCGATCTCGCGATTAAGCCGCGACAACGCTCACGTAACGACGACCGAAGGCGCCTTTTACTTCAAACTTGATCACGCCTTCGATTTTCGCGAACAGGGTGTGATCTTTACCCATGCCAACGCCGTAGCCAGCGTGGAATTGGGTGCCGCGCTGACGCACGATGATGTTGCCGGCCTTGATGACCTGGCCGCCATACATCTTCACGCCAAGGCGTTTGGCTTCTGAGTCGCGACCGTTACGGGTACTACCACCAGCTTTTTTGTGTGCCATGAGTTCAATTCTCCTAGTGAGGAATTAGGCTGTAATTAAGCCTGAATACCGGTGATTTTGATCTCGGTGAACCACTGGCGGTGGCCCATACGCTTCATGTGGTGCTTACGGCGACGGAACTTGATGATGCGGACTTTATCGTGACGACCTTGGGAGATCACTTCAGCCTTGACGGTTGCGCCAGCAACAACAGGTGCGCCGATGTTCACGTCGTCGCCATTGGCGACCAGCAGAACGCGGTCAAAAGTCACGGATTCGCCAGTAGCGACTTCCAGTTTTTCGATCTTCAGGTATTCACCTTCAGCGACCTTGTATTGCTTACCGCCGGTAACGATTACTGCGTACATGGTATTTCTCCGATAATCCTGCTCACCCAGCTCTTTATAAGAAGAGGTATTGGCTGGCATGGCTGCATGGGGCTGGAACGGCCCAAGTGCAATTGCGTAAGGCAGGTGCTGCCCAGGAAGTTCAGGGTGCGCGATTGTACGCAAGCATCGAGAGTCACGCAAGAGGCCGTCCATCGCGCCTTGACAGGCCCCGGTGGGGGTCCTAGCATGCCGCGCAACCCTTCTGGAGCAACTGTCGCTGATGCAACCCCAAGCTTTCTACCGCGCGGTGGCGGACGATTTTAACGCCGTCGACGGCATCATCAAGAAGCAGCTGACTTCCCGAGTGCCGCTGGTATCGAAAATCGGCGATTACATCACCTCGGCCGGCGGCAAACGCCTGCGTCCTTTATTGGTGCTGCTGTGCGGCAAGGCCTTGGGTCGCGAAGGCGACGACCTGCGTCTGCTGGCCGCCACCATCGAATTCCTGCACACCGCGACCCTGCTGCATGACGACGTGGTCGACATGTCCGGCATGCGCCGTGGCCGCTCGACCGCCAACGCCATGTGGGGCAACGCTCCGAGCGTGCTGGTCGGCGATTTCCTGTACTCGCGCTCGTTCGAAATGATGGTCGAACTGGGCTCGATGCCGGTGATGAAGATCCTGTCCCAGGCCACGCGCATCATCGCCGAAGGCGAAGTGCTGCAACTGTCCAAGGTGCGCGACGCCAGCACCACCGAAGAAACCTACATGGAAGTCATCCGCGGCAAGACCGCGATGCTCTTCGAAGCCTCGACCCACAGCGCTGCCGCACTGGCCGGTGCCACCGCCGAGCAGAGCGAAGCCCTGCGCACCTTCGGCGATCACCTCGGCGTGGCATTCCAACTGGTTGACGACTTGCTGGACTACAAGGGTGACGCCGAGACCCTGGGCAAGAACGTCGGTGACGATCTGGCCGAAGGCAAGCCAACCCTGCCGCTGATCTTTACCATGCGCGAAGGCACGCCGGAACAGGCTGCCCTGGTACGCCAGGCGATCCAGAAAGGCGGAATCGAAGACCTCGAAAGCATCCGCATCGCCGTGGAAGCCTCGGGTTCGCTGGAGTACACCGCGCAACTGGCCCGTGACTACGTGGCCCGTGCGATCAAGTGCCTCGACGCGCTGCCGGCCAGCGAATACCGCGATGCACTGGTAGAACTGAGCGAGTTTGCGGTCGCCCGCACGCACTGATATCGCTGAAGCAAGATCAAAAGATCGCAGCCTGCGGCAGCCCCTGCACAATCATCTGTAGGAGCTGCCGAAGGCTGCGATCTTCTGCTTTTGGCTCCATCAAAGGCTAAAACCTTATACAATGTGCGACTTTTAGCGATCCACATCCCAAGGAGCCTTAGTGAGCACGTTGCCACCCTGCCCGAAATGCAATTCCGAATACACCTACGAAGACGGTGCCCAACTGATCTGCCCTGAGTGCGCCCACGAGTGGTCGGCCAACGGCGAAACCGAAGTGGCGTCCGATGATGCCGTGAAGAAAGATTCGGTCGGCAACGTCCTGCAGGACGGCGACACCATCACCGTGATCAAGGACCTGAAGGTCAAGGGCACCTCGCTGGTGGTCAAGGTCGGCACCAAGGTCAAGAACATCCGCCTGTGCGATGGCGACCACGACATCGACTGCAAGATCGACGGCATCGGCCCGATGAAACTCAAGTCCGAGTTTGTCAGAAAGGTCTGATCCTGCTGTCAGCCATCCCACGCCCGGCGTGGGATGGAGCTCCGCCCTCTCCCGCTTTGCTCCCGCATACTCGCGTAATAGCCAGACGCCAGCCGTTTTGACCTTACGCAATCTTTACCCGGAAAAAATCGCATTGCGCCAATAGGCACTTGCTATTTGACGAATAAGAATTATTCTCATTGAAACCTTTCAAGGAGATGAGACCCATGACTTATTTGATCGATGCCTGGCTGGATCGCCCACACCCGTACCTCAGGATCCTGCATCGGGAAACCGGGGAAGTCTGTGCGGTTCTGGAAGAAGAAGCCCTGCATGAGCTGCAGGATCAGGGCGATCTGGACGTCAGCAGCCTGAATTCCAGCGAGCCGCTGGTGCTCAAGGAGCTGGTGCGCAATCTGTTCCTGTTCTGCTATGCCCGGGCCTTGCGCCCGACCCATGAGCTGCATCACAAGATCGAAATATGAAAAGCAACCCAAAACCTGTGGGAGCGAGCTTGCTCGCGAAGGCAGCAACGCGATTGCAGATTTGAACCGGATCGCCTGCATTCGCGAGCAAGCTTGCTCCCACAAAGGTTTTACAGAACGTCCAGCAGCTCGACGTCGAACACCAGAACGCTGTGCGGCGGGATGCTGCCAACGCCTTGAGCGCCGTAAGCCAGTTCGCTCGGCACGTACAGGCGCCATTTGCTGCCGGCGTTCATCAGTTGCAGGGCTTCGGTCCAGCCGGCGATCACGCCGCCCACCGGAAATTCTGCTGGCTGGCCACGATCGTAGGAACTGTCAAACACGGTGCCGTCGATCAGCATGCCGTGGTAGTGAGTACGCACGGTGTCTTCACGGGATGGCTTGGCGCCTTCGCCTTGGGTCAGCACTTCGAATTGCAGACCGGAAGCCAGAGTAGTGATGCCTTCTTTCTTGGCGTTTTCAGCCAGGAACGCACGGCCTTCACCGGCAGCCGCTTCAGCTTTGGCGGCGGCTTCGGCTTGCATGATCTCGCGGATCACCTTGAAGCTGGCGGACATGGCTTCCTGATCGACACGGCTTGGCTTGCCGGCGAATGCGTCGGTCAGACCGGCCAGGATGGCGTCCAGGCTGACACCCGGTGGCGGGTTGTCGCGCAGCTGGTCACCCAGCTGACGGCCAATGCCGTAGCTGACGCGGGTTTCGTCGGTGGACAGATTTACTTCGGACATGACACTGCTCCGCTGTGCGGACGGCCGCAAGACTTGCCGTGCGTGCACAGCGCGTCCCGGCGCGCCCGGAACCTAAAAGGGCGAGCAGACTAGCACAGATGCCCAGCAATGGCGCGCAACGCCTACAGGGCCGAGCGCCACGCCAGCGGCACTTTCAGGCTTTCCTCGTCACTGACGCCCAGGCCGCACATTTCGTCGTGCACCGAGGTATGGACGAGGTTGAACGGCAGCACCGGAAAGTTATGCAGCAAATCCCGCGCGTGCTCCACCGAACGCAGCTGCAGCATCTCGCCCTTGAGATCACTCAGCGGATACGCCGCCCCGTGCATCCGCGCTTCGAGCAGATAAATCCCGCCCTCCATGGAGATCAGGTTCAGCTCATCGACCTTTCTGGCGATGGCAAACGCATTCAACTCTTGCAGGTTCATGAAGGCACCTCGTGCGATGGCGAGCCAGGACCTTTACAGGGATATGCCCGCGCGCACCAAAGCACAAGCCGCAAACGACACCGCCCGTCTGTTTCGCAACAGACGGGCGGTGTTTTTGCAGCGATCAAACAATAATCAGTGCTTGGTGAGCTTGTCCAGGTAACCCATCGCGAACGCCGAAATCACGAAGGTCATGTGGATGATCACGTACCACATCAGGTGCTCGGGATCGACGTTCTTGGCATCCATGAAGATCCGCAGCAGATGGATCGAGGAAATCGCCACGATCGACGCCGCCACTTTCATCTTCAGCGACGAGGAGTCCATGGTGCCCAGCCAGCTGAGCTTCTCTTTGCCTTCGTCGATGTTCAGCTCGGACACGAAGTTCTCGTAGCCGGAAATCATCACCATCACCAGCAAGCCGCCCACCAGCGCCATGTCGATCAGCGACAGCAGCACCAGGATCAGATCCGATTCGGCCATGGAGAACACGTTGGGAATGACATGAAACACTTCCTGGAAGAATTTCAATGCCAGCGCCAGCAGCCCGAGGGACAGCCCGATATAGATCGGCGCCAGCAGCCAGCGCGTGGCGTACATTGCATTTTCGATAAAGCGTTCCATTGACTCTCACACAATAAGGATTGAAATCGGCGGCGAGTATACCAGCCGACCGTGACAGCCAGAAACGGCCCGCCCCGCACCTCCAATCAGCGCAACCTGCGTGTGTGTATGATTTTTTTTCTGCTACTGTCCAAACCATTGACCGCCTAGCGAAAGTGGACAGGACGACTGGAAATGGATGTGCGATTGCCGTTGAAAACTGCCGGGATTTGCCTCGCTCTGCTGCTGGGCGGCTGCTCTCCCGGCGAAGAGAAAAAACCCTCGGTCAGCCTCGACGCGAAGACGGCAACCTTCGAACATTCACTGGACGCCATCACCGATCCGAAGCTCAAGGATGCCGTGACCGAACTCGGCGGTTCGCTGCTGTTGCTCGAACGCGCGCAACTCAAGCTCGACAGCACACCCCTGAAAACCGTCTACGGCGAAGACTCCCTCGGCATCCTCAAGCACTACCCTTCGCCGCAGGCGCTGGTCGATACATTCATCAACGGACTGTTCGTATTGCACAAGGACGCCAGCTCCGACTACCTCACCGACCTGCAGCCGGTGTTCCCCTTCAATCTGAACATTCCCGGCGGTTTCCTGTTCCCGCATGGCGTGGAATGGCAGTCGGTGACCCTGAGCAACAAGCGCGTGATCGCTTATCAGCCGGAGTGGTCGGAAACCGATCCCGGCATCCAGTTGAGCCCGTCCAGCTCCAACGTCACCAACCCCGATGACCTGACCGTGACCTACCCTTTCATCGAGGGGCTGGACGTCGACAAGAAGACACAACCGCAGCCAGTGAGCCTGCAGGGCAACGTCGAAGTCATCACGCCGCGCCGCCTGTTCAGCTTCAACCTGAGTCAGAAGGATGTCGGCCAGACCCGCACCGATGACAACCTCAGCGTCACCCTGCTGAAGCTTGCGAAAAACTACGCCGAAGTCGAATTCAGCAACAGCCTGCCATTGGCCCCCGAGGTCGAGGGTGCACAGCTCAATCCGTTGATCGTTCAGGCCCGCGACACCACCGGGCAATACCTGGTGCGCGCCGGCTCAATCAATGAGAGCCCGGCACAAGTCGCCTTCTACGAGAAACAACTGGCGCATCTGCAACAGCAGAAAACCTGGAGCGAGGCGCTGGAAAAACAGCTTGAGGACGAACAGCAGGCCTTCGCACAGCAGCATCCGCGCCGCTATAACAAGGTCTACTTCAACGGCCCCGTCGACACCCTCGAAGTCAGCGTGCTGGATTTTTCATCGGCGACCGTGACCCGCAAGGCGCTGGACCTGCCGGTGCGCACCTTCAGTCAGCACACCACCGAAAAAGCCATCCAGCCGCTGGACCCGGCGGTAGTCGTCTATGACGACCTGGCGCCGAACTGGCTCAAGGGCGCGAGCCTCACCGAGGAAGCGTTAAAGGCCGGCATCCGCATCCATCAGTCCGTGGAAGATCCGAGCGCTGCACGCATCGAGTTCTCTCACCGTCGAACCTTCAACGATGAGCTGCTCGGCGATGACTTCAGCCCCGGCGAGAGTCCCGTGACCTTCTTCACCGAGAAACGCAGCGGCAAACTCGATGAGCCGATCGAACTGCCGCCCGAGGCGTATCAGGTCGATCCGCTGCAAGCGACGATCACTTACGATTTGAACCTGTTTCCGGAAACCCCGGCGATTGCCGTGGGCTCGATGCCATTGTTTCTCGCGACCGTCGACCAGCAAACCTACGACGCCAAGGCCCTGCCCAAAGGCCTGGAGATCAAGAACAACACACTGGTGGTGGACCTGAAACGGTTCCCGGCCAACGCTTGGCGTTTCTTCGTCAAGGACGACAGCGGCAACTACCTGAAACAGATTCTCTCGGTCAGCCACGACGCGAGTGCGCAAGGCCCGGCGCTGTTCGGCGTGCATTACTTCTATGGCCGTCCAACGCAGGTGGAGACCTATCAGCGAACTGAACTCAATACCGTGCAATACGGCTTTGAGGTCAAGCTCGACAAGGCGCCGTTGCCCGACACGGCGCGGTGATTACACCTAATGGTCGAACACACCGACCGGACGTCCACGGCCACCGTTGATCTGGCGCAGCTGCGCCTGCAGGTGCAGGCTCCAGATCTGCGGATCATTGGCCAGCTCGTAGCCGTGCATCGTCAGGCTTTCCACAATGGTGTCGAGAATCGACTCGGCGGCGACCGGCCCATGAAACGGGCCCTGAGCCTTGATGGCGGAGGGTTGTTCGCCGGCCATGCCGGCAGCGAAGAGCAAGGTCCACATGCCGTTATCGCCGGCCAGGGGTTTGATGGCGCATTCGATACGGGTCACAAGACCCAGGCATTGACGGGTGAGGCAGAGGTTGCGCGACATGGCGGCGACCCTCGGTAAAACCTGTATTCAGCCTTCACGCGAAGGCTGTTTCGATCCAGTGATACTGTCGATGTCCTTGAGCTGAGAATAGAAGAAAAGTCCGCCGCGCAAGCCGGATAGAACCAGAAGGCGCCGAATGGTCATTGTGTGAATTCTGACGCCAGAGTAGTGGCACTTTTCCCGAAGATCAGCGCAAAAATCAATCTGGAAAAACACTGTGGGAGCGAGCCCCCTCGCGAATGCGGAGTGTCAGGCGACTCATTCGTCGTCCGATACACCGCTTTCGCGAGCAGGCTCGCTCCCACAGATGTAATGCATGAAGTCTCAGGCGGGTTTGGCCTCGGCCAACGCCTCCTGCGCCAACTCCTTCTCGGCCTCTTTCAGATCCTCTTCACTGATCATCTCGGCAATCACCCGAAGACGCTCGACCACGCGCGCATTGACGCTGCCTTCAGGGAACTGACCGTCAGCATCCGGCTCACCGGCCGGCTCGCCGACCAACAGGCTCAGCGCCTCATCGGCCTGACGCACCGCGTACACATGGAACTGCCCGGCGCGCACGGCCGCCAGCACCTTCTCGTCGAGCATCAGCGTGGCGACGTTGGCCTGCGGAATGATCGCGCCCTGCTCACCCGTCAGCCCACGTGCTTCGCAGAGACGGAAGAAGCCCTCGATTTTCTCGTTGACCCCGCCGACCGCCTGCACTTCACCGAACTGGTTGATGGAACCAGTGATCGCGAAGCACTGCTTGAGCGGGGTTTTCGACAGCGCCGAAATCAACGTGCAAGCCTCGCCCAGCGACGCACTGTCGCCATCGACGTAACCGTAGGATTGCTCGAGCGCAATGCTCGCGGAAATCGCCAGCGGGAATTCCTGGGCGTAACGGCTGCCCAGGTACCCGGTGAGGATCATCACGCCCTTGGAGTGGATCGGCTGACCCAGGTTGACCTCGCGTTCGATGTCGACGATGCCGCTGCCGCCCGGGTACACCGTGGCGGAAATCCGCGCCGGTACACCGAACGCCGAATCGCCGACTTCCAGCACGGTCAGCCCGTTGCACTTGCCGACCGCAGCGCCGTCGGTGTCGATCAGGATGATCCCGGCGAGCATGTCGTCGAGAATCCGCGCCGATACGCGGCCAGTGCGAGTAGCTTTGGCTTTCAGCGCACGCTCGATGTGCCCGGCGTCGGTCATTTCATCACCGGCCAGATGACGAATGAAGTCCGCCTCGCTGACCAGTTGGAACAGGTCGCCGATACGCGCCGACAAACGCCCCTGATGTTCGGCCAGACGTGCGCTATAAGTCGCCAGACGCGCCACCGCATCGGCGGTCAGCGGCGCCATGCCTTCTTCCGAAGTGCGGGTTTTCAGCAACTGGGCGAACTGCTCCAGGCTTTCGTCGACCATCGGGATGTCTTCGTCGAAGTCGACCAGCACGCGGAACATCTCCTGGAAGTCCGGATCGAGGTCCTGCAGCGTGTAATACAACTGCCGCGCACCGATGATCACCACTTTGACCTGCAACGGAATGTGCTGCGGATTCAGGGTCACGGTGGCGAAACGGCCCATCTCGCCCAGCGGCGATTCCATCTTCAGTTTGCGCGATTGCAGGGCGCGCTTGAGTGCGTCCCACACGAACGGCTCACTGAGCATTTTTTCCGCTTCAAGAATCAGGAAGCCGCCATTGGCGCGATGCAATGCGCCCGGGCGCAACTGGCGATAAGTGGTGTAAAGCGCGCCCTGATCGGTGGTGTATTCAATGCGGCCGAACAGGTTTTCGTAGGTCGGATGCGGTTCGAACACCACCGGCGCACCGCCACTGTGCGGATGACCGACCACCAGGCTCGGCGCGTATTGCTCTTCCAGCAGCTTGCGCGCCACGGCATCGGTCTTGCTGTCGTCGACCAGTTGCTCGACCACGGTTTTCAGCAGATACACCTGCATCGCTTGCAGGTAACCGCAGACCGCGGCGTTCTCCGCGTACTTTTCCGACAGCGGCGACAGCAACGGCTGCAAGGCCAGGGTGATGGTTTCTTCGTTGAGCTGGCGCAACTGATTGTTCGACTCGCGCTTCCACTGCGGCAGGCTCGCAAGCTCTTCATTCAGCCGCTCTTCGAGACCGGAAATATCTTCGTGGAAACGCTCGCGCTCGGCTTCCGGCAATTGCGAAAACTCGGCTTCATCCAGCGCCTTGCCTTCGAGCATCGGGGTGAAGGCGATGTTGCTGCTGTCGCGGTACAGGGCGACGTCTTTTTCCAGGGCCAGACGTTCGATGACGTCCAGTGCCTTGTCGTAGCGCTGGTTGAAGGCGCGGTCGATGGCACTTTTTTTCTGCTGGTAGGACGGGTGTTCGAACACCGCCGGAAACGTCGCCAGCAGGTTGTCGATCAAGCCGTTGATGTCGCCGATGAACGCAGCGGCCGTTCCCGAAGGCAGTTCCAGTGCGCGGGGTTCGCGCGGCTCATCGAAGTTGTTGACGTAGACCCAGTCCGCCGGGGTCTGCAGGCGTTTGCCTTCGGCCTTCAGGTAGCGTTTGACGAATGAGAAGCGACCGGTGCCCGGTTCGCCCATGACAAAGACGTTGTAACCGGGGCGTGGCATGGCCACACCGAACTGCAAGGCTTCGACCGCACGTTCCTGGCCAAGCACACCGCGAAAGGGCTCCAGATCATTGGTGGTAGTGAAGCTGAACTGTTCAGCGGAAAACGGACGGGTCAGCGCTTCGGGCGCTAGACGCAAGCTGGCAGCAACAGGATCAGGCATCGGGCTTCCTTAACAATCAGGCGGGGCAGATAGCGGCATTCTGGCGCTGCCCGTGCCCCACTGGCAAGGCGCGCCATGCGACAAAGCATAGACAAGCGCCGAGCCGCGCGGCCCGCCCCGTGATTCCGGGGATTTCAACGAATAATCAGCAAAAAATCACGGAACCACGGGAACGTGCCTAAACTCCAAACTGCGCGGCTGGAACTAATAACCGGCCCACTGGCTTCAAAAGGGTCTGTCTAGGCAGCACTTGGGGGGCCAGAACCCTGTCCATTGGTATGCACACAAAGAGAACAAAGCTATGAAACGGATTCTTCTCGGTACTCTCTTCACCGTTGTTTCCCTCAATGCCATGGCGCAAGCGCCAGGCGGTCCGGATTGCGGTTGGGGCAACATGCTGTTCGAAGGTCAGCGTGGCACCCCGGCCCACTTCCTCGCATCCACCACCAACGGCACTTCCGGTAACGCTACGTTCGGTATGACTTCCGGCACCAACGGTTGCTCGACCAACGCGTCGCTGACCTACGGCGGTAAATCCTGGTTCGCCATGAATGGCATGATGAACGAGCTGTCCGAAGACATGGCAAAAGGCAACGGCGAAGCGCTGACGACTTACGCTGTGGTACTGGGCGTGGCGCCGGAAGACCGTGCGCATTTCGCCGCTGTCACTCACGAGCACTTCCAGCAAATCTTCAGCAAGGCTGACGTGACCGCCGAAGACGTGCATACCAACACCCTGGCTGTACTGAAATCAGACCCACGTCTGGCCAAGTACGCCACTCAGGCTTAAGCTCGACCCCACCCGCTTCTTTCGGGAAGCGGGTTTTGTTTTTTATGGCCCACCCTTTTTGAGCAATGCAAGTCAGTTGTGACATGCGCTGAACCCTGTGGCGAGGGAGCTTGCTCCCGCTGGAGTGCGCAGCGCTCCCGGTTTTTTATAAGCGGGGCCGCTGCGCGTCCCAGCGGGAGCAAGCTCCCTCGCCACAGGGTTGGTGCGGGTTTGACTGGTCGGCATTTATGCTTGGGGTCTTTGTTTTTCTTTTCGACTTAAGTTGCCACTTATGCTCAAACGCCTTGCCTGGCTGGCGCTCTGTGTCTGCGCCCCGCTGTCCGCCGCGCCTCACATCGACCCTCAACGTTTGCAGCAACTGGCCAACGACCGCTTCTGGATTTCCCTCGGTCATTACGAAACCGCCAAGCTCGGCGGCTGGCGCAGCTATGTCAGCGACAGGAAATTCTTTCTCGCGCCTGATGGCAACGAACACCCCGACCATGAGTTGGCCGCCACCGTGCAAGCGCTGTACGCCCCGGCCAGTCTCGGCGAGCAGCACGCGCAGTGCGTCTATCCGGCCCGCACCCGCTGGCTGAAAGCGCAGCTCAACCTGACCGATCTGCCCGCCCCCGATTGCGCCGAATTCAAGAAATGGTTCAAGGACGTCTCGCCGCACAGCGCGGTGATGATCTTCCCGGCGGCGTACCTCAACAGTCCGTCGTCGATGTTCGGCCACACCCTGCTGCGCATCGATCAGGCCGATGTGCAGGCCGACAAGACTTCGCTGTTGAGTTACGCGATCAACTTCGGCGCCTACATCGAAGGCTCCGACAACAGCATCCTCTACGCCTGGAAAGGCTTGATGGGCGGCTACCCGGGGCTGTTCGCGCTGGTGCCGTATCAGGAAAAACTCTCCGAGTACCGCAGCCTGGAAAACCGCGACCTGTGGGAATACCGGCTGAACCTGACGCAAGCAGAAACCGCACGTATGGTCGAACATGTGTGGGAACTGAAGCAGATCCAGTTCGACTATTTCTTCTTCGACGAAAACTGCTCCTATCGCCTGCTCGAACTGCTGCAGGTGGCGCGTCCAAGCCTGCGCCTGACCGAGCAATTCCCGCTGACCGCCATCCCTACCGACACGGTCAAAGCCGTGAAGGAAGCCGGACTGGTGGAAAGTATCGAATATCGCCCGTCCCGCGAACGTGAGTTGCTCAGCCGTGCCCAGCCGTTGAGCAGTGACGAACAGCAATGGGTGCTGAAAGTCAGCGCCGATCAGCAAGTGTTGCAAGACCCGACCTTCAAGGGTCTGCCCCGGGATCGACAGGCGCTGATCATCGATGCTGCGTATCGCCTGGAACGCTACCGCGCCAACGGTCAGGAACGTGATCCGCAACGCGCACAGCGCAGCTTCGAACTGCTGCGGGCGATCAACAAGAACCCGGCGCCGGAGCTGCAGATCCCCCAACCGGGCCTGCCCGAAGACGGCCACGAATCACGCACCTGGCAGGCCGGCATCGGCACCCGGGGCGACCGTGCGTTCGGCGAGTACGGTTTGCGCATGGCCTATCACGACCTCAACGACAACGCCGAAAGCTTCCCCCTCGGCGCACAGATCGAAATCCTGCAAATGAAGCTGCGCCAGTACGAAGGCAACCAATGGCAATTCCAGCAACTGGATCTGGCGACCATTCGCTCGCTGACCCCGCGCAATGAGTTGCTGCAGCCGCTGTCGTGGCAAGTCACTGGCGGCCTTGAGCGCGTACCGGGCAAACACGATGACGAAAACCTGGTCAGCCACGTCAACGGCGGCGGTGGCGGCACCTGGCAACTGGGCGAAGACACGCTCGGTTTTGCCCTTGGCACGGTGCGCATCGAACACAACAATGACTTCGCCGAATTCGTCTCCCCGGCCGGCGGTTTCAATACCGGTGTGCTATGGAAAAACCCGCTGGGCAATCTCAGCCTGGAAGCCAAGGGCGATTACTTCTTCAATGGTGAAGTGCGCCGTAGCCTGAGCCTGAACCAGCAGTGGGAATTGTCGCGCAACCTCGGTTTGCGCCTGAGTGCGCAGCGTGAGTTCAGTCATGTGGCGACGCCGGAAAACGAAGTGATGCTCGAAGTGAAGTGGTATCACTATTAAAAGATCGCAGCCTGCGGCAGCTCCTACAGTGGGAATGCATTTTTCCTGTAGGAGCTGCCGCAGGCTGCGATCTTTTGATCTTCCTTTCACACCCCATCAACGAATCCCCTTCTAGACTTTCCCTATCAGCTGAGAATCGGCGCAGGAGAGTGCAATGTGGCGGTGTGCGGGACTGTTGGGTGTTTTGCTGTTGCTCGGGGGTTGCCAGACCACCCATGAAGACTTGATCGCCAAAGGTTATCCACCGGCCTTCGCCGACGGTTTCGATGACGGTTGCGTCAGTGGCCGGCAAGCCGCCGGCTCGATCAGTGGCGAGTTTCGCAAGAACGTGCCGCGCTACCTCAAAGACAAGCAATACGCCGAAGGCTGGACCGACGGCTTTCGCCAGTGTCAGGCGATGCTCGAGAACAAGGATCGCGAAGAGTATCGCAACGAACACTGGGACGAGCGCGAGCGCGCCTGGCAACAACAGAAGGATCAGGACGCCGGACGGGCCTATCGCTCGCAATAGGTCGTTTCCAGACATCCAGTGAAACCAAATGCCGGCGACCATGGCCCAAACTCTATGCAGAGGAGGACAGCATGAGCCGCGCTTTCGTCAACGAAGACAATGCCGCCGCGCAAGCCGATCAGCCCGTCGAACGGCAGGTCAGCGCGCAGCCCAATTACGTCACACCGCAGGGGCTGGCACAGCTGCAGGCCAAAGTCGCCGAGCTGCAAGCCCTGCACGCCGAACAATCGGCCAAGGGCGAACAAGCCGACAAGCAGCGCCTGGCCGATCTCGAAAGGGATTTGCGCTACTTCAACCAACGCCTCACCAGCGCGCAGGTCGTTGCCCCCGCGACCTCTACCGAAAAAGTGCAGATTGGCAGTTGGGTGACCTTTGCCGACGAGCACGACACCGAAAGTCGGGTGCAACTGGTCGGCGAAGATCAGGCCGACGCCAGTCAGGGCCTGATCAACTGGGGCTCGCCGCTGGGCCGGGCGCTGCTCGGCGCCCGGCTCAATGACGAGGTGCTGTGGCAGCGCCCCGCTGGCGATCAGGTGATTGAAGTGATTCGCATCGAACCGGCTTAAACCACGCCCTGGGCCAACATCGCATCGGCGACTTTGACGAAGCCGGCGATGTTCGCGCCTTTGACGTAGTTGATCCGCCCGTTCTCTTCGCCGTAATGCACGCAAGCGTGGTGGATCGACTGCATGATCGCGTGCAACTTGCTGTCCACCTCGCCAGCGGTCCACAGCAGGCGCATGGCGTTCTGCGACATCTCCAGCCCGCTGACCGCGACCCCGCCGGCGTTCGACGCCTTGCCCGGGGCGAACAGAATGCCGGCCTCGATAAAGATATCCACAGCCTCCAGCGTGGTCGGCATGTTTGCGCCCTCGGCGACGCACACGCAGCCGTTGCGCAGCAGTGTGCGCGCGGCGTTGGCGTCGAGTTCGTTCTGCGTGGCGCACGGCAACGCGATGTCGCACGGCAGCGACCACGGCAACTGCCCGGCGCGGAACTCCAGACCGAACGCCGTGGCCAATTCGCTGATGCGTCCGCGTTTGACGTTTTTCAGTTCCAGCAGCGCCAGCCACTGTTCTTCGCTCAGGCCCGATTCGCAGTACAACGTGCCTTCGGAGTCGGACAGGGAAATCACCTTGCCGCCCAGGTTCATGACCTTGCGCGCCGCGTACTGGGCGACATTGCCGGAACCGGAGATCGCCACGCGTTTGCCTTCGACGGCCTGTCCGCGGCGCTTGAGCATTTCTTCGGCGAAGTACACGCAACCGAAACCGGTGGCTTCCGGGCGAATCAGGCTGCCGCCGTAGGTCATGCCTTTGCCGGTCAACACGCTGGTGAACTGGTTGCTCAGGCGTTTGTACTGGCCGAACAGAAAGCCGATCTCCCGCGCCCCGACACCGATGTCGCCAGCCGGCACATCGACGTCCGCGCCGATGTGGCGGTACAGCTCGCTCATGAACGCCTGACAAAAACGCATCACTTCGGCGTCGCTTTTGCCTTTCGGATCGAAGTCCGAACCGCCCTTGCCGCCGCCCATGGGCAATGAGGTCAGGGAGTTCTTGAAGGTCTGTTCGAAGGCGAGAAACTTCAGCACGCCCAGGTTCACCGAAGGATGGAAGCGCAAGCCGCCCTTGTACGGGCCGATGGCGCTGTTCATCTGGATGCGGAAACCGCGATTGACCTGGACCTTGCCCTGATCGTCGACCCACGACACGCGAAACACAATCGCCCGCTCCGGCTCGCAGATACGCTCCAGAATCCCTGAGGTCAGGTAATGCGGATTGGCTTCGAGAAACGGCCACAGACTGCGCAGGACTTCTTCGACGGCCTGGTGGAATTCGGGTTGATCCGGGTCGCGTTTTTTCAGTCGGGCGAGGAAGGATTCGACGGATTCGATCATGGGAAAAGTCTCGGCAAATTTATTGTCGTTGGAAGCGATTGAGCCGGACTGTAACAAACGATTTGCGCACAGGAACAGCGCAAAATGTCGCAGTTATGAAATTAAATGGTGCACAGGATATAAATCAGAGGGCTTTTTGGACTGATATTGCACCTGAATGGGGAGTTCAAATTGAAGTGATGCACCAGCAGTTACACCGCTATCGCTGGCAAGCCAGCTCCCACAGTTTTCGTGGCGCTCACACAATCCAGGTACAACAAAAATCCTGTGGGAGCTGGCTTGCCAGCGATGAACGCAACCCGGTATTGCTGAAGAAACCCAGGCAAAAAAAACGGAGCCCGAAGGCTCCGCTTTTTCATCCAACCAACCCGAATCAGGCCAGTTTCTTGTGGCGTACCCGGTGTGGCTGGGCCGCCGCTTCGCCAAGACGCTTTTTGCGGTCGGCTTCGTACTCGGTGTAGTTGCCTTCGAAGAACACCGCTTGCGAGTCGTCTTCGTACGCCAGGATGTGGGTCGCGACGCGGTCCAGGAACCAGCGATCGTGAGAGATCACAATGGCGGCGCCCGGGAAGTCCAGCAAGGCTTCTTCCAGGGAACGCAGGGTTTCAACGTCGAGGTCGTTGGACGGTTCGTCGAGCAGCAGGACGTTGCCGCCCTCCTTCAAGGTCAGCGCCAGGTGCAGACGACCGCGCTCACCACCGGACAGGTCCTTGACGAACTTCTGCTGGTCGCCGCCCTTGAAGTTGAAGCGACCGACGTAGGTGCGCGACGGGATCTCGTAGTTGCCGATGCGGATCTGGTCGGAACCGTCGGAGATCTGCTGGAACACGGTCTTGCTGCCGTCGAGGTCTTCACGGCTCTGGTCAACGCAGGCCAGTTGCACGGTTTCGCCGATTTCGATGCTGCCCGAATCCGGCGTTTCCTTGCCCATCAGCATGCGGAACAGGGTCGATTTACCGGCACCGTTACCACCGATCACGCCCACAATGGCGCCCTTCGGCATGGAGAACGACAGGTTGTCGATCAGGACGCGATCGCCGTAGCCCTTGGTGACGTTCTTGAATTCGATGACCTTGTCGCCCAGACGCGGACCGGCCGGGATGTAGATCTCGTTGGTTTCCGAACGCTTCTGGAATTCCTGCGATTGCATTTCTTCGAAGCGTTGCAGACGTGCCTTGGATTTCGACTGGCGGGCCTTGGCGCCTTTGCGCACCCACTCCAGTTCTTCCTTCATGGCTTTTTCGTGAGCCGACTGTTGCTTGGATTCCTGGGCCAGACGATCGGACTTGGCTTCCAGCCAACCCGAATAGTTGCCCTCGTAAGGAATGCCCGCGCCGCGGTCGAGTTCGAGAATCCAGCCAGCAACGTTATCCAGGAAGTAACGGTCGTGCGTGATCGCGACCACGGTGCCCGGGAAGTCGTGCAGGAAGTGCTCCAGCCACGCCACGGAGTCAGCGTCCAGGTGGTTGGTCGGTTCGTCGAGCAGCAGCATGTCCGGGGCGGACAGCAGCAGACGACACAGGGCCACACGACGCTTTTCACCACCGGACAGGTGTTCGACCTTGGCATCCCACGCCGGCAGACGCAGCGCATCGGCGGCGACTTCCAGTTGACGCTCCAGGTTGTGACCATCGCTGGCCTGCAGGATTGCTTCGAGCTTGGCCTGCTCGGCAGCCAGCTTGTCGAAGTCGGCATCCGGGTCAGCGTAAGCGGCGTAGACCTCGTCCAGACGCGCTTGCGCGTCCTTGATCACGCTGACGGCTTCCTCGACCACTTCACGCACGGTCTTGGTCGGATCAAGTTGTGGTTCTTGCGGCAGATAACCGATGTTCAGGTCCGGCATCGGACGGGCTTCGCCCTCGAACTCGGTGTCGACGCCGGCCATGATTTTCAGCAGCGTGGACTTACCCGAACCGTTGAGGCCGAGTACGCCGATCTTGGCGCCGGGGAAGAACGACAGCGAAATGTTTTTCAGGATTTCCCGCTTCGGCGGAACAACTTTGCCCAGCCGATGCATGGTGAAGACGTATTGAGCCATGGAGAACCTTGGGTCAGTGACAGATGAATGATTGGAGCGCAGGCGATGCCCGGCCAGACCGATGCGCGTCGTTCACTTGATGGTCATCAATGCGTGCGCGCTGAAAAAGTCTGAGTCTAGGAGCTGGAACGCTCCCGCGTAACCGGCAAAGCTACCTGAATGACGGAAGGCAGTCCAGCCGAGTGGGGCTGGCACTTCGCCACAACTCAAGGCATGCTAGCCGCCCTTCGGGCGTCCGGCTTATAGTGCACGTCGCGCCAGTCCAGCCAAACCGCAGGATTTCAGCTTGTCCAACGTTACCCCGCCAGCTTCTGTGAGCGCGTCCAACCCGGGGACCGGCTCGCCCCTGCGCGGAACATTGAAGGGTGCCTTGGCGACGCTGGTACTTTTGCTGCTGGCATTGCTGTTCTGGCAGTTGCTCGACCAATTGCGCGAGACCCAGAAAAACCAGCGCCAGTACACCATCGACTACACCGCCGACCTCGCCTCACAGGTCAGCCTGAACATGTCGCTGAATGCGCAAATCGCCCTCAACCTGCTACCGATCGTCGAACAACCGCAGTCGTCCGACGAACAGCAGGCGCTGCTGCGCAAGCTCCAGCAATCGCTGCCGGACGTACGCAGCCTGGCCCTGCTCAGCCCGTCCGGGAAAATCCTCAACGACAGCGCCAGCGACAGCCACGACGCCGATTACCTCGCTGAACTGGTGCGCCGCAGCCGCGCCCAGGCGCATTACTTCAGCAACGCCGACGACGGCTCGGTGGTGCATCTGTTATTGCATCAAGCCAGCGGCAGCACGCGCGGTTACTGGGTGTTGCGCCTGACCCCGACCTTCTTCGACTCGCTGACCCAGCAGGGCGAAACCGGCATCCGCCCGTTGTGGCTGGTGGAAAACCGCCTCAACCACCAGATCATCAGCCGCGACGAAGCGCTGTCTTCAGCCAGGCCCGGCGTGCTGAGCCCCGACGACCTGGCCAACACTGTTTTAACCGTGCCGCTGAGCAGCAGCGACTGGCAGTTGCGCGGGCTGTTCGACCGTCAGCGGGTGCTCGAAGAACTGTTGCCAGCGTTTATCGGCAAATGCCTGCTGGGTCTGGCGTTCTCGATGCTGCCAGTGATCGCGCTGCTGAACATGCGTCGCCGCCAGCGCCAGTTGCATGAAGGCCGCCGGCGTTATCAGGACATCTTTGAAGGCACTGGCGTTGCGTTGTGTGTGCTCGATCTGTCCGGCCTCAAGCAGGTGTTCGACAAAGCACAGATCCAGACCAGCGACCAGCTCAAAGCCTGGCTCGACCAACCGGTCCAGCGCCAGCAACTGCTGCAAGAACTGCGCGTTACCGAGGTCAATCAGGTCGCGCTGCAGCTGCTCAATGTCAATTCCTGCGAGCACGCCTGGCAACTGCTGATCGACGGCCAGCCGCACAGCCAGTGCGCCATCGGCAACCAGGTGCTCGACGCCGTTCTGCAGCAACAGAATCAACTGGAACTGGAAATCAGACTGCCGGATATCAATGGCCGCGATCAGCACCTGTGGATGGTTCTGCGCCTGCCTGAAGAGCTGCACGACTATAAAGCGGTGATTCTGAGCATCAACGACATCACCAGCCGCAAGCTGATCGAACTGTCGCTGCTGGAGCGCGAAGGTTTCTGGTCGGACGTGGTGCGCACGGTGCCGGATCATCTGTATGTGCAGGACGTGATCAGCCAGCGGATGATCTTCAGCAACCATCACCTCGGCCAGACCCTCGGTTACAACCGCTCCGAGCTGCACCAGATGGGCGAGTACTTCTGGGAAATCCTCCTGCACCCGGAAGACGCCGACTATTACCACCGCTCACGGCAGATGCAGCGGCACGCCGGTTACAGTCAGTTGCTGCAATGTCAGCTGCGCTTCCGCCATCGTGACGGCAAGTGGCGGCGCTTCGACATTCGTGAGCAAGCGCTGGCCCGCGACAAACACGATCAGGTTACGCGGATCATCGGCGTGGCCAAGGACATCACCGAGCAGATCGAGGCCAGTGAATCGCTGCGTGACAGCGAACAGCGCTACCGCATGCTCGCCGAAAGCATCAGCGACGTGATTTTCTCCACCGACAGCAAGCTGTCGTTGAACTACGTCAGCCCGTCGGTGCAGGCGGTGCTGGGTTACGACGCCGAGTGGATTTTCCAGAACGGCTGGCAATCGACCATCGCCAACCCGCAACAGCTGAGCGGCATCTATTCCCTGATGGACCGGGTCAGCAAAGCGCTCGACAAGCCTGAGCAACTCGCACAGCTGCGAAGCCAGGTGCAGACGCAGATGTTCCTGTTCGACTGCCTGCGCGCCGACGGTCGCAAGATTCCGATCGAGCTGCGCCTGGTGCTGGTGTGGGACGAACACGGCGCGTTCGAAGGCGTGCTAGGCGTCGGCCGCGACATCAGCCAGCAGCGCCGCGCCGAAAAAGACCTGCGTATGGCGGCCACGGTATTCGAGCACTCGACTTCGGCGATCCTGATCACCGACCCCGCCGGTTACATCGTGCAGGCCAACGAAGCCTTCAGCCGGGTCAGCGGTTATGCCGTCTCGGAAGTGCTCGATCAGTTGCCGAACATGCTCACCGTCGACGAACAACAGGACGCACACCTGCGTTACGTGCTCAAGCAACTGCATCAGCACAGCACCTGGGAAGGCGAAGTCTGGCTCAAGCGTCGTAACGGCGAGCATTACCCGGCGTGGGTCGGCATCACCGCGGTACTCGACGATGAAGGCGACCTCGCCAGTTACGTGTGTTTCTTCAGCGACATCAGCGAGCGCAAGGCCAGCGAACAACGCATTCATCGCCTCGCCTACTACGACGCCCTGACCCACCTGCCGAACCGCACGCTGTTCCAGGATCGCCTGCACACCGCGCTGCAATCGGCCGAACGGCAGAAGTCGTGGGTGGTGCTGATGTTCCTCGACCTCGACCGCTTCAAGCCGATCAACGACTCCCTCGGCCACGCCGCCGGCGACCGCATGTTGAAAGACATGGCCACGCGCCTGCTGGCCTGCGTCGACGAAGACGACACCGTGGCGCGCATGGGCGGCGACGAGTTCACCCTGCTCCTGCAACACCGCTCCAGCCGCGAAATGGCGCTGAACCGGGCGATTCATGTGGCCGAGCAGATCCTTGCCAGCCTGGTGAAACCGTTCGTGCTGGAAGGCCGCGAGTTCTTCGTCACCGCCAGTATCGGCATCGCTTTGAGTCCGCAGGACGGCAACGAACTCAGCCAGTTGATGAAGAACGCCGATACCGCGATGTACCACGCCAAGGAGCGTGGCAAGAACAACTTCCAGTTCTATCAGGCCGACATGAACGCCAGTGCGCTGGAGCGTCTTGAGCTGGAAAGCGATCTGCGCCATGCGCTGGAACAGAACGAATTCGTCCTGTATTACCAGCCGCAGTTCAGCGGCGACGGCAAACGCCTGACCGGTGCCGAAGCGCTGCTGCGCTGGCGCCATCCGCGTCGCGGGCTGGTGCCGCCGGGGGATTTCATTCCGGTGCTGGAAGAGCTCGGTCTGGTGGTCGACGTTGGCGACTGGGTCATCAGCGAAGCCTGCCGCCAGCTCAAGACCTGGCACCAGAACCGGGTTCGCGTGCCGAAGGTGTCGGTGAACATCTCGGCGCGGCAGTTCTCCGATGGCCAGCTCGGTACACGCATCGCCACCATCCTGCGGGAAACCGGGCTGCCACCGGCGTGCCTGGAACTGGAGCTGACCGAAAGTATCCTGATGCGCGAAGTCAGCGAGGCCATGCAGATTCTCGCCGGGCTGAAAAACCTTGGTCTGAGTATCGCGGTCGACGATTTCGGCACCGGTTATTCATCGCTGAACTACCTCAAGCAGTTCCCGATCGACGTGCTGAAGATCGACCGTACCTTCGTCGACGGCCTGCCGTCCGGCGAGCAGGACGCGCAGATCGCCCGCGCGATCATCGCCATGGCCCACAGCCTCAATCTGGCGGTGATCGCCGAGGGCGTGGAAACCCATGAGCAACTGGACTTCCTGCGCGAGCACGGCTGCGATGAAGTGCAGGGCTATCTGTTCGGCCGGCCGATGCCGGCGAGCCGGTTTGAAGCGCAGTTCAGCAATGATGCGCTGTTCATGTTCGACTGAACATCGGCGGCGCGCCTTTCGCGAGCAGGCTCGCTCCCACAGGGATTGATGTCGATCACAAAATCGCAGGCCTGCCTCGATTACTGTGGGAGCGAGCCTGCTCGCGAAGAGGCCTTCAAAAGCACCGCACATCTGTCATGAACGCCACTTGTCTGCGACATGATGTCGTTTCATATGCCATCCAAAACCCATTGGGTTAGAATGCCCCCCTTTTCTGCCCCCGATCCTTGAGGACCGCCATGTTCAGCCGTGATTTGACTATTGCCAAGTACGACGCCGATCTCTTTGCCGCCATGGAGCAAGAAGCTCAGCGCCAGGAAGAGCACATTGAGCTGATCGCTTCGGAAAACTACACCAGCCCTGCGGTGATGGAAGCTCAAGGCTCGGTACTGACCAACAAATACGCCGAAGGCTATCCGGGCAAGCGCTACTACGGTGGTTGCGAGTACGTTGACGTCGTTGAACAACTGGCCATCGACCGCGCCAAAGAGTTGTTCGGCGCCGATTACGCCAACGTTCAGCCGCACGCTGGTTCGCAAGCCAACGCCGCGGTTTACCTGGCCCTGCTGCAAGGTGGCGACACCATTCTGGGCATGAGCCTGGCCCACGGTGGTCACCTGACCCACGGCGCCAGCGTTTCCTCCTCCGGCAAGCTGTACAACGCCGTGCAGTACGGCATCGACGCCAATGGCCTGATCGACTACGACGAAGTCGAGCGTCTGGCCGTTGAGCACAAGCCGAAAATGATCGTGGCCGGTTTCTCTGCCTACTCGCAGATTCTGGACTTCCCGCGCTTCCGCGCCATCGCGGACAAAGTCGGTGCCTACCTGTTCGTCGACATGGCTCACGTGGCCGGTCTGGTCGCCGCTGGCGTCTACCCGAACCCGGTACCTTTCGCTGACGTCGTGACCACCACCACGCACAAGACCCTGCGCGGTCCACGTGGCGGTCTGATCCTGGCGCGCGCCAACGCCGACATCGAGAAGAAGCTGAACTCTGCGGTATTCCCGGGCGCCCAGGGTGGCCCGCTGGAGCACGTGATCGCTGCTAAAGCGATCTGCTTCAAGGAAGCGCTGCAGCCTGAGTTCAAGGCTTACCAGGAACAAGTGGTGAAGAACGCCCAGGCCATGGCCGAAGTGTTCATCGAGCGCGGTTTCGACGTGGTTTCCGGCGGTACCAAGAACCACCTGTTCCTGCTGTCGCTGATCAAGCAGGACATCTCGGGTAAAGACGCCGACGCCGCGCTGGGCAAAGCGTTCATCACCGTGAACAAGAACTCCGTGCCAAACGACCCACGCTCGCCGTTCGTCACTTCCGGCCTGCGCTTCGGTACTCCGGCTGTGACCACTCGTGGCTTCAAAGAGGCAGAGTGCAAAGAGCTGGCCGGCTGGATCTGCGACATCCTGGCTGACCTGAACAACGAAGCGGTGATCGACGCCGTTCGTGAGAAAGTCAAAGCCATCTGCAAGAAACTGCCGGTATACGGCGCTTGATGCGACGTTAAATCAGCAGCATGAAAAACCGGCCAAGTGATTGGCCGGTTTTTTTTCGTCTGCTTGAAAGTCGCTGCCGCCTCACTTAAAACTTGAAACAACAACTTCAAAGAAAAACAGGACATCAACAAAACTTAGCTGTTAGTGTTAAAGACAGAACACGCAACAGCAACTAAAAATCCACACACAACAAAGAAACACCCATCAAAAACTCAAGGAAGAGTTCATGACAACAAACAGACAAAAGTCATTTATCGCAACACTAACACTGGACCAGCACCATCTGAACGTCCTGGGCGCGCTTTATGAAAACCCAGTCTTGCGTTATGACCATTCATTTTCCGGTGGTTTTTATACAGGCGCCCCCAAAACGATCGATGATGCCCATCTATTGGGTTGCCGCCCCCAAAGGGAAGTAAAGAATGTTCAACTCATGAACATTTATTTCCGCTGCACTGATGACTATTACCACCTTTACATCCGCGACCACGCCACACACACCGGCTATTGCTTGAGCAAGGGTCGCGCCGGGGTGTTAGGGGCTTTTCTGCCGGCGGGCAGCGATACCACCTCTTTCAACTTGCTGAGCCACGATAACCGGATCATCACCTTGCAGGACATGGGCGGTGATCGTCAGCGAGTGCGGCTCAAGGCACGCAACGCCGGCCAGATAACAGCGCTGCGTCGACGAGGCGCGCCCTACAACTACCTGGCCGAGACGGATAACACAGGCCTGCCGTTCACACTGAACATCATCGAGCGCAATGCATCGTTTCTCAGTGATCCCGACGAAATCTGACATCAACGATCAAACATTCAATATTTACGCCATTGAACAGTCCGCTGTTTATTTATCAGCACTCAAATAATCGAGTAATACCATGAGCACCAATCAGGAAAAATCCTTTATTGCAACATTGAGCACTCGCTATGGCTACCCGCACTTCCCCAAGTTGACGTATGGCAGAAAGGTCACGACTCCGCGTCCTGATTATGAAGCTTTTACGTTCTCCCACCACCTGGATGTTTCAAACTATCTCTTTCTCAAGCCGGATGTTGCACCGGACGCACTGACTCTTTACTTCCGCTGCCTTGACGACTACTACACTATCTATATTTTCACGCCAGGCGAGTACTACTACAGAACCATCAGCCGTGAAGAAAAAGACTTCTTAAACTCTTATGCAACCGAAGATGGAGACCAGACTACGTTCAACTTGCTCAATGCCAAGGGCAATATCATCACGCTGGATCAGATCGAAACGGATACGCCCACCGTCAGAATCCAGACCCGAAGCGGCGCGCTGTTGTGCGCCGGGCAAAGTCGCAACAAGCATGACCCCAGAGTCGGCACGTTCGTACGCACCAACTCGAACCGCAGCGCCGGTGTTCTCGACTTCAAGCTCAATATCCTGAAGCGCAACGTGCCTTACTGAGCAGATTGAAATCCGCCAGCGTCAGCACAAACCAGCCCGGCCGAACATCGCCGGGCTTTTTCGTTGCGAACGGGCTCCACGGCAACACCGTGCAAAGCACCACTGGTCAGACCGGTCATGCCAATTTCCGACCTCCCCCTTGTATTTCAAGAAATCCCGCGCGTAGACTGCGCCTGCACTGGACATACCGGTAAGACCACAATAATTAAGTCCTGAATCTGATGTGCTTCGCACACGGCAGCCAGGACACCGACCAGGATTCCTCCCATGCTCAGATGGTGCTCGCGTTCAATCTTCCTCCAAGTGGTTCTCGGACTGGTGCTCGGCATCATCTGCGGACTGACCCTTCCCGAATATTCCGCTCAGCTCAAACCCTTGGGCGACGGCTTCATCAAACTGATCAAGATGCTGATCGGCCTGATCGTGTTCTGCGTGGTGGTCAGCGGCATCAGCGGCGCAGGGGATCTGAAGAAGGTCGGGCGTATCGGCCTCAAATCGGTGATCTACTTTGAAGTACTGACCACCATTGCGTTGGTGATCGGTCTGGTGTTCGCGTTCAGCACCGGGATCGGCAGCGGCGCGAATATCCATCTGGAGCAGTTGTCCGCCGCTGACATGGGCGACATCGCCGAACGCGGCCAGCACATGCACACCACCACGCAGTTCCTGATGGACCTGATCCCGACTTCGGTGCTCGGTGCCTTTGCCGACAACAACATCCTGCAGGTGCTGCTGTTTTCGGTGCTGTTCGGCAGCGCACTGAATCTGGTGGGTGAAGCGGCCTCCGGGATCTCGCGACTGATCAACGAACTGAGCCACGTGATCTTCCGCATCATGGGCATGATCGTGCGTCTGGCGCCCATCGGTGTATTCGGCGCCATCGCCTTCACCACCAGCAAGTACGGCCTCGATTCGCTGCAGCACCTGGGCAGTCTGGTCGGCTTGTTCTACCTGACCTGCGTCGCGTTCGTCAGCGTGATCCTCGGTGTGGTGATGCGTGCCTCGGGCCTGCGCCTGTGGCCACTGCTCAAATATCTGCGTGAAGAGCTGCTGATCGTCATGGGCACCGCCTCCTCCGATGCCGTGCTGCCGCAGATCATGCGCAAACTCGAACATCTGGGCATCGGCAGCTCGACGGTCGGGCTGGTGATTCCCACCGGCTACTCGTTCAACCTCGACGGTTTTTCGATCTACCTGACGCTGGCCATTGTGTTCATCGCCAACGCCACCGGTACGCCATTGGCGATGACCGACCTGCTGACGATCCTGCTGGTGTCGCTGATCACCTCCAAGGGTGCCCACGGCATTCCCGGTTCGGCGCTGGTGATTCTGGCGGCGACACTGACAGCGATCCCGGCGATTCCGGTGGTCGGGCTGGTGCTGGTGCTGGCGGTGGACTGGTTCATGGGCATCGGCCGGGCGCTGACCAACCTGATCGGCAACTGTGTCGCCACCGTGGCCATCGCCCGCTGGGAAAAGGACATCGACGTACAACGCGCAAACAAAGTACTCAGCGGTCAGCAGGGCTACACCTTTCAACCGCGTAAAACCGGAACTCCGGCGCACCAGCAAGAGTTCTGATTTTCAACCCTGCAGGAGCTGCCGCAGGCTGCGATCTTTTGATCTTGTTTGCGGCATCCCCTATAGGCTTACGGAGCTAGACAAGTGATCACCACATCAACCGTCGTCAACTCAGTCGTAGAAAAACTGCGCGCCGCCCTCGCTCGTGGTCAGTGGCGCTCCGGCGACATGCTGCCGGGCCAGCGCGAACTGGCCGAACAACTGGGCATCAGCCGTCCGAGCCTGCGCGAAGCAGTGATCGTTCTGGAGACCCTGGGCCTGGTCCGTTCGATGCCGGGCAAAGGCGTGGTAGTGCTCGACGCCCAGCTCAGTGACAGCCAGAGCCACGACAGCGCGGTCGCCGGCGCCAGCCTCGAAGACGTGCTGCAACTGCGCTACACCCTTGAGCCGTTCATTGTTGGCCTGGTCGCGCAGTCGATCAGCAGCAAGGAAGTCGGTCAGTTGCGCCTGACCCTGATGGACATGCGCGAAGCCCTTGAAGCGGGCGACAGCGAAGCCGGCGTCAGCGCCTACATCGCCTTCCACGAAGAGCTGTTCACCCTGACCTCGAACCCGATTTTCCAGAGCGTGGTGCAGCAGACCAGCAATGCCCTCAAGCAAAGCGCCGAAGTGCTGCGCAATTCGCCTGAGCATCTGGCCGAGCGCCTGGAAGAAAACGAAGCGGTGGTGCGCGCGATCCGCAGCAAGAACAGCGCTCAGGCCAGCGCCGAAATGCGTCGGCACATCCTGCGCGAAGGCCAGCGGATGGGCATCGAACTGAATATCCCGGAAGACAACCTCAGCCACTGAAGAACTCACACTGGAGACCGGCCATGAACAGTCTTGCCACGTCGCCGCACACTCGTCAGATGTCGGCACCTCTGCCCTTCTCGCGCCTACGAGCGCCGGCAGATGCTCTGTACCCGCGGCTGTTCGAGGCGATTCTGGACCGGCGAATCGACCCGGCCAGCCGCTTCACCGAAGACAGTCTCAAGCAGATGTTTGGCGTCAGCCGCGCCGATGTACGCCGGGTACTGACGCAGTTGTCCCATGAGCAGGTGATTGTGCTGCGTGCCAATCATCGGCCGCGGGTCGCCGCACCGGATGCAGAACAGACCCGACAAACCCTGCACGCCCGGCGCCTGACCGAAGCGACGCTGGTACGTCTGGCTTGTCAGAATGCGTCAGCGGAGGGTTTGAAACGCTTGCGCACGCTGGTCGAACGCGAACGCCTGGCCGTGGTTCAGGAACGGCGTGCGGCGGCGATTCGCCTGTCCGGTGAGTTTCATCTGCAGTTGGCACAGATGGCGGGGAATGCACCGCTGGCGCATTTCCTTGGCAGCCTGGTGCCGTTGACGTCGCTGGCGATTGCGCGGTGTGATGGATCAACGCTCGGTTGCTGCGCGTGGCAGGAGCACCTGGCGATTATCGAGGCGGTGGAGCTGAGAGATGTTCCCAAGGCTGGTTTGTTGATGAATCAGCACCTGGATCATCTTGAGCAGACCCTGCTGGGTTCAGCCCTTGAGCATTGCGCTGTCGGTTAGATCGTCTTCGCGAGCAGGCTCGCTCCCACAGTGAACTGCATTCCTCCTGACAGAATGCGGATTACTGTGGGAGCGAGCCTGCTCGCGAAGAGGCCATCGCTGACAACCAGGATCCATCAGGCAGAAGTCACTCTGGCAAACCCCGCCCGAATTTTCTCTTCCGGCAAATCATCGGCAATAAACACGACCACACTTTCCCGCGCCTCACCCTCGGCCCACTCGGT
The DNA here is from genome assembly GCF_052045635.1 of Pseudomonas sp. 22189. Lineage (NCBI taxonomy): Bacteria > Pseudomonadati > Pseudomonadota > Gammaproteobacteria > Pseudomonadales > Pseudomonadaceae > Pseudomonas > Pseudomonas sp. 22189. The sequence goes on from NZ_JBQEPG010000004.1 coordinate 109,783, forward strand.
GTCCCAGTCGAAACCGTAGAGTTTCAGCACGCCCTGGAACACCAGGCGCCGATCCTCGCCAGCGATGTTCAGCACTCCCTTGTAACGCAGCAATTGCTTGCCGTGCTCTTCCAGCAACTCATTCATGAATTCGCTGAGCCGATCGATATCCAGCGGCTGGTCCGTGCGCAGCACCAGGCTGGAGATGCGATCGATGGAAGGCGCCTTGCTGACCGGACGCAGGCTGACCCCGCCCCCCAGATCGGCGTTAAGGTTGAAACCACGCACATCAAGCAGTTCCGCCAGATCGATGTTGCCGTGCTCGACCACGCGGATTGGTGCACGGCGGTTGATTCGCGTCAGGCGTTCGCTCAGTGCATTGAACGTGGCCTCATCCACCAGATCAGTCTTGCTGACCAGCAAGCGGTCGGCGAAGCCGATCTGCGCCTGGGCGATGGTCTGGGTCAAATGCAGGTCGGCGTGGGCGGCGTCGACCAATGTGATGATGCCGTCGAGCAGATAGCGCTCACGCAGTTCTTCGTCGATGAAAAAGGTTTGCGCCACAGGCGCTGGATCGGCCAGCCCGGTGCATTCGATCACCAGCCGGTCGAAGGCGATTTCGCCGCTGTCCAGGCGTTCGAGCAGCAGGTACAGGGCCTTGGTCAGATCAGTGTGAATGGTGCAGCAGACGCAGCCGTTGGCCAGGGTCATGACTTGCACCGGTTCATCGCCGAGCAACTGGGTGTCGATGCCGGCGTCGCTGAATTCGTTCTCGATCACGGCGATTTTCAGACCGTGCTCGGCTTTCAGCAGATGGCGCAGCAAAGTGGTCTTGCCGGCACCGAGAAAACCACTGAGTACCGTTACGGGTATGGGAGAAGACAAAACAGATCCCCTTCACAAAATGAATGAACAACACAAAAACAAATGTGGGAGCGAGCCTGCTCGCGAATACGGTGTGTCAGTCAAATCATTCATCAACTGACACTCCGTATTCGCGAGCAGGCTCGCTCCCACAAGGGGGACTGCATCAACCGCAGGCTGTCAGCTCAACAGCACTTCGGCCCACCCTTGCCACCGTAACGCGCTTCCTGACGCTCGCGAAAGAACATCTCGTAGCTCATCACCGGCTTGTCCGGGTGTTTGGTTTGCATATGCTCGACGTAGGTGTCGTAGTCGGGCATGCCGACCATCAGGCGCGCGGCCTGACCGAGGTATTTACCGAGGCGACTCAGGTCATTGAACATGGTGCAATCCTCTGGTTACGCGTCCGGCAGGGCCTGGAATGGCGATTCTTTATCCGTACGCTCTTTTTTGCCCCAGGCGGCAATGCCGACCTTGAGCGCATAGAACAGGATGCTGAAGACCACGAACAGGAACAGCGCGGTGAGCGTTGCGTTGGTGTAGGCGTTGAAGATCACGTGCTGCATCTGCTCGATGCTCTTGGCCGGAGCAATGACCTGGCCGGCGGTCAGGGCATCGCTGTACTTCTTGGCCAGCGACAGGAAGCCGATCGCCGGGTTGGCGTCGAACAGCTTGATGAAGCCCGCAGTCGTGGTGCAGATCAGCAGCCAGGCGGCCGGCAGCAGGGTGACCCAGATGTAGCGCTGGCGCTTCATCTTGATCAGGACCACAGTGCCGAGCATCAGTGCGATACCCGCCAGCATCTGGTTGGAGATACCGAACAGCGGCCACAGGGTGTTGATGCCGCCCAGTGGATCGATCACGCCCTGATACAGCAACCAGCCCCACATCGCCACACAACCGGCGGTGGCGATCAGGTTGGCGGTCCAGGATTCGGTACGTTTCAGCGCCGGTACGAAGGAGCCGAGCAGATCCTGCAGCATGAAGCGCCCGGCACGGGTGCCGGCGTCCACGGCGGTCAGGATGAACAGTGCTTCGAACAGGATCGCGAAGTGGTACCAGAACGCCATGGTGTTTTCACCCGGCAGAACACTGTGCAGGATCTGCGCAATACCGACCGCCAGGGTCGGCGCACCGCCGGCACGGGCGAGGATGGTGGTTTCACCGATGTCATGGGCAACCGCTTGCAGCGCCTCAGGCGTGATCGCGAAGCCCCAACTGCTGACCATCTGCGCCACCGATGCCACGTCACCACCGACCACCGCAGCCGGGCTGTTCATGGCGAAGTACACGCCCGGCTCGATCACCGAAGCGGCAACCATCGCCATGATCGCCACAAACGATTCCATCAGCATGCCGCCGTAACCGATGTAACGGGCGTTGGTTTCGTTATCCAGCAGCTTCGGCGTGGTACCCGACGAGATCAGTGCGTGGAAACCGGATACTGCACCGCAAGCGATGGTGATGAAGAGGAACGGGAACAGACCGCCCTTCCACACCGGGCCCGTGCCGTCGACGAACTGGGTCAGCGCCGGCATTTTCAGCTCGGGCATGGTCACCAGAATACCGATCGCCAGAGCGATGATGGTGCCGATCTTGAGGAACGTCGACAGGTAGTCGCGTGGCGCGAGGATCAGCCATACCGGCAACACGGCGGCGACGAAGCCATAACCGATCAGCATCCAGGTGATTTGCACACCGGTGAAACTGAAAGCCTTGGCCCACACCGGATCAGCGGCAATCTGCCCACCGAGCCAGATCGAACCGAGCAGCAGCAACACGCCGATGACCGAGATTTCGCCAATGCGGCCTGGGCGGATGTAGCGCATGTAGATGCCCATGAACATTGCGATCGGGATGGTCGCCATCACGGTGAAGATGCCCCACGGGCTCTCGGCCAGGGCCTTGACCACGATCAGCGCCAGCACCGCAAGGATGATGATCATGATCAGGAAGCAGCCGAACAGGGCGATGGTGCCGGGGATGCGGCCCATTTCTTCACGGACCATGTCGCCCAGGGAACGGCCGTTGCGCCGGGTCGACATGAACAGGACCATGAAGTCCTGCACCGCACCCGCCAGCACCACCCCGGCAATCAGCCACAATGTGCCGGGCAGGTAGCCCATCTGCGCCGCCAATACCGGGCCGACCAGAGGTCCTGCGCCGGCAATCGCGGCGAAGTGGTGACCGAAAAGAATGTGTTTGTTGGTCGGCACGTAGTCCAGACCGTCGTTGTTGAGCACGGCGGGGGTGGCCCGACGCGGATCCAGTTGCATCACCTTGTTGGCGATGAACAGGCTGTAGTAACGGTACGCAACCAGATAGATGGCCACGGCCGCGACCACGATCCACAAGGCGTTGATCGCCTCTCCTCGGCGCAATGCCACTACGCCCAGGGCGCACGCTCCTACGATTGCCAGCACTAGCCAGGGTAAGTGGCGTAGCAGGCTATTATTATTTTTCATTTTATTATTCCAGCCAGGGTGGACAAGAAAGACAGCCACCCCGAGTTTAGCGCTACTGGCGGTAAAGACCATACCCCGACATTGGTCTAGACGCCTTGTCGATTGGCAGCCACCCGCCGGTCGGGTCTATAGTCAGCGAACGCTTCCGAGGATTGCGCCATGAGCGAACAACCAGCCAATCGCCGTCGCTTCAAACGTATTGCGTTCGATGCCAGAACCGAGCTGAGTCAGGGCCAATTCATCTGGCCGGTGAAACTGATCGATCTGTCCCTCAAGGGGCTGCTGATCGAGCGGCCGGAGCCATGGCTGGGGGATAAGGAGCAGGATTTCTTCGTCGACATTCATCTGAGCGATGACGTGGATATTCAAATGAATGTGCATCTGGCCCATGAGGATCACGGGCAACTGGGGTTTGTCTGCCGGCATATCAGCCTGGAATCGATCCAGCGCTTGCGGCGGTTGATCGAACTGAATCTGGCGGATGAGGCCGAGCTTGAGCGCGAACTGGGCGCTCTGATCGAAATCTAGCCCCCAAATCGACCTGTGGAAACAACCGTGTGGTGAGGGGATTTATCCCCGATGGGNAAATTCGGGTCTGCTGCGCAGCCCATCGGGGATAAATCCCCTCACCACAGGTTTTCATTCAATCAAGGGAATGGCAGCTATTCGAACAGTGCGTCGAGCGCCTGCTCCAACCGGGTCACGGCAATGATCTGCAGCCCCGCCGGCGCCTCTTTCGGCGCATTGCCTTTGGGCACAATCGCGCGTTTGAAGCCATGCTTGGCCGCTTCCTTCAAGCGCTCCTGACCGCTCGGCACCGGGCGTACCTCGCCGGACAAACCGACTTCGCCAAACACCAGCAGATCATGCGGCAGCGGCCGGTTGCGCAGGCTCGACATCACCGCCGCCATCAACGCCAGGTCGGACGCGGTTTCCAGCACCTTCACCCCGCCGACCACGTTGAGGAACACGTCCTGATCGTGGGTCGGGATGCCGCCGTGCCGATGCAATACCGCCAGCAACATCGCCAAACGGTTCTGGTCCAGACCCAGGGTGACCCGGCGCGGGTTGGCCAGATGACTGTCATCGACCAGCGCCTGCACTTCCACCAGCATCGGCCGCGTGCCTTCCCACGTGGCCATGACCACACTGCCCGGGACTTCCTCCTGGGCACGGGTGAGAAAAATCGCCGACGGGTTGGAGACTTCTTTCAGGCCCTTGTCGGTCATGCCGAAGACGCCGAGTTCGTTGACCGCGCCGAAACGGTTTTTCACCGCCCGCAGCAAGCGCAAACGCCCGTCCGATTCGCCTTCGAAATACAGCACGGTATCGACCATGTGCTCCAGGACTCGCGGGCCGGCGAGCGCGCCTTCCTTGGTGACGTGGCCGACGAGGAAAATCGCCGTGCCGCTCTGCTTGGCATACCGCACCAGCAACGCCGCACTCTCACGCACCTGCGAGACGCCACCCGGCGCTGATTGCAGCTGTTCGGTGAAAATGGTCTGGATCGAGTCGATCACCATCACCTTGGGTTTTTCCTGGCGGGCGGTGGCGATGATGGTTTCGATGCAGGTTTCGGTCATCACCCGCAGTTGATCCTGCGGCAGCCCGAGACGGCGGGCACGCATGGCCACTTGTTGCTGGGATTCTTCGCCGGTGACGTACAGCGCCGGCATGCTCTTGGCGAGGTTGCACAGTGTCTGCAACAGGATCGTCGACTTGCCGATGCCCGGGTCACCGCCGATCAACACCACCGAGCCGTCGACCAGACCACCACCCAGGACCCGGTCCAGCTCACCGGACGCGGTAGAGAAACGCGGAATCTCTTCGATGCTGACTTCGGCCAGGGTCTTGATCTGCGCCTGCTGCCCGGCCCAGCCGGTACGCCCGGTGGGCGCCGTGGCGCCGCCGCTCTCGATCATGGTTTCGGTCAGGGTATTCCAGGCGCCGCACTCGCCGCACTGGCCCGCCCATTTGGGAAAGGTTGCGCCGCATTCGGTGCAGCCGTACATGCGCTTGGCCTTGGCCATCTGGATCCCCCGGCAAAAACCGCGATGATAACGCAGCCACCGCTCAGCGCGGCACGGCGGTGCGGATTTCGCCGTTGGCCAGACGCGCGGCGCTATTGCCCAGCGGATCCTCGGCATTGAGGTCGGCGCCCTTGGCCTTGAGCGCGTCGAGCAGCTCGATGCGCTTGAACAACCCGGCGTACATCGCCGCAGTCTGGCCGGCGCCGTTGCGCTGATCGGGGCTGCAATCGGTGGCCATCAACCGTCGGGCAATCTGCATCTCGCCCTTGAAGATCGCGCCCATCAGCGCCGTATTGCCGCGTTGATCCTGCGCACAGGCATCAGCCCCCGCCGCCAGCAGTCGCTCAACTGCCGTCCCCTGGCCGTGATACGCCGCCAGAATCAGTGCGGTGTAGCCCTTGCTGTCGCGGGTATCGAGGGAATAACCGGACTCGATGAAGGTCTCGAGCATCGGCACATCACCACGCCGGGCCGCATCGAAATAGTAATCCTGCAACTGGGCCTTGATCGCCTCGGGGTTCTGTTCGGCCAGCGCTGTACATGACAGGCAACCGAGCAGCAATAACAGACAAAATCGCATCAGCCTTCTCCTTGAGCAGAACGGGGCCTGCATCAGGCCCCGCGTTGCATGGCGTCGAGATCAGTCGACCAGTTTCGCTGCCAGCGCCTTGACCCGGCTCAGGTCACCCTTGGCCACTTTCGTCACGCCAGTGCCGTATTCCGGATCGGCCTTATAAAGGAAGGACAGGATGATGTGCTTGCTCTCGTCATCGGTGGTGGCCAACGAGCCGCCGAAGCTGGCAATCAGGTCCTGACGTTCCTGCTGGCTGAACGAGCGGTACAGATCACCGGCCTGCTTGAAGTTCTGCTCGCGCTGAATCTTCGCCTGCTGGGTGCTGCCGGACAGCGCCAGCTGGCTGTAACGCGCGCTTTGCGGCTCTTCACGCGGTTGCAGGCGGCTTGGCTGATAGTTCACGCCAGACTGCGTGGCTGCGAAGTTCATCGCACCGTCCTGATTGCCATTATTGACGGCAACTTTGGGCGCGTTGATCGGCAACTGCAGAGCATTGGCTCCCAGACGATACATTTGCGTATCGGCATAAGAAAACACTCGGCCTTGCAACAGACGATCTTCCGAAGGTTCGATACCCGGCACAACATTGGCCGGGGCCATCGCAACTTGTTCGGTTTCCTGGAACACGTTGGCCGGATTACGGTTCAACACCATTTGTCCAACTTTTCGCTCAGGAACATTTGGCCAGATCTTGGTAGCGTCCAATGGATCGAAATCAAACTTGGACAAATCTTGCGGATTTAGCACTTGGATGTACAAGTCCCATTTCGGAAAATCGCCCTTGTTAATATGGCTGACCAGATCATTAGTCATATGACTGTAATCCTTGCCCTGAACTTTCTCGACTTGTTCAGGTGTCAGGTTTTTGATGCCCTGCAAACTTTTCCAGTGGAACTTCACATAGTGCACTTCGCCCTTGGCGTTGACCAACTTGTAGGCATGCACGCCATTACCGTCCATCTCCCGATAACTGGCTGGAGTACCCGAATTGGAATACAGCTCGGTCAGCGTGCGAGTGGCTTCCGGCACGTGGGAGAAGAAGTCGAAACGACGCGAGTCATCGTCCAGGTTGGTGCGTGGATCGGGTTTGAAGGCGTGAACCATGTCCGGGAACTTGATCGCATCGCGGATGAAGAAGGTCGGGAAGTTGTTGCCCACCAGATCCCAGTTGCCATCGGCGGTGTAGAACTTGGTGGCAAAACCCCGTGGATCGCGCAGGGTTTCCGGGGAGTGGTTGCCGTGCACCACGGCGGAGAAACGCACGAAGACCGGTGTGACCTGGCCAGCGGCGAATACTTTGGCCTTGCTCAAATCGCTGAGGTCGTTGGTCACGGTGAAGGTCCCGTGAGCCCCGGTGCCGCGGGCATGCACCACGCGCTCGGGAATGCGCTCACGGTCAAAACGCTGAAGCTTCTGGATCAGTTGCACATCCTGCAGCAACACCGGGCCGGTGGCACCGGCGGTCTGCGAATTCTGGTTGTCGCCGACCGCGGCACCGTTATCACGGGTCAGGGGTGCAGCGTGCACGGAGAAAGTCAGCAAGCTGGCGGCCAGCACGCCGAAAGTACGGCGATGGGGAAAAGCCCCCAGTCCAAGAGTGGAGTTCATATCAGGTTCCTCTGGTTTTTTTGGGCGCATCCAGGTGCGCAAACCAGAGGCTAGAGGGCTATGGCGGTGAACATAAATAGAAAGTTCGTAACTCGACGATTGAAAAAAATGGCTTTGTGATCAGCGATTTACGGCGTATTTCGCGCGCGATTAGTGGCACTTTGCAAACTAATCGTTGATTCATGTGTCGATAAAAACGGGCATTGTAAGAAGGTGTTTCGCGCAGGACGCGTTTTGCTGATTTACACTGCGTACACCAACCTCATCTGTAACAAGGAAATAACCTATGGGCGTGCTAAGTGAGTTCAAGGCCTTCGCGGTCAAAGGCAATGTGGTCGACATGGCCGTCGGTATCATCATCGGTGCAGCCTTCGGCAAAATCGTTTCGTCGTTTGTCGGCGACGTGATCATGCCGCCAATCGGCCTGTTGATCGGTGGGGTGGACTTCAGTGATCTGGCCATCACGCTGAAAGCCGCCGAGGGCAACGCCCCAGCCGTGGTACTGGCTTACGGTAAATTCATTCAGAGCATTCTGGACTTCGTGATCGTCGCCTTTGCGATCTTCATGGGTGTAAAAGCCATCAACCGCCTGAAACGCGAAGAAGCCGTGGCCCCTTCCCTGCCGCCGGTTCCAACCAAAGAAGAAGAGTTGCTCGGCGAGATCCGCGATCTGCTCAAGGCGCAGAACAATCGGCCTTGACGGCTTCATGAATGAAAACGGCGCCTGATGGCGCCGTTTTTTTTACCAGTAATTTTCCACCGCCACCTGACCGGGCCGCCGCGCCAGGCTCAGGCTCATGTGGCGTTTCTTCAACAACGCGCGGGTGTCATCGATCATCTGCGGATTGCCGCACAGCATGACGCGCGAGTGCTCGGGGGTCAGTTCCACGCCGGCCTCACGTTCCAGTTCGCCGCTTTCGATCAACGTGGTGATGCGACCGTGCAAGGCGCCAGGCCAGCGTTCGCGGGTAACCGTGGGGATAAACCGTAATTTATGGGCATGCTCTGCCAGGTAATCACGTGTGGAAAGCTCAGCGATCAATGATTGATAGGCCAGCTCCCTTGCCTCGCGCACGCTGTACACCAGAATAATTCGCTCGAAACGCTCCCACACTTCGAAGTCTTGCAGGATCGACAGAAACGGCGCCACGCCGGTCCCTGTGGATAACAACCACAGATCCCGGCCGTCGACAAAACGATCCAGCGTCAGGTAACCAAAGGCCTGGCGCTCCACCAGCACGGTATCGCCGACCTGCAACCGGCTCAGTTCACTGGTGAATTCGCCACCCGGCACCACGATAGAGAAGAACTCGAGAAACTCGTCGAAGGGTGAAGAAACCATCGAGTAGGCACGCCACACCGTGCTGCCATCCGCCTTGGTCACGCCCAGGCGGGCGAATTGTCCTGCGCGGAACCTGAATCCCGTATCGCGCGTGGTGCGCAAAGTGAACAGGCTGGGGGTCAGGGGCTGCACGTCGAGCAAGGTCTGGGCAGTAAACTTTTCTGCACTGACAGTCATGGGCCACTCCACTGTAAAGAACCCAGACAGTTTCGCGCAAACTGACACTGTAAACACCACTGTTTTTGTAATGTCTTTTCATTTAGCGAAGCCAATGAGAAACAAACTCAGATACAACCAATGGAGAAACTTTCATATCTCAATCTGAAATTGAATGACACCTTGAATACAACGCTCTACTTCGGACTAATAACATTCTTGCAATCAAACTTCTTTGCAAAGAGCAAAAAAGTTCAACGCCAACTGTAGGACATGTCCTACACTCGATTGCGTGATGGATTCATTGGATCCAAACAGCCCAGCGCGTAAAACGACTCACGGAGAGTTTGTGATGGAAATGTGGAAGGAGTCGCAATTAAAGCAACTGACTTTCGCAAGAGAAATAGAGACCGCTTATCCGATCCTGCTGAGATTCGCTCAAAACATAGGCTTCAACTTTTGTGCCATCTCTTTGACATCAAACAATCGGACCGCTGACTTTAAAGCCTTGCAAATCAATAACTATCCCAAAGAATGGAATAATCTCTATGAACAGAAAAGCTACAGCAAAGTTGACCCGGTAGTCATACACTGCAACCAGTCAATGCTGCCGATTGTCTGGACCGAAAAGTTGTTTGCGCCGACTCCACAGTTGTGGGACGCGCAACAGGAGCATGGATTGCGCCACGGTTGGTCCCAGTCGTTTCACCATGAAGCCAGCGGGCTGTGCAGCACACTCAGCCTTGTCAGGAAAAATGGTCCTCTGAGCCCGCTCGAGTTGTACGAGCATTTTGGCTACATGTTTTACGCGACCAGTCATCTGAGTGATCTGTTTGCCAGAACCCTGCCCACAGCCCCGAAAAAACCCCAACAACCGCACCTTTCACCACGGGAACTGGAAGTGCTGAAGCTCTCGGCGCTCGGCAAAACAGCCTATGAAATCGCCAGGATCCTCTGCCTGAGCGAACGAACCGTGAATTACCACGTGCAAAACGTGATTATCAAACTGAACGTCTGCAACAAAATCTCCGCCGTCATCGCCGCCAGCCGCTGCGGCCTTCTCGACGCCCCCTCCGCCTAAAAGCCACGGGTATTTCAACAGAAAAAAACGTACCATTTGAGGCCTTCCCGAGTGATGACGTGAGCAGTGACGTCGTATTGCACTCGGACGGTTCCGCCGCACATTCCCTTGGCCGCGGGCCACCCGTTGATTATCCAGAGTCCCCGCCCCATGCCTTTGCTCGACACGCCCTTTGCCCAACTCGACCTGATCCGCCAGCCCGAGCAGCAGAATGAACCTCTGCAAGCCTTCGACGCGGCTGACGAGTACCTGCTCAATCATCTGGCCGCGCAACAGCCGGCCGCAGAAACTCGGGTATTGGTACTCAATGACAGCTTCGGGGCCTTGGCAGCGAGTCTGGCGGGCAAGGTTCAGGTCAGCAGCAGCGGCGATTCGTTTCTCGCGTTCCAGGGTCTGGAAAAGAATCTGGTACGCAACGGACTGCCATTCGATGCGGTGCGCGGCGTTGCGGCGAGTGAGCCGTTGACCGGGCCGTTCGACAAGGTGTTGATCCGCGTCCCCAAGACGCTCGCACTGCTGGAAGAGCAACTGATCCGTCTGCAAGGGCAACTGGCCCCCGGCGCCGAAGTGGTGGCAGCGGCCATGGTCAAACACTTGCCGCGCGCCGCCGGTGATCTGCTGGAGCGTTACATTGGCCCGGTACACGCTTCACTGGCGGTAAAAAAGGCTCGCCTGCTGATCGCGACACCCGAGGCCAAAGCCCCGGCGACCTCGCCCTACCCGTCGCGCTACCAGCTCGACGAGCCGGCCATCGAGTTGCTCAACCACGCCAACGTGTTCTGCCGTGAAGGTCTGGATATCGGCACCCGGGCCTTTCTCCCGCACCTGCCCAAAAACCTCGGCAGCGCCCGGGTCGCCGACCTTGGCTGCGGTAACGGCGTACTGGCCATCGCCAGTGCTCTGCACAACCCTGACGCACACTACACGCTGGTCGACGAATCGTTCATGGCCGTGCAATCGGCTGCGGAAAACTGGCGCGCCGCGCTCGGCGAGCGCGAAGTGATCGTGCGCGCCGGCGATGGTCTGGCCGGGCAGGAGCCGCAATCGCTGGACGTGGTGTTGTGCAATCCGCCGTTCCATCAGCAGCAAGTGGTCGGCGATTTCCTCGCCTGGCGCATGTTCCAGCAGGCCCGCGAGGCGCTGGTGGTGGGCGGTGCGTTGTACATCGTCGGCAACCGTCATCTGGGCTATCACAGCAAACTGGCGCGGCTGTTCCGTGGCGTCGAACAAGTGGCGGCCACACCGAAATTCGTGATTCTCAAAGCCCGCAAGTAAAGCATCAGGCAAAAAAAACCCTCCGCGGTACAGAGGGTCATAAAACCGTGCCCAAGGGCAACGGGACGGGATGTCTCAGTGTGTGGTCAGGCCGGCCGCGCTCATGAACAGGCGCATCAGACTGGCGGCAATGAACAGCGCGCCGACGCTACCGATCCAGATCAGAGCCAACCAGCCGAGCCGCTGCCACAGCGGCTTTTTTTCGGCTTCTTCAATCTCGTGCAGGGAATGTTTGCCGTTCATTGCATCGTTCCTCCATCAGGCGATGGCGTCGCCAGGGACGCCATCGCGAGCAGGTTCGCTCCCACAGGTGTGCGGGGCGGCAGTCTAGTGGTAACCGTCTTCATGGGTGACCTTGCCGCGGAACACGTAGTAGCTCCAGAAGGTGTAACCCAGGATGAACGGGATGATGAACAGCGTACCGACCAGCATGAAGCCCTGGCTTTGCGGCGGTGCGGCGGCGTCCCAGATCGAGATCGACGGCGGCACGATGTTCGGCCACAGGCTGATGCCCAGACCGCTGTAACCGAGGAAAATCAGCACCAGGGTCAGCAGGAACGGCATGTAGTTGGCGTTGCGTGCCACCGCGCGGATCAGCCCGTACAAGGTGACCAGCACCAGAATCGGCACCGGCATGAACCAGAACAGATTCGGCATGCTGAACCAGCGAGTGGCAATTTCCGGATGCGCCAGCGGCGTCCACAGGCTGACGATACCGATCACGGCGAGCAGCACGAACGCCAACGGCCGCGCCAGGTTGTGCATCTGCTCCTGCAACTTGCCTTCGGTCTTCATGATCAACCAGGTACAACCGAGCAAGGCATAGGCCACCACCAGCGCGGCGCCGCAGAACAGGGTGAACGGTGTCAGCCAGTCCAGTGAGCCGCCGGCGTATTGCCGATTGACCACCGGCAAGCCGTCGATGAATGCCCCAAGTGCCACGCCCTGGAAGAACGTCGCCGCCACCGAACCGCCGATGAACGCCTTGTCCCACAGGTGACGTTTGTCGTCCTTGGCCTTGAAGCGGAACTCGAATGCCACGCCGCGGAAAATCAATCCGATCAGCATGAAGATCAGCGGCAGGTACAGCGCCGACAGCACCACCGAATAGGCCAGCGGGAACGCGCCAAACAACGCCGCACCGCCCAGGACCAGCCAGGTTTCGTTGCCGTCCCACACTGGGGCGACAGTGTTCATCATCACGTCACGGTCGGTCTTGCCCGGGATGAACGGGAAGAGAATCCCGATCCCCAGGTCGAAACCGTCCATGACCACGTACATCATGATGCCGAAGATGATGATCACGGCCCAGATCAGCGGAAGATCAATACCCATGAGTCAAATCTCCTTTTCCAGGCTGCGCGGCGAGTCAGCGTCGGCGCCTTCGTCATCGGCGGCGGACAACGGCCGCGCCGGGGTGCGTTTCTGGCCGGGACCCCCTTCGTTGGTCTCCTTGCCTTCGTCGGTTTTCGGCCCTTTGCGCACCAGGCGCATCATGTAGCCGAGCCCCGCACCGAACAGCGCGAAATACACCACGACGAACATGATCAGGGTGATGCTCATCTGCATGAAGCTGTGATTGGAGGACGCATCCGCCGTGCGCATCAGCCCGTAGACCACCCACGGTTGACGACCGATTTCGGTGGTGAACCAGCCGGCGAGGATCGCGATCAGGCCGGACGGCCCCATCCACAACGCCAGATACAGGAACGGGCGTGAGGTGTAGAGCGTGTCGCGCTTGCGCAGCCACAGACTCCACAGACCGGTAAAGATCATCAGGAAACCGAGGCCGACCATGACCCGGAACGACCAGAACACGATGGTCGAGTTCGGCCGGTCTTCTGGCGGGAACTCCTTGAGCGCCGGCACCTGCTTGTCCAGCGAGTGGGTCAGGATCAGGCTGCCGAGGTACGGGATTTCCACGGCGAATTTGGTTTTCTCTTCTTTCATGTCCGGCCAGCCGAACAGGATCAACGGCGTCGCTTCGTTGCCTTTGTTTTCCCAATGGCCTTCGATTGCGGCGATTTTCGCCGGCTGGTGCTCAAGGGTGTTGAGGCCGTGGAAGTCGCCGATCACGGCCTGGATCGGCGCGACGATCAGTGCCATCCACATCGCCATCGACAGCATGGTGCGGATCGCCGGGTTGTCCCTGCCGCGCAGCAAGTGCCAGGCCGCTGACGAGCCGACGAAGAACGCCGTGGCGACGAACGCCGCCGTCGCCATGTGCATCAGGCGATACGGGAACGACGGGTTGAACACGATGGCCAGCCAGTCGGTCGGGATCACTTGACCGTTGACGATCTCGAAGCCTTGCGGCGTCTGCATCCAGCTGTTGGACGCGAGAATCCAGAACGTCGAGATCAGCGTGCCGATCGCCACCATCACCGTGGAGAAAAAGTGCAGTTTTCGTCCGACCTTGTTCCAGCCGAACAGCATCACCCCGAGGAAACCGGCCTCGAGGAAGAACGCCGTGAGCACCTCGTAGGTCAGCAACGGTCCGGTGACGGAACCGGCGAAGTCCGAGAAACGGCTCCAGTTGGTACCAAACTGGTAGGCCATGACCAGACCAGAGACCACACCCATGCCGAAGTTGACGGCAAAGATCTTCGACCAGAAGTGGTACAGGTCTCGGTAAGTGTCGTTATGGGTTTTCAACCACAGCCCTTCGAGCACCGCCAGGTAGCTCGCCAGACCAATGGTGATGGCCGGGAACAGGATGTGGAACGAGATGGTGAATGCGAACTGAATTCGGGCGAGATCGAGCGCCTCTAAACCGAACATAAGTCTTCCTCTGTCAGGTAATACCGGCGATGGGGCTTGTGGCCCCTGCACCTACTGCCCCCACGGATATCGAGTGCGGCGAATTCTGATTCGTTCTTTTTTAATAACCATCGCAACGCAGGGAGTCTGGCCGTCGGGCCACCAGACCATGGCCCGGGAGGGTCTTGATCTGGATCAAGCAACGTTAAAAGAGTAGTCCCATTTCCGACGAAGAACGGCGTGGTCGTTTGCCGCGTGACAAGTTGCCTCAGCGCCTGAGTAACGCTCTGAAATACATCCCCCAGAGCGGCACGACCTGTAGCGAGGGGATTCATCCCCGATGGGCGGCGAAGCAGCCCCATAGACATCGTGCCTTTGGTGGCATCGTCAATGTTTTACGCCTGCTGCGCAGCCGATCGGGGATGAATCCCCTCGCCACAATGGAATGAGGAGTGCAGGGAACAATAGATGTTTGGCTAACTAAATTTTTCCTCATGGCAACTTCCTGTTACAGACTGGTGATAACCTCACCGTTCCGCCCCGAGCCAGACCTGCCTTCAGATGCCCAGCCAAGAGCCCCTGCTGTTACGTCACCATCGTCCTTTTCTTGCGTTCTGGTTCGCCCGGATCTTCACCGCCAGTGGCTTTCAGATGCTCACGGTGGCGATCGGCTGGAATCTGTATCAGTTGACCGGCAACGTGCTCGACCTGGGTCTGGTCGGTCTGGTGGAATTCGCGCCACGGGTGCTGTTCATGCTGCACACCGGTCACGTCGCCGACCGCTATGACCGGCGCCGGGTCGCGGCCATCTGCCAGTCGTTGCAGGCGTTGATTGCCCTGGCGCTGGCCATCGGCAGTGCGACCGATCACGTGACCCGGGAAATGATCTTCGTCCTCGCCTTCCTGCTCGGTGCGGCGCGCTCCTTCGAAATGCCGACCACCCAGGCGCTCCTGCCAAGCATCGTGCCCAGCGCCCTGTTTCCCCGCGCGGTCGCCGCAGCGCAATCGGCTCAACAGTCAGCCACCATCGTCGCCCCGGCCCTCGGTGGCTTGCTTTACGCGTTTGGCAGTGTCTGGGTCTACGGCCCGACGGTGTTGCTTTACGTCATCGCCTGCACCTTGATGCTCAACCTGCCCGCGCGACAGACGCCATTGAACAAAGGCAAAGCCACGCTCGACTCGTTGCTGGCGGGCATCCGTTTCATTCGCAGCCGCCCGGACATTCTCGGGGCGATCTCGCTGGACCTGTTCGCCGTGCTGCTCGGCGGCGCCACCGCGTTGCTGCCGGTGTTCGCCAAGGACATTCTGCTCACCGGGCCGTGGGGCCTGGGCCTGCTGCGTTCGGCGCCGGCGGTCGGCGCGCTGGGGATGTCGCTGTTTCTGGCGCGATTCGCCGTCGAGCGCAACGTCGGGCGCGTAATGTTCACCGCCGTCGGCGTATTCGGCGTGGCGACCATCGCCTTCGGCCTGTCGACCTCGTTCTGGTTCTCACTGGCGGTGCTGGTGGTGCTCGGCGCGGCGGACATGATCAGCATGGTGATCCGCGCCTCCTTCGTGCAACTGGAAACCCCGGACGAAATGCGCGGCCGGGTCAGCGCGGTGAACGGCCTGTTCATCGGCGCCTCGAATCAGCTGGGCGAATTCGAATCCGGCCTCACCGCACACTGGTTCGGCACCGTCCCAGCCGTGGTGATGGGCGGGATCGGCACACTGGTGGTCACCGGGACGTGGATCAAACTGTTCCCGACCCTGGCCAAACGCGACCGGATGCATGTGCCGGTGGAAGAGGTGAAGGTCTGAGGCACATCAGCCAAATCAACACGCCAAGCACAAATTGATCGAAAAGGTGCGGTACATAGTTACCGCACAAAGTGTAATGTATCGCCTTACACTCGCCGCCATGATCAAATCCTTTCAGCACAAAGGCCTTCGTGGTTTCTATGAAACAGGTTCGACCCGCGGAATTCGCGCCGATCACGCAAAACGGCTGGCGCGTATGCTGCAGTTCATGGATCGCGCAGCACTTCCCGCAGACCTTGATCTGCCGGGTTGGCGCCTGCATCCACTGAAGGGTGAACTGTCCGAATATTGGTCGCTCAGTGTTTCAGGCAACTGGCGGGTTATCTTTCGTTTTGTCGGTTCGGACATCGAATTGGTCGATTATCTGGACTACCACTGACAGGAGGCAGGCTCATGCCCATGCACAACCCGCCACACCCCGGTGAAACGCTGCTCATGGATGTCTTGCCAGAGTTAGGCATCAGCGTGAGTGAGTTGGCCAGACATCTGGGCTTCGCCCGCCCTCACCTTTCCCGCGTATTGCACGGCCATGCACCGATCAGCCCGGATCTGGCAGTAAGGCTGGAGCGAGCAGGTATCGGCAAGGCGCGTGTGTGGCTAGGCGTTCAAACCGATTACGATCTGTGGCAAGCAGAGCATCGGGAGCAACCAGCCATTACGCCTATCGCTGCCCACGCCTAAAGCCATCACACCTACATCTCCCCCGCCACTTTCGCCCGCAATGCCTTGCCACCAAGCTGCTCCACCAACATCAGGGCAAAGTCCAGTGCGGCGCCGGAGCCCTGGGCGGTGATGCAATTGCCGTCGACCACCACCGGTTGATCAACAAACGTACAGCCCGACAGTTGATGACTGACACTTGGCAGGCAGGTCATGCGTCGCTGGCGCAATACGCCAGCGGCTTGCAGGGCGATGGCCGGGGCTTCGGCGATGGCGGCGAACAGACGTCCGGCGCTGGCCTGATCCTTGAGCAATTGTTGCAGCGGCTGATGCGCCGCCAGATGTTGAGAACCGACAGCCCCGCCGGGCAGGACGATCAGGTCAAACGTCTGCGCCAGCACATCGACCAGCATGCCGTCCGCCGTCAGGCGCGTACCGCGTGCACAGGTCAGCATGCGCCGGCCTTCGATGCTGGCCGCCACCACTTCAATGCCGGCACGGCGCAGCACGTCGATCAGGGTCACGCTGTGCAGATCATCGATGCCCTCGGCGAGGGTAATCAGGGCTCTAAAGGTCATGGGCGCCATCCGCTGAGTGATCTTTAAAGCGTAGTCAGCTTTGCCTTGCCCTGTTCGATGACAGCCGTTACTTGATGTAAAGCTGGGTCGACATCGTATTGCGTGGCGCGTTGATCGAGGTGTTGCTGAAGCTGAACGTACCTTCCTGCTTGCCCGCCAGATCGAAGGTATACAGCGAGCCGACCGTTTTGCTGCCGGGGGTGCATTCGGTCAGATTGCCGGTATCGAAAGCGCACACCGGGGCGCGGGTGCCATTCACTTCAAAACCGTCCAGCGTGGCGTGCGGCTGGTTCTGGCCATAGCCGATTTCCAGCACATACACCTTGATGCTCGGGCCGCTGTGATTACATTGGGTTTGCGGCTGGTTATCGCCAATGTCTTCCAGGCCACAGGCCGGCGACTGGACCTTGATCACTTTCACCTCAGTCAACGGTGGCGCCGAGGCTGCCAGCACCGCCGTCGACCCGGCCATCAGCCCTGCCATTAACCCGAAAGCCTGCATCCAGCGCTTGCCCATGTGATCGCGTTTCCCTGAAAAATTCAGCGCGCAGTATGGCGCAGATAACCCTGCTACAAAACTTCGACGACGTTCGGCACCAACAACCGCCATATTCCTCACGCTGCTGGTATGATGCGCGGCTTTTTCCGGCCCACCACAAATTCCCAGGCGCTTGCGACGGTCTGTGCTTTGCTGTTGAGGTCGATACATTCACGGCGCCACGCGCGCCACGGGGAGCAGACATGCTGGAAAGGCTGTTTCAACTCAAGGCACACAACACCAACGTGCGGACCGAGATTCTGGCGGGCGTCACGACTTTCCTGGCCATGGCCTACATTCTGTTCGTCAACCCGAGCATTCTCGGCGAGACCGGCATGGACAAAGGCGCGGTGTTCGTCGCCACCTGTCTGGCAGCCGCCATCGGCTCGACCATCATGGGCCTGATCGCCAACTACCCGATCGCCCTCGCCCCGGGCATGGGCCTGAACGCCTTCTTCACTTACACCGTGGTGCTGCACATGGGCCACACCTGGCAAGTGGCGCTGGGCGCGGTGTTCATCTCGGCGGTGTGCTTCTTCCTGCTGTCGATCTTCCGCATCCGCGAATGGATCATCAACAGCATCCCGCTGCCCCTGCGCTCGGCGATTGCCGCCGGTATCGGCCTGTTCCTGGCGCTGATCGCCCTGCACAACGCCGGTATCGTGGTCAGCAACCCGGCGACCATGGTCGGCCTCGGTGATCTGAAAGCCCCGGCCCCGATCCTCGCCACCCTAGGCTTCGCCCTGATCGTCGCCCTCGAAGCGCTGAAAGTGCGCGGCGCGGTACTGATCGGCATTCTGGCGGTGACCATCATTTCCATCGCCATGGGCTTCACCCCGTTCGGCGGCGTGACCTCGATGCCACCTTCGCTGGCCCCGACCTTCATGCAACTGGATATCAAGGGCGCCCTGGACATCGGTCTGGTCAGCGTGATCTTCGCCTTCCTGTTCGTCGACCTGTTCGACAACTCCGGCACCCTGATCGGCGTCGCCAAGCGCGCCGGCCTGATGGGCAAGGACGGCCACATGCCAAAAATGGGTCGTGCACTGATCGCCGACAGCACCGCGGCGATGGCCGGCTCGCTGCTGGGTACTTCGACCACCACCAGCTACATCGAATCCGCTGCGGGCGTGAGTGCCGGCGGCCGTACCGGTCTGACAGCGATCGTCGTGGCGATCCTGTTCCTGTTGGCGCTGTTCTTCTCGCCACTGGCGGCCAGCGTTCCGGCATTCGCCACCGCACCGGCGCTGCTGTTCGTCGCCGTGCTGATGACCTCGGGCCTGGCGGAAATAGACTGGGAAGACATCACCGTTGCCGCACCGGTCGTGGTCACCGCGCTGGCGATGCCGTTCACTTACTCGATCGCCAATGGCATTGCCTTCGGTTTCATCGCCTGGACCGTGATCAAGCTGCTGTCGGGCCGCGCCCGTGAGCTGAACCCGGCGCTGGTGATTCTGTCGATTCTGTTCGTGATCAAGTTGGGTTGGTTCAACGCATGACTTTCGATTCCCAGGCCTACGCCACTCAGCTCGAAGACAAGGTCACGCGTTTGCGTGACCTGCTGGCCCCGTTCGATGCGCCAGAGCCGACCGTGTTCGACTCGCCGCTGCAGAACTTCCGCCTGCGCGCGGAATTTCGCCTGTGGCGCGAGGCCGGCGAACGGCACTACGCGATGTTCTCCCAGGACGACAAACGCACGCCGATCCTGATCGAAGAGTTCCCGATTGCCAGCCTGCGCATCAACCAGTTGATGCCGCAGCTCAAGGCCGCGTGGCAGGCCAGCGCGGCGCTGAGCCACAAGCTGTTCCAGGTGGAATTCCTGACCACCCTGGCCGGCGACGCGATGATCACCCTGTGCTACCACCGTCCGCTGGATGAGCACTGGCATGCGGCCGCGTCGAAGTTGGCGGCTGATCTCAACGTCAGCGTCATCGGGCGTTCCAAGGGCAAGCGCGAAGTCATCGGCCACGATTACGTGGTGGAGAAACTCGACGTCGGCGGTCGCACCTTCAGCTACCGTCAGCCGGAAGGCGCGTTCACCCAGCCCAACGGCACGGTGAACCAGAAAATGCTCAACTGGGCCTACGAAGCACTGGGCGATCGTCCTGACGATCTGCTGGAGCTGTATTGCGGCAACGGCAACTTCACCCTGCCGCTCGCCACCCGCGTGCGCAACGTGCTGGCCACCGAGATCAGCAAGACCTCGGTCAACGCCGCACTGAGCAACCTCAGCGAAAACGCTGTGGATAACGTCACGCTGGTACGTCTGTCCGCCGAAGAGCTGACCGAAGCACTCAACGAAGTGCGCCCGTTCCGTCGCCTGCAGGGCATCGACCTGAAGAGCTACGAGTTCGGCAGTGTGTTTGTCGACCCGCCGCGCGCCGGCATGGACCCGGACACCTGCGAGCTGACCCGGCGCTTCGACAACATCCTGTACATCTCCTGCAACCCGGAAACCCTGGCGGCCAACATCGCCCAGCTGCACGACACGCACCGCATCAGCCGCTGCGCGATGTTCGATCAGTTCCCGTGGACGCATCACATGGAGTCCGGGGTGTTGCTGACTCGGCGTTGATGGCGAATGCCGGATACGAGAAAGCCGTCGTGATGACGGCTTTTTTGTGGCTGCGATTTCTTGATCTGTGCGATCACCGAACATAAAACGTCGGAGGCAACGCCGTTCAATTGACCATGGTAACCATCTGGTACATTTTACCTCCACAGGCTGAAACCCTCAGCCCAAGCCAAAAACAATAAGTGGAGTTTGCCCCCATGCCCCCTATCGTTCTGGTGCTCAACGGCCCGAACCTGAACCTGCTCGGCACCCGTGAACCGGCAACCTACGGTCACGAAACCCTGGCTGATATTTCTGCTCTGTGCGGCCGCGCTGCCGAAGAATTCGGCCTGGCCGTGGAGTTTCGCCAGACCAATCACGAAGGCGAACTGCTCGACTGGATTCATGCGGCACGCGGCCGTTGCGCCGGAATCGTGATCAACCCGGCAGCCTGGACGCACACCTCGGTGGCGATCCGCGACGCCTTGGTCGCCAGTGAGTTGCCAGTGATCGAAGTGCATCTGTCCAACGTGCATGCCCGCGAGCCATTCCGCCATCACTCGTTCGTCTCGGCCATCGCCACGGCGGTAATGTGCGGCTTCGGCAGCCATGGCTATCGCCTGGCTCTGGAGCATTTCAGTCAGCGACTGAAGGGGCGCGCAGCATGACCCGTAAACCGGTAATACTGGCTGGCCTGATCGGCGCGGGCATTCAAGCCTCGCGCACGCCAGCCCTGCATGAACACGAAGGCGATGCCCAAGGCTTGCGCTATCTGTATCGGCTGATCGACCTCGATCAGTTGCATCTCGACAGCAATGCCCTGCCCGACTTGCTGCAGGCCGCCGAACGGATGAACTACACCGGCCTGAACATCACCTTCCCGTGCAAGCAGGCAATCATCCCGCTGCTCGACGAACTGTCGCCGGAAGCCCGGGGCATCGGCGCGGTCAACACCGTGGTGCTCAAGGACGGCAAACGCATCGGCCACAACACCGACTGCCTGGGTTTTGCCGAAGGTTTTCGCCGTGGCCTGAAAGACGCTGCGCGTGCACGTGTCGTACAGATGGGTGCCGGTGGCGCAGGGGCGGCGGTGGCCCATGCGCTGTTGACCGAAGGCGTGCAGCAACTGAGTATTTTCGACGTCGATCGCGAGCGCGCCGAGAGTCTGGCGAACAACCTCAACCAGCATTTCGGCTCAGGTCGCGCGGTGGCCGGGCGCGATCTGCCGAGTACGCTGAATCAGGCCGATGGTCTGGTGAACACCACGCCGATGGGCATGGCCAAACTGCCGGGCATGCCCGTGCCGGTGGAGTTGCTGCGCAAGGAATTGTGGGTGGCGGAGATCGTGTACTTCCCGCTGGAAACCGAACTGCTGCGCAACGCCCGCGCCTTGGGCTGCCGCACGCTGGACGGCGGCAACATGGCGGTGTTTCAAGCGGTGAAGGCGTTTGAGCTGTTCAGCGGCGTGGTGCCGGATGCGCAGCGCATGCTGGCGCATTTTCAAAGCATGAACGTTTAAAAGATCAAAAGATCGCAGCCTTCGGCAGCTCCTACAGGGCCTTGTGTAGGAGCTGCCGAAGGCTGCGATCTTTTGCTTGTCACGGCTGCAAGTAGCGCAACACCGACTCGCAGATCATCTCGCGATGACGCTGCTTGATGCTTTCGTCCGGCAGGTCGATCTGAAAGATCTCACCGAAGGTGTGGCGGTTCGAGACGCGGTAGAAGCAGAACGAGCTGATCAGCAAGTGCACATCCAGCGCGTCGAGCCCGGCGCGGAACACCCCTTCTTCAGCACCGCGGCGCAAAATCTCGCCCAGCGAATCGAGGATCGTATTGTTCATCGCCTTGATCGCGTCCGAACGCTTCACGAATTCGGCGTTGTGGATGTTTTCGATGCAGACGATGCGCACGAAATCGACGTTGCGGTCATGGTGGTCGAAGGTGAACTCCACCAGTCGGCGGATCGCCACCACCGGCGGCAACTCGGCCAGGTGCAGGCGGTTTTCGGTGCTGCGGATATCGCCGTAAAGCTTCTCCAGCACCTCGACGTACAACTGCTCCTTACTGCCGAAGTAGTAATAGATCATGCGTTTGGAGGTATGGATACGCTCGGCGATCGCGTCAACTCGGGCACCGGACAAACCCTGCTGGACGAACTCGACGATCGCCTCCTGCAGGATGTTCTCGCGGGTCTTTTCCGGGTTGTTCTTGCGACTCTTGCGCGGCTCGATGCCGGATACGACGGAGGCGGCGGGGAGTTCTGAAGTCATTGTCATTGCGGGCTCACGGCCATCACTGCACAGGTGGGCGATTATGGGCCGCGCTGCACAGTGAAGGAAGCCACGCGGCCCGTGTTTAATCCCGCGTTTACGAAATTCCTACAACTTCGCCTGGCGCACCGCGCCGCTGCGTGATTTGGCCATCGCCGCCAGACGTACCGCGACGTTCGCCGCACCATAACCGGCATAGCCGCTTTTACGCTGGATGATCTCGAAGAAGAAGCGTCCCTCGAACGGCTCGGTATAGACGTGGAACAACTCACCGCCCTGGGCATCGCGGTCGTAGAGCACGTTGTAGTACGCCAGTTCGCTGAGGAATTCGTCGTCGAAATCGAAGCGCGCAGCGAGGTCGTCGTAATAGTTGAGCGGAATATCCAGCAACGGCACGCCAGCCTCTTTGGCGCGGCTGACTTCAGCGAAGATGTCGTCACAATCGAAGGCGATGTGATGCACACCGGAACCGCGATAACTCGACAGTGCGTGAGAAATCGCGGTGTTGCGGTTCTCCGAGATATTCAGCGGCAAGCGGATCGAACTGTCGCGGCTGCGCAACGCGCGGCTCTTCACCAGCCCGTACGGATCGGGCAGCACCACTTCATCGTCGGCCTCGAAATCCAGCAGGCTCTTGTAGAACAGCACCCAACTGTCGAGGCTGTCGGCCGGCAACGCCATGGCCATGTGATCGATGCGCTTGAGGCCGCCACGGGCCTGAGCGTTCGGCAGCAGATTGAAGTCGGTGCCATAGACATCCGCCGCTTCATCCACCAGATAAATCAGGCTGCCGTCCGGTGCACGCACCGCGGCCAGTTCCAGTTCGTTGGGGCCGACCAGGCCGCGATAGGGCTGGCCCTTGTAGGCGACGGCGCGGGCCAGGGCGCTAGCGCTGTCCTTGACCCGCACGGCGGTGGCGCACAGCGACGGGCCGTGCGCCTCAAAGAAACTGTGGCCGAACGAATACGGTTCGGCGTTGAGGATCAGGTTGATATCGCCCTGACGCAGCAGGCTCACGCTCTTGGAGCGATGCTGCCCGGCCTTGACGAAGCCCAGGCGCTCCAGCCAATTGCTCAGTTTGGCGCCGAGGCTTTCGTCGACGGCGAACTCGAGAAACTCGATGCCGTTGTACTCGCTGGCCGGCGGCGTTTCGAAGAGGATCTCGCGGTTGGCCACCGGCGTCGGTTGCTGCTCCAGCCGCTGACGGGTCTTCTCTTCCAGGTACAACAGCGAACGCAGACCATCGGCGGCATTCGCTCGTGGTGGCGCGGCACGGAAGCCGTCGTTGAAAATTTCCAGCGACAACGGACCGGTGTAACCGCTCTGGATGATCGGTGCGAGGAAGCCGGGCAGATCGAACTCACCCTGCCCCGGGAAGCAGCGGAAATGCCGGCTCCACTCCAGCACATCCATGGCGAGGATCGGCGCGTCGGCCATTTGCACGAAGAAGATCTTGTCGCCGGGAATGTCGGCGATCGCGCTTGGATCGCCTTTCAACGACAAGGTGTGAAAGCTGTCGAGCAGCACGCCAAGCGCCGGATGATCGGCCTGACGGACGATGTCCCAGACCTGTTGATACGTATTGACGTGCCTGCCCCAGGCCAGCGCTTCATAGCCGATACGCACCCCGCGCGCGCCGGCCCGTTCGGCCAGCAGGCGCAGGTCATCGACCAGAATCTGCCGGTCGCCGACGCTGTCTGCCGAGGCGTTGCTGCAGACCAGCACCAGGTCGGTGCCCAGTTCCTGCATCAGGTCGAATTTGCGCTCGGCCCGCTCCAGATTGCGCGCCAGCCGATCACGCCGGCAACCTTCGAAATCGCGGAACGGCTGGAACAGCGTGATGGCGATCCCCAGGTCAGCGCACATCTGCCTGATTTCCCGCGGACTGCCGTCGTAATACAGAAGATCGTTCTCGAAAATCTCGACGCCGTCGAACCCGGCGGCGGCAATGGCTTCGAGCTTTTCCGGCAGGGTGCCGCTCAGGGAAACGGTGGCAATGGAACGCTGCATGTTTCTACTCCCGGACTTCGCCGCGCTTATCTTTAAGGTAGGAGCTGCCGAAGGCTGCGATCTTTTGATCCTGGTCCTGAAAAGCAAATTCAAAAGATCGCAGCCTTCGGCAGCTCCTACACAGGATGTTTTTTATCGTTGGGAAATTATTGGCTGCATGACTGCGCACAGCAATTTAAAGTGTACCAGCCGGTTAGTTTTGCGTGCGATTATCGAACACTATGGCGTTTCGACGAATTGACGATTTTTCGTCCACTGCCCACCATCGACTCCACATTGAGTCCGGATATGAACCTTCGGTCGCAGTGCGTGCAAACAACACCACATAACAAATTCAAAAACGGGTGGAACAATGATTCCTTCACAGACTTCCCGCATGGCTCCGGCCATGAGCACTGCCACGGGTGGCATCGGCGACAAGATCCGCGGCGCCATGGCCGTCGGCAAGACCCGTTGGGGCATGCTGGCGCTGGTGTTTTTCGCCACGACCCTGAACTACATCGACCGCGCCGCCCTCGGCGTCATGCAGCCCATTCTTGCCAAAGAAATGAGCTGGACGGCGATGGATTACGCCAACATCAACTTCTGGTTTCAGGTCGGCTACGCGATCGGCTTCGTCCTGCAGGGACGCCTGATCGACCGGGTCGGCGTGAAGCGCGTGTTCTTCTGCGCGGTGCTGCTCTGGAGCCTCGCCACCGGCGCCCACGGCCTGGCGACGTCGGCCGTCGGCTTCATGGTCTGCCGGTTTATCCTCGGCCTGACCGAAGCGGCCAACTACCCGGCCTGCGTGAAAACCACGCGCCTGTGGTTCCCGGCCGGCGAACGCGCGGTGGCCACCGGCATCTTCAACGCCGGGACCAACGTCGGCGCCATGTTCACGCCGATGCTGCTGCCGCTGATTCTCCACGTCTGGGGCTGGCAGGCAGCGTTCCTGTGCATGTCGGCACTGGGCGGGATCTGGCTGCTGTTCTGGGGCTTGAAATACTTCAACCCGGAAGACCATCCGAGCGTCAAACAGTCGGAGCTGGAATACATCCAGAAAGAAGTCGAACCGGAACAGGCCCGCGTCCCGTTCTCACGCATCCTGCGCATGCGCGGCACCTGGGCGTTCGCCCTCGCCTATTCGCTGACCGCGCCGGTGTTCTGGTTCTACCTGTATTGGTTGCCGCCGTTTCTCAACCAGCAATACAACCTGGGCATCAACGTGACCCAGATGGGTATTCCGCTGATCATCATCTACGTGACGGCCGACTTCGGCAGCATCGGTGGCGGCATTCTGTCTTCGTTCCTGATCGGTCGCGGCATGAACTCGATCAAGGCGCGACTGCTGTCGATGTTCCTGTTCGCCTGCTGCATCATCGGCGTGATCATGGCCGCCGGTTCGAGCAATCTGTGGGTCGCCGTCGCGGCAATCTCCCTGGCGATCGGCGCGCATCAGGCCTGGACCGCGAATATCTGGAGCCTGGTGATGGACTACACGCCCAAGCACATGATGAGCACGGTGTTCGGTTTCGGCGGCATGTGCGCAGCGATTGGCGGGATGTTCATGACCCAGATCGTCGGCCACATTCTGACCGTCACCAACAACAACTACACGGTGCTGTTCACGCTGATCCCGGCGATGTACTTCATTGCGCTGACCTGGATGTACTTCATGGCCCCGCGCAAGATTCCTGACGTCACCGAGTAACCGGCCTACCCTGTAGGAGCTGCGGCACGCTGCGATCTTTTGNTTTTAAAGATCAAAAGATCGCAGCGTGCCGCAGCTCCTACAGGGTTTTGTGTTCGGCAAAAAGCTGAGTTCTTTTCACCTACGGCTCTGCTGCCACGCCGCCGCCAGGCCGCTGCAACAGATCACCACAATGCCGATCACCGTCAACAGGCTTGGCGTGTGATTGAACACCACCCAGCCCAACAGCCCGGCAAACACGATCTGACAGTAACCGAACGGCGCCAGCAATGCCGGCGCGGCGTGCCGAAACGCCTGGGTCAGAAACAGGTGCGCGGTCATCCCGCAACTGCCCAGCGCCAGCATCAGTGCGGCGTGCGTCAACGTCGGCACCTGCCAGAAGAACGGCACCAGTGCACTCATCACCAGCGTGTTGCACAGACCGGCGAAGAAGTTGCTGGTGGTCGGGCTATCGACCTCACTGAGCTTGCGCGTCAGCAGTTGATAGAAGCAGAAAAACAACGCCGAGCAGAACGGCAGCAGCACCGCTGGAGTGAACAATTCACCGCCCGGGTGAACGATGATCAGCACGCCGATGAATCCACAGATCACCGCAATCCATTGCCCGCGCGTTACCCGTTCCTTGAGCAACGGCACCGACAATGCCGTCACCAGCACCGGCGCGAGAAAGTTGACCGCCGTGGCCTCGGCCAGCGGGATATACAGCAGCGCCGTGGTGAAAAACAGACTGGTGCCGAGCAGACACAGCGCCCGCGCCAACTGCCACAACGGCCGTTTGGTACGCAACACCCGAAGCCCCGATTGTGGCAGGAAGATCCCCGCCATCAGCAAGGTGTGCACCAGATACCGCGCCCATACCACCATGACGATCGGGTAGAAACCCGAGAGGTATTTCGACAGCGCATCGTGGCTGGAAAACAGGAAGGTCGCCACGACAATCAGCAAGATCCCCTTGAAGGGTTGGTTGACACCGGAGAGCGGGGTGCTGACGGTCATTGGATATCTCTGAAGGAAAAATAAACAGTGGTGGGGACGCTGGCGCCCCGCCACCCACACTGACTTACAACTGCGCCAACAATTCCCGCGTCCTGTCGAGCGCCATCTGCGCTCGTTGCAATCCGCTGACGCCCTGCTCCAGCAGTTTTACCGTGGGGATCTCCAGGCTCAGGGGAATATTAGCTGGCAGACTGCGCAACAAACCGTGCAGGTCGCAATCGCCCTCGCCGGGAAACCGCCGCTCGTTGCGAGCCTGACGCAAGATCTCGGCCATGTCCGCCGGTCTCGGCCCCGCCACATCGCACAATTGCGCATAACGCAGGCGCGCCGGTGCGACGCTGGCCAGATCCTCCAGCCGTGAGCCGGAGCGATCGAAATGAAAGGCATCGACCAGCACCGCGGCATTTTCCCGGTCGGCATTGGCAACGATGCGCAACGCCTGTTCGAGGTTGCACGCATCGGTCCAGGGCATGAACTCCAGATGCGGATGCAAACCGTAAGGCGCCGCCAGATCACACAGCGCGGCAAAGTTGTCGGTGAGCCGTTGCTCGTCAGGATCATTGCCGGCGATGAGTAATTCACTGGCGCCAAACTCCGCGCCGACGGCCAGCAGCTTCTCGAAATCGGCGACCACGGTGTGCGGTTTCAGGCGCAGGATTTCCACATCGAGCACCGCGATGCCAGTGTCGCGCAAACGCCTCAACGTCTGACGCCGCAGATCACCATCAGCCACCAGCGGAAAGTGATATTCCTCCGCCGTCGCCGGTTCCAGGCGCAGGCCGACATGGCTGTAACCGGCACGCGCCGCGACCTCGACCATTTGCGGTGGCGACAATTCGAGCACGGTGAGACTGGCCAGGGACAGGATTCGTTCGTTCATGCTCAAGCCTCGACCGCTGCCGGGGAACAGGCACGGCCGCTGGCCGCCGCTTCACGAATCGCCTCGACCAGTGCCAGGGTTCGCGCGGCATCGGCGGCACTGACTAAGGGTTCGACTTCACGCCGCGCGACCTGCACAAAATGTTGCAGCTGCAAACGCAACGCGTCCCCGCCCTCACACGGTTCTTGCAGCGCGATCAGCGGTTCGTGCCAACCGGCATCGACTTGATCGGCAGCGTAATGCCAACGCTTGAGTTGCGGAATGCTTAACGCTCCGGCAGTGCCCGCCAGCAAATAACACGGCTGATCGGCCTGACGCGGGTAAACCGGGTTCTCTGCGGAATTCAGCTCCCAGCTCCATGGCGCGGCGACCGCATCGGAACCGCTCAGCGTGCCCAGTGCACCGCCGGCAAATTGCAGTAACACCGCGACGCTGTCTTCGTTGGCAAAACCCCGCACCGCGTTGTCGGTGACGGCCTGTACCGACTGCACCTCCCCGCACAGGTGACGCAGCAGATCGAGGTCGTGAATCAGGTTGGTCAGCAACAGGCCCGCGCCCGGCTCACGGCGCCACGGGACCTCGAAATAACGGTCGGGTTTGCGTAACTGGAACAGCGCAGTAACCATGGTCAGCCGCCCGAGCGCGCCGCTGCGCAGCAATTGGTGGGCACGCACGATCAACGGATTGTGCCGCCGATGATGGCCGACCAGCACCGGCACGCCGCTGCGTTTGACCGCCGCCACCAGTTTGCGCACCTCATCCCTGTTCACGCCCACCGGTTTCTCCAACAGCACCGGCACGCCAGCGGCGAGGCAATCCAGCGCCGTGCTGACGTGCTGATTATTCGGGTTGGCCACGATCACCGCGTCGGGCCTCACCTGCTCCAGCATCTGCCGGTGATCGGCGAAATTCGCCACGCCCCACTGCGCCGCCAGCGCGGGAGCCTGCGGGCCGGGATCGGCCACTGCACACAACCGGGCTTCATCGAGGGTTTGCAAGTGCTGGTAATGCTGCTGGCCCATGTTGCCGGCGCCGATCAGGGCGATACGAAGGGGCGGAGTCAAGGCGCGATCCTCTTGTGATTGTTGTTGGAAATGTCACTCCAGTAACAATTTAGAATCGAGTTCCATAATCAAACACCCGCTAATGGAAAATCCGTGCGAACACCGCACAACTTCGTACACGACGCTCAACCTGTAGGAGCTGCCGCCGGCTGCGATCTTTTGCTCTTGATCTGAAAAACAACGTCAAAAGATCGCAGCCTTCGGCAGCTCCTACAAAGATCGGCGCGGGTCAGACAAACAATTCGGACGCCAGACTCGCCGCCGACAACTCCTCGGTGAACTTCATCAGCAACGGCGCCAATTCATGCAGCCGCGCGCCGGGCATCCGTGCGCTTGGCCCGGCGATGCTCAGTACGCCGATCACCCGTCCGTCAACGGGATGCTTGACCACCGCGGCAATCGCCGAAGTGCCCACCGCCGAACTTTCCTCGACGCAGGCATAACCCTGCTCCCGCGCCAGCCGCAGGCGCTCGAGCAACTCGATATTGGAGCGCGGCGCATTCGGCCCAATGCCCACCGGCACTTCCGCGCCCTGGCGCTCGACCAGCGACAACGCCTCGGCATCGCTCATGCAGGCCAGCCACGCGTGCCCGGAAGCGGTGTAGAACAACGGCGCGTCGCGGCCCATGTCCGGGTCATAACGCAGGCCCGTCCGGGCGCCCTGCGCCTTGGCGATCCAGGTCTGGCGCTCGCCATCGATCACCCCCAGACGCACCAGCTCACCGGTTTCCTGAGCCAGTCGATCCAGCACCGGTTGCACGATGTCGGCACCGCTGCTCGACAGGTACTGAAACCCCATCGCCACCAGTTTGGTCGACAGGTGATAGCGCAAAGTCTCGGCATTCTGTCGCACGTAGCCCAGCCGAATCAGCTCCGCGAGCATGCGGTGGGTGGCACTTTTCGGGATGTCCAGTTGCTCGGCCAGGGTCTGCATCGGCAGCCCGCGCGGCTCACTGGTGAGGCTTTCCAGCACACTGAAAACCCGTTCGATCTGACTGCCGGCCATGGGAAGATCCAAATGAAATTTCGCCGATTCTAAAAGACATCCGAGACAAAGCGAAATCCGGAACTGGCCGTGCGATAACCGCCCACTTTACTGAACCATGCCTTGTTGCAGCTGCACTTCATTGGTTAATTTCTGGAATCTAATTCCAATAAACCCAGTTGCGGAGCTTTGCCTGATGCCTGCCGAACTTCCCGAAATCGACTGCGACGTTCTGGTCGTCGGCTCCGGTGCCGCCGGTTTATCCACAGCGGTCACTGCCGCATGGCACGGTCTGAAGGTCATCGTGGTTGAAAAAGATCCGGTGTTCGGCGGTGCTACCGCGTGGTCCGGCGGCTGGGCATGGGTACCGTGCAATCCGCTGGCCCGACGCGCCGGCATCGTCGAAGACGTCGAGCGACCGCGCACTTACCTGCGCCACGAACTCGGTGAGCATTACGACCCGGCCATGGTCGACGCCTTCCTCACTGCCGGACCACACATGGTCGCGTTTTTCGAACAGCACAGTGCTTTGCAATTTGCCGACGGCAACGCCATCGCCGACATCCATGGCGATACGCCGGGCGCTGGCACGGGCGGGCGCTCGGTCATCGCGGCGCCTTACGACGGACGACAAGTCGGACGCCTGCTCAAGCGCCTGCGTACAACGATGCGCGAAACGTCCTTCATGGGCATGCCGATCATGGCCGGCGCCGACCTTTCGGCGTTCCTCAATCTCACCCGTTCGCTGAAAGCGGCTTGGCATGTAACCCGTCGTTTTACCCGACACTTGCTGGATCTGGCGGTACACGGCCGGGCCATGCAACTGGTCAACGGGGTGGCGCTGGTCGCAAGGCTGGCGAAATCCGCCGAGGACCTTGGCGTCCTGTTATGGGAGTCGGCGCCGGTGAGCGAACTGCTGCGCGATGAATCAAGGGTTTGCGGCGCCGTGGTCAACAGCGCAAAAGGCCCGATCCGCGTCCATGCACGCAAAGCCGTGGTGCTGGCCGCCGGCGGGTTCGCCAATGACATCGAGCGGCGCAAGGCCTTGTTTCCGCGCACGCCCACAGGTCATGAACACTGGGCACTGCCACCGCTGGCGGTCAACGGCGATGGCCTGCGTCTGGGCGAAAGCGTCGGTGCCACGGTCAACACCGACGTGGCGTCGCCCGTGGCCTGGGCGCCGGTCTCGCAAGTGCCCCATGCCGACGGCAGCATCGGCCATTTCCCGCACATCATCGAACGCGGCAAACCGGGAATCATCGGCGTACTGCGCAACGGCCAGCGTTTCGTCAATGAAGCCAATGGTTACTTCGACTACGTCAGCGCCATGGTTGCCGCCACCCTGGAAGGCGAGGAAGTCGCCTCGTGGCTGATCTGCAGCCGCGCCTTTCAACGGCGTTATGGCCTGGGCATGTCGCGGCCCTTTCCCGTTCCGCTGTCAGGATTTATCCGCAGCGGCTATCTGAAAACCGGCAACACCCTTGAAGAATTGGCCAGCGCCTGCGGTATCGATCCTGGCGGGTTGCGCCGCACTGTTGATCACTACAACTCGCATGCGCGCCTTGGCGAAGACCCGTTGTTCGGTCGCGGTGCAACGCCCTACAACCGCAAACAGGGCGATCCGGCGAACCTTCCCAACCCCTGCGTTGCCCCAATAGAGGCCGGCCCCTTCTATGCCGTGAAAGTGCAACCGGGCTGCTTCGGCACCTTTGCCGGGCTCAAGGTCAACCCGCAGGCGCAAGTGCTCGACGCCCATGCCCGGCCCATCGCCGGGCTCTACGCCGCCGGTGGCGACATGGCCAGCATCATGGGCGGGCACTATCCGGCAGGCGGGATCAACCTCGGCCCGGCGCTGACGTTCGGCTACATCGCCGCCCGGCATATCGCCGGCATCACTGCTTTCGAACAGGAGATCGACCATGCAGCACATCGTTAACGCCCAAGGTTTGAACATGCCGAAACTCGGCCTCGGCACCTGGCCGATGCTCGGCGACGAATGCACCCGTGCCGTCGAGCAAGCACTGGAACTCGGCTACCGGCACATCGACACGGCAGCGGCCTACAACAACGAAGACGCGGTCGGACAAGCATTGGCGAATACACCGACACCCCGCGAGCAGATTCATGTCACCACCAAGGTCTGGTGGGACCAGTTGCAACCCGACGCCATGCGCCACTCGATGGAACGAAGCCTCAAGGCTTTGCGCAGTGAGTATGTCGACCTGTTCATGATCCATTGGCCGAGCATTGACTGGGACTTGCCGCGCACGATTGAAACCCTCGCATCCTTCAAGGAGCAAGGTCTGGCTCGCAACATCGGCGTGGCGAATTTTCCGCTGCCGCTGCTGCGCAAAGTCGTCGAGGAATACGCCATCCCTCTGTCAGCGATCCAGGTCGAGTACCACGTCTTGCTCGGACAAAACGCCCTGCTCGACTATGCCCGCCAACACGATTTGGCACTGACGGCCTACACGCCATTGGCGCGCAACAAGGTCTCGGAGATTCCACAGATTCAGCAGATTGCCGAAAAACACGGCGTGCTGCCGACTCAGGTGGCGTTGAAATGGCTGCTGGATCAGAACAACGTGGCAGCGATTCCCAAAGCCAGCAGCCGGGCCAATCAACTGGCGAACCTGGCTTCACTGCAGGTTGAACTGGACGCTGAAGACCGCGCACTGATCGCCGCACTGCCGAAAAATCAGCGTCAGGTCAGCCCGGATTTCGCCCCGGTGTGGGACGCCTTCGATCGCTGACGCACAGTGCGAAAGGAGAAATCCGCCAACGGATTGAATTAGTCGCGCACACGCTCGTCAATAACAGGCCCGCCCTCGTCACCCGAGGCCGGGCCTGCTTGCGTGTGCGCCAATGGACGGACGACCGGACTGGCGCCACACTCACACACCAGCAACACTCATCACCACGTACAGATAGAGGATTCCCACATGCTATGGAAAAAAGGCCGACGCAGTGACAACGTCGTCGATGCCCGTGGCGATGATAGCGGCGGTGGCGGCGGCATGCGTTTCGGTGGTGGCAAAGGCCTGAGCCTCGGAGCGATCCTGCTGATCGTCGGCATCGGCTGGATCACCGGGCAGGACCCGCTGCAGATCCTCGGCCAGCTCACCGGGCAAATGACCGAACAATCGGCACCGGCCTCGACGCAAACCCGTCAGGCGCCACCGGCCAACGACCAGCAGGCCGAATTCGTGCGTTCGATCCTCGGCGATACCGAAGACACCTGGGGCGCGATTTTCCAGCAGGCCGGCCGCCAATATAAGGACCCGACTTTGGTGCTGTTCAGCAACCGGGTGAATTCCGCCTGCGGTCTGGCGACTTCGGCGACCGGCCCGTTCTATTGCCCGGCGGATCAGAAAGTCTATCTGGACATGGCCTTCTTCCAGGAAATGGCCCAGCGCTTCAAGGCTGCCGGCGACTTCGCCCAGGCCTACGTGATCGCGCACGAAGTCGGCCACCATGTGCAGACGCTGCTCGGCGTCTCGGCGAAAATTCAGGCAGCCCGGCAGCAGGGGCGGCAGATGCAGGGCGACGGCGGTTTGCTGGTGCGTCAGGAATTGCAGGCTGACTGCCTGGCTGGCGTCTGGGCCTACCATGCGCAGCAGCGCCTGAACTGGCTGGAACCGGGTGACGTCGAAGAGGCCTTGAACGCGGCCAACGCCATCGGTGATGATCGCCTGCAACAACAGGGTCAGGGTCGAGTGGTGCCGGACTCGTTTACCCATGGCACGTCAGCGCAAAGGGTGCGCTGGTTCAAAACCGGATTCGCCCAGGGCCAGGTCGGCCAGTGCGATACCTTCGCGGCGAAAAACCTGTAAATGCACAAATGGCTTTTGGCGTTACTGATCATCGGCGGCAGCGCACACGCGGCGGGCGTCGATGCCATCAGCTCCGGGCGTCTGCAACTCAAGGCCGGCGAAATGGCCGTGGGCATCAGCCCCGCACCGGAAAAAATCGAGCGGGTGCTGATCGTCATTCACGGCCGTCTGCGCAACGCCGAAACCTACCGCAAGAGTGCCGAGCACGCCACGGAATTGGCCGGACAAACTGCGCACACGCTGGTGATCGCGCCGCAGTTTCTCAATGAAAGCGACGTCGCCCTGTACTCGCTGCCCAACACGTTGCTGCGCTGGAAAGGCAACGAGTGGATGGGCGGCGGGTTATCCACAGGGCCGAATCCGCTGAGTTCCTACGCCGCGCTGGATGAAATCGTCGCCCGGGTCAGCGACCGCAAGCAGTTTCCGGATGTGAAACAGATTGTGATTTTCGGCCACTCGGGTGGTGGCCAAGTGGTGCAGCGTTATGCCCTGCTGGCAAAGGATCAACCGGCGCTGAAGGCCAACGGCATTCGCCTGCGGTACGTGGTGGCCAACCCGTCGTCATACGCGTATTTCAACGAACAGCGGCCAGTGGCCTTCGATCACGCACAGTGCCTTGGGTTTAATCGCTGGAAGTACGGCCTGAGCGACATGCCGGTGTACGCCGGCGGGCAAACGCCGTTGCAGCTTGAAAGCAGTTACATCAAGCGCGAGGTGATTTATCTGCTCGGTCAGCAGGACACCGACCCGCAGCATCCGGCGCTGGACAAGAGCTGCGCCGCCGAAGCCCAGGGCGCGTATCGACTGGAACGCGGCAAACTGTTTTTCGGCTACCTGCTGCGCCGGCATCCGGAAGGGGTGAATCAGCGGCTGGTTGAAGTGCCAGGGGTCGGGCATAACGGCGATGGGATGTTGACGTCGCCGGAGGGGCAGAAAGCGCTGTTTGATCAGTAATTCTTGCGCTGGCCGTTCTGGCCTCATCGCGGGCAAGCCCGCTCCCACAGGGGAATGCATTTCAAATNGCTTGCCCGCGATGGGGCCCTTTCAGGCGCTAAAGAACTCAGGCCAAAAGCATCCGCCGCAACTCGACACAATCCTGCGCATGCCAGTCGGTCAGCTCCGGCCACGGGTTGTCCGGCAGATTCACCAGCACCGTCCGCGCCCCGGCCGCCCGCCCGCAATCCAGATCAAAGCGGTAATCCCCGACCATCACCATCTCGCGCGCCGGCACGTTCCAGGCCTCGGCCAGTTTCAGCAACCCGCCGGGATGCGGCTTCGGCGGTGCTTCATCGCGGCCCAGCACATCGTCCACAGCGAAGCAGTCGGCCAGACCGATGGCTTCGAGCGTCACATGCGCCAGCTCCCGCGCGTTGCGCGTCAGGATGCCCAGGCGATAGCCCCGCCCGTGCAGATCGCGCACCAACTCCACCGCACCGGCAGCCGGTTTCGAACCCAGCGCCAGATCGCGCTCATGCTCCAGCAGCCAGGCATGTTTCGCCGCCGCTTCGTCGGCCGGCAGCGCCGCGAGGTGGGTGAGAATGTCGTCCTCGGGCGGAATCGCCAGCGCCACGCGGATCGCCGCAAAGTCATGCACGGCGACGGTCAGCGTGCCGTCCATGTCGAACACCCAGTGCTTCACATCGCTCAGGCTCATGCCCAGTCCTTGCGGTGACGAATCAGGCCTTCCTGGGTCACCGACGCCACCAGTTGCCCGGCGCGGTTGTACACGCTGCCACGGGAGAACCCACGGGAATTACCGGCCCACGGGCTGTCCATCGCGTAGAGCAGCCAGTCATCGGCGCGCAGATCATTGTGGAACCACAGTGCGTGATCGAGGCTGGCGACCTGCATGTCTTTCTGCCAGACCGACTTGCCGTGGGGCAGCATCGAAGTGGTCAGCAGACCGAAGTCCGAGGCGTAGGCCAGCAGGTATTTGTGCAGCGCCGGAATATCCGCCAGCGCGCCATCAGCACGGAACCACACGTACTTCACCGGATCGGCCGGCTGCGGGTTGTACGGGTCCTTTTCGGTGACCGGGCGTACTTCGATCGGTTTCGGGCACAGCAGTTTTTCGCGCATGTGTTCCGGGATCAGGTGCGCGCGCTGCTGGGTCAGTTCCAGCTCCGACGGCAGGTTTTCCGGACCGACCACCACCGGCATCTGGCTCTGGTGCTCGAAGCCTGCCTCGTCGTACTGAAACGACGCGCTGCAGGTAAAAATCGGGTGGCCCTTCTGGATCGCGGTGACCCGCCGGGTGCTGAAGCTGCCGCCATCACGCACGCGATCCACCGAGTACACCACTGGCAATTTGGCGTCGCCGGGGCGCAGGAAATAACCGTGCATCGAATGCACATGGCGCGCCTCTTCAACCGTCTGACTGGCCGCCGACAGCGACTGGCCGAGCACCTGCCCACCGAACAACTGACGGAAACCCAGGTCCTGGCTGCGGCCACGGAACAAATTTTCCTCGATCGGCTCCAGGGTCAGCAGGTCGACCAGATCTTCCAACACTTGGCTCATTCAGACTCTCCTCACACAACGCTATGCCGCGCAGTCTTGGCTGCGGCGGCCCATTCAGGTTCTGGCGCGAGCCATTGTCGCGCCATTGTAAACGTCCGTGTCGGCTTAGCCATGCAGGGTTTGCAGCCATTGCTCCCTGGTAATCCGGTACAACACATGCCGGCGCAACGGGTGATCGACGGCAACTTTGGGGTGATCGAAATCATCGGCCGGATCGTGCTGCATGCCAATCGCTTGCATGACTTTCTCCGAGGGCAGATTGCTTTGGGCGGTGAAGGACACGATTTCCTTCAGCGACAACCGGTCAAAGCCGCAACGCAGAGCGGTCCATGCCGCTTCACTGGCGTAGCCCAGCCCCCAATGCTCGCGGGCCAGGCGCCAGCCAATTTCCACCGCTGGCGTGAACGGGGCATCGAAACCGACCACACCCAGACCGGTGAAACCGATGAACTCGCCGCTGTCCTTGCGCTCCAGCGCCCATAATCCGAAGCCGTGTTCGGCAAAATGGCCGCGCACCCGACCAATGAGCGAAGCACTTTCCAGGCGGCTCAAGGGCTGTGGAAAGTAACGCATGACCTGCGGATCGGCACACATCGCCGCAAATGCCGGCAAATCCTCGTCCTGCCATTGGCGCATCAGCAATCGCGCACTTTCCAGTTGCAGTATCGGCTCCATCATGCCCCTCCGTTTCCATGCCGCAAGTCTACATCGCTGGTAGGATCGTTCACTCTTTCCATCGTTCCTACATGAAGTCGCCATGCCACTGCCGTTGATCTACCACGAAGACTACAGTCCCGAGTTTCCGGCGGATCACCGCTTTCCGATGGACAAGTTCCGTTTGCTGCGCGACCACCTGGTCGACAGCGGCCTGACCCGCGACGCCGACCTGCTGCGCCCCGAGATCTGCCCCAACGACATCCTCGCCCTGGCCCATGACCGTCGCTATATCGAACGCTACATGAGCGGCGAGTTGTCCCGCGAAGACCAGCGGCGCCTTGGCTTGCCCTGGAACGAAGCGCTGGCGCGGCGTACGGTGCGGGCGGTCGGCGGTTCAATTCTGGCGGCAGAAAAAGCCCTGGAGCATGGTCTGGCCTGTCACCTCGCCGGCGGCACCCATCATGCCCACTACGATTACCCGGCCGGCTTCTGCATTTTCAATGACCTGGCGATCATCAGCCATTACCTGCTGCAAAGCGGCCGGGTGAACCGGGTGCTGATCTTTGATTGCGACGTGCATCAGGGTGATGGCACCGCACGCATCCTCCACGACACGCCGGAGGCGATCACCGTTTCCCTGCACTGTGAAAAGAATTTTCCGGCACGCAAGGCCGAAAGCGATTGGGACATTCCGCTGCCTAAAGGCATGGGCGATGGCGACTACCTGAAGGTGGTGGATGACACACTCAACTACCTGCTGCCGCTGTATCAACCGGACCTGGTGCTGTACGACGCCGGGGTCGATGTGCACAAGGACGACGCCCTCGGTTATCTGCAGCTGACAGACGAAGGCGTCGCCGCCCGCGATGAAAGCGTGATGCGCCATTGCCTGGGCCGCGACATCCCGGTGGTTGGCGTGATCGGCGGTGGCTACAGCAAGGATCGCCACGCCCTCGCCCGCCGCCACGGCATCCTGCATCACAGCGCGCAACGGGTCTGGACGTCACACGGTTGTCACTGAGCTGTGCTGCGTTACCCACAATGGCTGTGGAACGGCCTGTGGATAACCTGAGCGAAAGGGACTACAGCCCGCAGCGAACACGGTGTACAGCGCGATGGTTGTTTTTTAACCAGGCCACCAGATTTACCGTCGATCCCCCTGTAGGAGCTGCCGCAGGCTGCGATCTTTTGATCTTTGTTTTCTCAAGGCCAAGATCAAAAGATCGCAGCCTGCGGCAGCTCCTACACGGATCCCGGCTGTTAGAATGCGCGCCTTATCCCGCCATACCGCAGCGCACGCCATGACCCAGACCTCCGCCCCCCTCCCCGCTCACGTCGCCATCATTGGCGGTGGCCCCGCCGGCCTGATGGCCGCCGAAGTGCTGAGCCAGGCCGGCGTGCGCGTCGATTTGTACGACGGCATGCCCTCGGTGGGGCGCAAATTCCTGCTGGCCGGGGTCGGCGGCATGAACATCACTCACTCCGAGCCTTACCCGGCGTTCCTCGCGCGCTACGCCGACCGCGCACCGCAGGTCGCGCCGTTGCTGCGCGGCTTCGACGCCGACGCGTTGTGCCGCTGGATTCATGAGCTGGGCATCGAGACCTTTATCGGCAGCTCCGGCCGGGTATTCCCCACCGACATGAAAGCCGCGCCGTTGCTGCGCGCCTGGCTCAAGCGCCTGCGCGACAGTGGCGTGGTTATCCACACCCGCCATCGCTGGCTCGGCTGGGATGCACACGGCGCTCTGCGCATTGCCAGCCCCGATGGCGAAATCACCGTCAAACCCGACGCCACCCTGCTCGCCCTCGGCGGTGGCAGCTGGTCGCGGCTGGGTTCGGATGGCGCGTGGATGCTGCCGCTGGAACAAAAAGGCGTAGGACTGGCTCCGTTACAGCCGAGCAATTGTGGTTTCGAAGTGCAGGCCTGGAGCGAGTTCCTTGTCAGCAAATTCGCCGGCGCACCGCTGAAAAATGTCGCCATCGGTTTGAACGACGATGTGCCGCGCCTGGGCGAATGCGTGATCACTGCAACGGGCGTTGAAGGCAGCCTGATCTACGCGTTGTCAGCGCCGATCCGCGAGGCGATCAACGCCCACGGCTCAGCCACGGTGCACATTGATCTGCTGCCCGGCCGGCCTGTGGATAAATTGCAGGCAGCGTTGAGCAAACCGCGCGGCTCGCGCTCGATGGCCAAGCATCTGCATAGTCAGGTCGGGATTGATGGGGTGAAAGCGGCGTTGTTGCGCGAGCTGAGTGACGCGGCAACCTTCAATGATCCGGCGCTGCTGGCGCGGGCGATCAAGGCGTTGCCGTTGACCCTGGTGAAAACCCGTCCGCTGGACGAAGCGATCAGCAGTGCCGGTGGCGTGACGTTCGAGGCGCTGGATGAGCGCTTGATGCTCAAGGCCTTGCCGGGGGTGTTTTGCGCGGGGGAGATGCTGGATTGGGAAGCGCCGACGGGCGGCTATCTGCTGACCGGGTGTTTTGCCAGCGGGCGGGCGGCGGGGTTCGGCTTGCTCGAGTGGCTTCAGCACAAATCCCTGTAGGAGCTGCCGAGTGAAACGAGGCTGCGATCTTTTGACCGTTAAAAACAAGATCAAAAGATCGCAGCGTGCCGCAGCTCCTACAGGGAAATGCATTCCCGACGTACCAGCGAAGGTGTCCTTAGCGATGCCACATCATCAAGGCTTGCGCTTGCGCGGCCCGGTATTGAACACCGGCACTTTACGCACAGGCTTGATCGACGGCTCCGGCGCCTGGGTGTCGCCACTGTCGACCCACTTGCCCAGATTGCGTTTGCCGCCACCGCCACCGGAGGTCTTCGGCTTTTTCGGTTTCTTCGGCTTCTTGATCACCTGACCGCTGGCATCGGTCTCCGGCACACGGTGCTCAGGTTCGAAGTCCGGCTCGTTCTGGCGCTTCAAGGTCTGACGGGTGAGCATCTCGATTGCCGAGAGCATGTTCA
This sequence comes from Pseudomonas sp. 22189, assembly GCF_052045635.1. Classification (NCBI taxonomy): domain Bacteria; kingdom Pseudomonadati; phylum Pseudomonadota; class Gammaproteobacteria; order Pseudomonadales; family Pseudomonadaceae; genus Pseudomonas; species Pseudomonas sp. 22189. The sequence goes on from NZ_JBQEPG010000004.1 coordinate 149,917, forward strand.
CTTCATCGGCACACACCAGCGAGATCGCCTCGCCCGTTGCACCGGCACGGCCGGTACGACCGATGCGATGGATGTAATCCTCGGCCACGATCGGCAGGTCGAAGTTGACCACCAGCGGCAAATCTTCGATATCCAGACCCCGAGCCGCGACGTCGGTCGCCACCAGAATCTGCACTTCACTGAGTTTGAAACGATCCAGCGCGCGCTGACGGGTCGCCTGCGGTTTGTCGCCGTGAATACCGTCGGCGTTCACACCGAGGCCCTGGAGTTTTTCCACCAACGCGTCCACGCCGTTGCGGGTCTTGGCGAACACCAGCACCTGCTTCCACTTGTTCTTGCGCATCAGGTGCACGAACAGTTCCGGCTTGCGCTTCTTGTCCACCGTCACCACCCACTGCTTGACGGTGTTGGCCGCGACGTTGCGCGGGCTGACTTCGATGCTCAGCGGATCGTTGAGCATCTGCCCGGCCAGCAGGCGGATGTCATCGGAGAAGGTCGCGGAGAACAGCAACGTCTGGCGCTTCTTCGGCAGCGCGCGATAGATGTTCGCCAGCTCTTCGGAAAAGCCCAGGTCGAGCATGCGGTCGGCTTCGTCGAGCACCAGGGTTTGCAGCTGATTGAATTTCAACGCGTTCTGGCGGAACAGGTCGAGCAGACGGCCCGGGGTTGCCACCAGCAGGTCGACGCCGCCGCGCAGTTTCATCATCTGCGGGTTAATGCTGACACCTCCATACACCGCGTAAGTGCGCAGCGGCAGGTTTTCAGCGTACTGGCGTACGGATTCGTGAACCTGCTCGGCCAGTTCGCGGGTCGGTACCAGAATCAGCGCACGCACCGAGTTGGCGGTGACTTTCGGCCCTTCCATGGCCAGCAACTGCAGCAGCGGCAAAGCGAAACCGGCGGTCTTGCCGGTACCGGTCTGGGCCGCAGCCATCAGGTCGCGACCGGCCAGCACGGCCGGAATGGCTTGCGCCTGGACCGGCGTCGGGGTCTGGTAGCCGAGCTTCTCAAGGGAGCGCAGCAAGGGTTCGATCAGGCCAAGGGTGGCGAAAGTCATGGGAGTACCGTAGGAAAAATCAGCGCGGTTGCGCAAAACAAGGGTGCAATGGCGCGCAGTTTACCCTAATTCACACGCGGTTCTGCTGGAACGGCGGTCTTCGGCGGCTCCGCGACCAGCGGCTGCGCCGGCCGCCGCCATTGCGGCAGACCGATCAGCACCACGGCACTGATGATCACCAGCATCGCCAGCGCTTCTTCCATGCCGATGGTCTCGCCGACAAACACGATCCCCAGCAACACCGCCACCGCCGGGTTGACGTAGGCATAGCTGGTGGCCGCCGCCGGACGCACGTGTTTGAGCAGGTACATGTAGGAATTGAAGGCGATGATCGAGCCGAAGAAGATCAGATACCCCAAGGCCAGCCAGCCTTCCACCGGTGGCAAGGCTTGCAGGTGTTCGCCGCTGACCGCGCTGCCGATCAGCAGGACCACGCCGCCCACCAGCATTTCCACGGCACTGGCCATCGCCCCTTGCGGCAGCGGCAGATGCTTGCTCCACACAGAGCCGAAGGCCCAGGTCGCCGCCGCAAAAATCAGCAACGCCGCGCCCAGCGGACTCGATTGCAGGTTGGAACCCATGTTGAGCATGGCAATGCCGACGATCCCCAACGCCACCCCGGCCCACTCCAGCCGCGTATTGCGCGCGCCCCAGAAATACCCGAAGAGCAACGTGAACAACGGCACGGTCGCCACCGCCAGTGCCGCCACGCCGGACGCCACACCCGTGTGCTCGGCGACACTGACCGCGCCGTTACCGAAGCTGAGCAACAGAATCCCGATGATCCCCGCCGCTTTCCACTGCACCCAGGTCGGCGCCGGCGCGCCACGCCAGCGCAGGAAGGCGTACATCAGGCTGCCGGCAATCACGAAGCGCACCCCGCCGAGCATCAGCGGCGGCCAGTATTCGACGCCGAGGCGGATTACCAGATAGGTCGATCCCCAAATCACATACAGCGCGAAAAACGCGGCGATCAACGGCAAGGAAAAACGGCGCAAGGCAGGCATGGGCAGCTCGACAGTCAGAGACAGGGTGAGGATTATTCTAGAAAGGCCCGTGAGCAAAAATAAGTTACAAAACCTGTTTATCGCGCCGGTACACTTTTGAAACAACGGAGATCGACGGGATAAGCCGTGATTTCGAAAGTCTGGCATTTTCAGGAGTCCGGCCTTGGACAAATACGACCGCATGCTGCTCAGCGCCCTGTTGGAAAACGGTCGCGCGTCCTACGCCGATCTGGCACGCAAGGTGAACCTGTCCGCCCCGGCAGTGGCCGAACGGGTGGCCAAGCTTGAGGCGTCCGGCGTGATCACCGGGTATCAGGCGAACATCGACCTGTCGAAAATCGGTTTGCCGATCCAGTGCATGATCGAATTGCGCCTGCACCAGAACGGCAGCCAGAAGGTCTACGACGAACTGGTGAAAATCCCGCAACTGACCGAATGCTTCCGTGTGACCGGCGATCCATGCGTGATGATGAAGGGCGCGGTGGGCTCGATGACCGAACTGGAGGAACTGATCAATCACGTGGCGAAGTTTGGCTTCAGCAAGACCTCGATCGTGTTGTCCAGCGCAATCGAGAAGCGCGTGCCGCTGAGCCATATAGAAGCCAACGGCAAATAGTTCGGGCCAACCACAAATCCACTGTAGGAGCTGCCGAAGGTTCGGGCCGCGTTCGGACGATCTTTTGACTTTGACTTTTAAAAGCAAGATCAAAAGATCGCAGCCTTCGGCAGCTCCTACAAAGGTTCTGTGTTGGTCTCGGGATCAGCGGTAGCGCTGCAGGTGTTCGCTGACTTTGGCCGCCGGGACTTTCTGCAGTTTGCACAGCAAGTCATGGTTCAGCTCACGCACGCCATGCTTGTGCCGCAGCTCTTGCGCCAGATGCGCCATCAGATTGGCCGCCATCTCGGCATCCGCCATGGCCCGGTGCGCCTGGCCGGTGTGCGGCAGGCGCGCAAATGCGGTGAGCGTACCGAGCTTGTGATTGGGTGCCGCGGGCATCAGGCGGCGGGCCAGCAGCAGTGAACAGGCGAAGTTCTGCAGACGGGTGCGTTTGATCCGTCCCAGTTCAAAGTCCCAGAATTTCTGGTCGAACGAAGCGTTGTGCGCCACCAGCGGCGTGCAGCCGACGAATTCGTTGACCTCTTCCATTACCCGCTCCGCCGCAGGCGCGGTACGCAGCATGGCGTTGCTGATGCCGGTCAGTTGTTCGATGAAGGCCGGGACGCGCACGCCGGCATTCATAAGGCTCTGGTAACGCTCGACGATACGGCCGTTTTCCAGCATGACCACGGCGATTTCCGTGGCGCGACAGCTGCTGTTCGGCGACAGGCCGGTGGTTTCAAAGTCGATGACTGCAATGCGTTCCAAACCGGGTTCAACTCCGTTCAAATCAATTTTTCAGCTTAATTCTTCAGCAACAACGCGCCTTCGATCGGCACGTAACGGCTGGCGGCGCGGATCAGCGAGTTGGCGGTCAAGCCGGGCACGCCGTAGGCGACTGCCTGTACGCCGTGCTTGCTGATGATGCGTTCGAGCAGCATGTCGAAGTCGCCGTCACCGGAGGCCAGGACGATTTCGTCGACGTGGTCGGCGGCGTCCATGATGTCGAGGGTGATGCCCACGTCCCAGTCGCCCTTGGCCGAGCCGTCGCTGCGCTGGATGTAGGGTTTGAGTTTCACGGTGAAGCCGAGGTTGCGCAGGATCTGCTGAAACTGCTGCTGCTTGCTGTCGCCACGGTCGATGGCATAGGCATAGGCCTCGACGATCTGCCCCTGTTTGCTGATGTCAGCCCACAGCGCGGCGTAGTTGAAATGGCAACCATAGGCCTGACGCACGGTGTAGTAGAGGTTCTGCACGTCGGCGAACACTGCGATTTTTTTCACCGGGATTCCTGTGAGCGCATAGCGCACGAAGCGGGATCAGGCGCCTGGCCCGAAAAAGGCGCTCAGTATGCCAGTCCACAGGAAGGTGGCGCGAATAATCGACCCACCACTCCAGACGGATGGTGGACTGTGGCGAGGGGATTTATCCCCGATGGGCAGCGCAGCGGCCCCGAAAATGGGACTGCTGCGCACTCCATCGGGGATAAATCCCCTCACCACAGGTTTGATACTGGCGGGCTGATCAGTCAGACAAACGAATCGTCGTCATCGAAAAACGACGAGCTGTCATCGCTGTAGTCCGTGTCGGTAAACCCGCCCTGGTCATTGCCAGAGAAACCGTTATCGGCCACACGCTGGTCATTGCCCCAGTCATTGCCGCTCTGGTCGGCCACCTGCGCCGGCTCTTCCTTGATCACTTCAACGATTTCTTCAGGCTGCTGGTTGTGATGGAACAGGCTGCTGATGCCCTGTGCCAGCATCACTCCACCGGCCACGCCAGCGGCGGTTTTCAGGGCGCCGCCGAGGAAGCTGCTGCCCGCAGCCGGGGCGGCTTGCTGCGCGTAATTGGGCGGTGGTGCGGCATAGTTCTGTTGTGGCGCTGGCGCCGCATAGTTCTGTTGCGGTGCCGGTTCACGCCAGCCGCCGGTGGAGGCCGGAGCGCTCTGGGTCGGCGCCGGACGCGAGCTGCTGCCGCCGAAGATGCTCGACAGGAAACCGCCACCGCCGCTTGGCGCCGGGGCCGCACTCTGAGCCTTGGCCGCTTGCAGTTCAGCCTGCAATTGCTGGACTTGCTGGGTCAGCAGCTTGTTCTGTTCGTCGAGGCTCTTGATGGCCGCCTCTTGCACCAGAATCGCCTGGGTCATGAAATAACCTGCCGCCGGCTGGCGGGTCAGGTGTTCCTTGATCCGCGCCTCGGCCTGGGCGTCGCGCGGGGCTGCCTCCGTTTCGGCCTGTTGCAGCCGGGAAAACAGTCCATCGATCAGGGTTTGCTCTTCGCTGTTCATGGCGACCTCGTAGATTGCCGGGGATAACGTTGCCCGTGCCCACTGCGGACATGGCGCACCTCTGTAATGGAGGCAGTGACAGGATGTTTCAACGACCTTTACCGAATGTTTACGTTTGTGTCGGCCCACGCATCATCGGTTAAAGTGAGCCACTGTTTTCCACCTGCGATACCGACTGATGAATGCCTTCGATGTACTGCGCGACTCTCTGTATTTTTTCAAACGCCACCTGAGCAGCATCGTGCAGCTGTGCCTGCCGCTGGTGATCTTCGAGGCGGCGCTGCAGCAAGTGGTGGACCATGTCACCGACCCGGACAGTTTCTCCGCCGCCAGCGTGGTGGTCGGTCTGCTGGTGTATCCGTTGTACACCGCCGCGCTGATCCTGTTCCTCGACGCCCGCACCCGCGGCGAAGCTCCGCGCAATCTCGATCTGCTGGCGATGTCCGCGCGCCTGTGGCCGCGTTTCGCCCTGCTCACGGCGCTCAATACCTTGCTGATTCTGCTGGGGCTGTCGTTGTATTTCCTGCCAGGCTTGATGCTGATGGTCATGCTCGCATTTGGTGAGTACCTGCTGGTGTTGCGCGGTATGGGGCCGTTGCAGGCGATGAAGGAAAGCCTGCGCCTGACCCGCGGGCATTTCTGGCGGATCCTGCTGTGCATTCTGTGTGTGATGGGGCCGTTGTGGCTGCTCAAGGGCGCGACCCTGGCGGCCTACCCCGACCCGCAGAATCCGCTGATCGCGGTAATGATCGACAGTGCGCACAGCTTCCTGCAGCTGTTCACCAGCGTGGTGCTGTTCCGTCTGTTCATGCTGATCAGCGAATTGCCTGACAAACGTAGCGGAGCAGTCTGACTTCAGGAGACTTGGGCCAAGCGTCTGCGGTCGGGTATGCTCGCAAGCACTTTTGTAACGCGATAAGCCGAGCCATGCCCCGTCTGCTGCGCTACTCCCTATTGTTGATCGTGCTCGCCATCGCCCTGATCGGCGGGCTGATCTACAGCCTGACCTGGCGCCCCGGCGCGCGCGAAACCTTGCCGGTCACCTGCACCGGCACCCCACCGACACTGGTGCCCGGGCAGGCACTGAAAGTCATGACCTGGAACGTGCAGTACCTGGCGGGCAAGCGCTACGTGTTCTGGAACGACCTCGCCCAAGGCACCGACGAAGCGCCAACCCCGGAAGACATGGCCTTCAGCCTCGACGAGGTGGCGCGGGTGATCCGGGACGAGCAGCCCGACGTGGTGCTGCTGCAGGAACTGGATGACGGCGCCAAGGCCAGTGATTACCAGAACCAGCTCAAGTTGCTGCAGGAACGGGTCACCGACCTCTACCCGTGCAGCGCTCACGCGTTCGACTGGAAGGCCGATTTCGTTCCCGACCCGCACATTTTCGGCAGCGTTGGCCGGCAATTGGCGACCCTCAGCCGCTACCGCATCGAACACGCCGAACGCCTGCAATTACCGGTGCCGCCGGCGAATATCATCGCTCGACAGTTCGCACCCAAGGATGCGTTGCTCGCCACCAAGCTGCCGCTGAGTGACGGCGGGCAACTGACGGTATTCAACACCCATCTGGATCGCGCCAGCCAACCCGACGAGACCTTGCAGGCGCAAGTGACGGCGGTGGCCAAGGTGCTCGACAAGTATGAGAGCCAAGGCCTGGCGTGGCTGATCGGCGGCGATTTCAACCTGTTGCCGCTGGGCCAGTATCAACGCCTGCCCGCTGAACAGCGCACGCCCTACTCCGTCGACAGCGCCCTGCATCTGTTGTGGGACAAGTACCCGATGATCCCGACCAACAACGAGGCCAGCGGCGTCGACCGCGCCCACTGGCTGACCCACTACCCCAACGACCCCGGCCTCAACGGTCCGGATCGCACCGTCGACTACCTGTTCTACAGCCCGAAAATCAAACGGGTCGAAGCGAACGTGCGCCAGGACGATACCTTGCGCATTTCCGATCATCTGCCGGTGATTGCGCGGTTCCTGCTGCCCGCGGCTCCCTGATCACCAATGACCCCTGTAGGAGCTGTCGAGTGAAACGAGGCTGCGATCTGTTGATCTTCAAAAAACAAGATCAAAAGATCGCAGCCTGCGGCAGCTCCTACAGGGGACTCATGTGATCAATGGACTTCTTCCAGGTCGTCATGCAGCAAGCCGAAAATCTCCCGCTTCATGTCGATAAACGAGCGCTCCATCACCATGTCCAGTGAGCGCGGACGCTCGATCGGCACGTCGAGGATCTGCTTGATCCGCCCCGGTTTGGCGCCCATGACATAGACCCGGTCGCCCAGCAGGATCGCCTCGTCGATATCGTGGGTGACGAACAACACGGTCTTCTTGCTGTTGCCCCACACCCGCAACAATAACTGCTGCATTTGCAGGCGGGTCTGGCTGTCGAGGGCGCCGAACGGTTCGTCCATCAGCAGAATCTGCGGGTCGTTGGCCAGCGCCCGGGCAATCGCCACGCGCTGCATCATCCCGCCCGAGAGCTGCTTGGCGTAATTGTCAGCAAACCCGGCAAGCCCGACTTCGTTGACGTAGTAATCGACAATTTCCTTGCGCCGCGCCGCCGGCATGCCACGCCGCTTGAGGCCGAACTCGACGTTCTGCCGCACCGTCAGCCACGGAAACAGTGTGTAGCTCTGGAACACCATGCCGCGATCGGCACCGGGGCCCTGCACTTGCTGGCCGCCGACGTAGATCTCGCCGGAGGTTGGCTCGGCGAGGCCGGCGGTCAGGTACAACAGGCTCGATTTGCCGCAACCCGACGGCCCGACCAGCACCGCGAACTGCTGATCCGGCACCTCGAACGACACCTGTTCCAGCGCCGTGAACGTACCGCCATCAGGCTTTTTGTAGCGCAGGCTGACCTTGTCCACTTGCAGGCGCGGGGCGGCTTGCGGCGCCGCAGCGCGCGATTCGGTAAAGCGATGATTGGCGGCAGTTACTGAGCCCATGCGGCAACCCTCAGGCGGAGAAAGCGGAACAGTTGATCGGTGACCAGCCCCAGCAGGCCGATGATCGCGATGGCGAGGAAAATCACGTCGACCTGAAAACCGCGCATGGCTTTCAGGCTCAGGTAACCGAGGCCACTCGACGCGGCGACCAGTTCGGCCACCACCAGATAGGTCCAGGCCCAGCCCATCGTCACGCGCAAGGTGTCGAGCACGCCGGGCACCGAGGCCGGGGCGATCACATGCAGCACCGCGTCGCGGCGGTTGGAACCGAGCGTGTAAGAGGCGTTGATCAGGTCCTTGGAGATGCCCTTGGACACATCCGCGATCATCACCAGTTGCTGAAAGAACACGCCGAAGATGATCACCGATACCCGCTGCTCCAGACCGATGCCAATCCACAGGATGAACAGTGGCACGAACGAGGTCACCGGCAGGTAACGGATGAAGTTGACCAGCGGTTCGAGAAACGCCTGGACGATGCGAAAGCTGCCCATCAGCAACCCCAGCGGTACCGCCACCAGCGACGAGACGATGAACCCGACCATCACCACTTCGACACTGGCCCACACATGGGTGCCAAGGGTGCCGTCGCGGCTCAGGCGCACGGCGGCTTCAACCACCGCGCCGGGCGTCGGCAGAAACATCCCCGGGACGATGCCGCCGTAGGACAGCCCGGCCCACAGTCCGACCAGCAACACCCAGGCCAGACCACTGGCGCTCCATACCACCGGGACCGGCAAGCCGGTCTTCGGTGTGATGCAGCGACTCAGCCATGAATTGCGCTTGAACATGACCAGTCTCCTAGAGCGGGCTGACGAAACGGTTATCCACCAGATCATCGTTACTGACGTTGTAGGGTTTGCCCTGCAATTCACTGGCGGTTTCGTTGGCCAGTTTGATCAGCGGTGCACTGTCACCCGGCGCGCCCGGTTTGCCCAGCAGCTTCTCGCTCATGGCCTGATCGTAGAAACGCACGCCTTGTGCTGCAGCAGCCAGTTCCTTCGGATCGGACAGATAACCGCCGACGCCCTTGGCCATGATTTCGTAGGCTTGCTGTGGATGGTCCTTGGTGTATTGCACCGCCTTGTAGAGACCGGCGACCAGCGCCTTGACGTCTTCGGGCTGCTTCTCGATCACCGTGCAGTTGAGCGCCACGACATCGACAATCACCCCGGGCGTGCTGCTGCTGTCGATCAGCACTTTGCCCTGCTGCTTGTCGCGCACCATCGACAGGTGCGGTTCCCAAGTCACGGCCGCCGGCACGCGACCGGCAATGAACGCGGTGGCAGCATCGTCGGCAGTCATGTTCTGCACGGTGATGTCGCTCATTTTCATGCCGTTCTTTTTCAGCAGATAGGAGAGCCAGAACTGCGAGGTCGAACCTTCGTTGACGGCCACGGCCTGGCCCTTGAGTTCCTGCAACGACTTCACGTCCTTGCCCACCAGCACGCCGTCGCCACCATGGCTGTCATCCAGTGCCGCCACAGCCTTGAAGCAGAACTGCGGACGGTATTTGAGCACTTCGTCGATGGTCGAGGCCGAACCGGAGAGTTGTCCGGAAGCCTGTGCGGCCATGTACATCGAAGCTTCCTCTACCACCGGCAACTCGACGGTCAGGCCGTTTTCCTTGAAGTAGCCCAGGTCCTGAGCCAGATACAGCGTGCCATAACCCACCCAGGTGGTATGGCCGATGGACAAGGTACCGGCCTGCGCGCCGGTCGCGACCGTGGCCGCCAGGGCGGTGATCGCCAGTGGAAGGGTGAGACGGAGACACAAGGACTTGATCATGGAGCACTCCCGACGCTGTTGATTTAGTTTTGTCATGGGCAGTACGGCCAGCACCAATGATGTGAATCCACGCTGCGGTCTCTGCTGGACTCTGGCGTGAACCACCGGGCTGGCAAGATCGATGGTGGCCCATGTGCGGGCTGAGGAAAATCAGGAAATTGTTGGCAGCAAATGATGAAAAAACTGCTTAGCGTGCACCGCAAAAGCGCGACCTGAGCAGGGATGGTGCACAGTCCTGAAAAGCAAAAGATCGCAGCCTTCGGTGTAGCCTACAGGGTTCAGGTTCGCCCGGTGTAGGAGCTGCCGAAGGCTGCGATCTTTGCTTTTGAATCAACCGCAATCAGCGCAACTGAAACCAGGTGGTTTTCAGTTGGGTGTATTTGTCGAACGAGTGCAGCGACAGGTCACGGCCGAAGCCCGATTGCCTGCCGCCGCCGAACGGCACGGTCACGTCCAGCGCATCGACGGTATTGACCGATACCGTGCCCGCCCGCAGCCTTCGCGCCACGCGGTGCGCGCGATGCAGATCATCGGTCCACAGCGACGCCGCCAGCCCATACACACTGTCGTTGGCCAGGCGCACCGCCTCGTCTTCATCATCGAACGGCACCACCGCCAGCACCGGGCCGAACACCTCTTCGCGAAACAACGCCATGTCGGCACTCACGCCGGCGAAAATCGTCGGTTCGATGAAGTTGTCCGAGCCGTTGAAGCGCCGTTGCTGACCGCCACACACCAGGCTCGCACCCGCCTGCCCGGCCTCACGGATGGCGCGCATGATGCTCACTGTCTGCCGCTGATCGACGATCGCTCCGGCACGGCTTTGCGGGTCGAGCGGATCGCCCGGCAGCCAGCGTTCGGCCTGGGCTTTGAGGCGTTCGACAAACGCATCATGAATCGAACGCTCGACCAACAGTCGCGAGTTGGCCGAACACACTTCGCCCTGATTGAAGAAGATCCCGAACGCGGCTTTTTCCGCCGCCAGGTCCAGATCCCGGCAATCGGCGAACAGCAGATTGGCACTCTTGCCGCCGCACTCCAGCCACACCTGTTTGAGGTTGGATTGCGCCGAGTACTGCATGAAATACTTGCCGACCTGCGTCGAGCCGGTGAACACCAGACAATCGACATCCGGGTGCAGGCCCAAGGCTTTGCCGGTCTGCTCGCCCAGCCCCGGCAACACGTTGAGCACGCCCGGTGGCAGGCCCGCTTCCAGTGCCAGCTCGGCCAGACGCAATGCCGAAAACGGTGATTGCTCGGCCGGTTTGAGGATCACCGAATTACCCGCCGCCAGCGCTGGCGCAAGCTTCCACGCGGCCATGTCCAACGGAAAATTCCACGGCACCACGGCAGCCACCACGCCCAGTGCTTCACGGGTGATGGTCGCCAGTACATTGGCGGCGCCGGGGGCGATCTGGTCGTAGAGTTTGTCGAGGCTTTCGGCGTACCAGCGAAACACCCCGGCGGCGCCCGGCACATCAATGTTGTAGGCGTCCATCACCGGTTTGCCCATGTTCAGCGAGTCGAGCAGGGCCAGCTCCTGACGATGTTCCATCAACAGCTCGGCCAGGCGCAGCAGCACCTGCTTGCGTTCGGCGGGCGGACGTTGCGCCCAGATGCCAGCCTCGAACACGTGTCGCGCGTTCCGCACCGCCGCGTCCACATCCGCCTCGCCACACGCTGCGACATTGGCCAGCAACTGGCCGGTGGCGGGATTGATCGCGGCGAACGTCTGCCCCGATTGCGCGGCGCAGTGCTGGCCGTTGATCACGGCCCGATCGGGAAACTTCAAGGCACCGGCCTGGCGCTGCCACTCTGCAAGTTCGAACACGTCGAATGCTCCTTGGACGTTATTGTGCAGTCGATGGTGGCGCAGGCCCGGACGGGCGAAAATTAGTAAAAATGTCTTCGCAGGCAATGAAAAAACTGCTCAATCGGTTTCCCCAAAACCGCTGTGGATGACTAAGGTTCAAGGATAAAAACAACGTCGCGCAGCGGACGCGGCGGCGCACAAATTGCTTGGAAGTCGAGTCCGCTCGTCCTGAGGTTTGCCGTGGCCGCCTACAATTTGCGTCAGTTGAAATACTTCATCACCACCGTCGAATGCGGCAGCGTTGCCGAAGCCTCGCGCAAGCTGTACATCGCACAACCAGCGATCTCTACGGCGATCAAAGGTCTGGAAGACAGCTTCGCGGTGCAGCTGCTGATCCGCCATCACGCTCAGGGCGTATCCCTGACGCCGAGCGGTGCACGGTTCTTTCGCAAGGCGCAGGAGCTGTTGCGCATGGCCCGGGAGTTCGAGCAGAACGCCCTCGCCGATAACGACATCGTCGCCGGACAGATCGACATCGGCTGCTTCGAAACCGTCGCGCCGCTGTACCTGCCGCAATTGATCGCCGGGTTTTCTGCGCTGTATCCGGGCGTGAAAATCCGTATTCGCGACGGCGAGCAACAGGAACTGGTGCAAGGCCTGACCTCGGGCAGTTTCGACCTGGTGATCCTCTATGAACACGAACTCGATGCCACCATCCAGACCGAGCCGCTGATGCCGGCGCAACGGCCGTATGCGCTATTACCGGTCGACCACCGTTTCGCCCAGTACAAGCAAGTGTCGCTGCGCGATCTGTGTCTGGAGCCGATGATTCTGCTCGACGTGCAGCCGAGCCGAACCTACTTCGTCAGCCTGTTCGAAGAACTGGGCCTGACCCCGCGCATCGAGTTCAGCTCGCCGTCGATCGAGATGGTCAGGGGCATGGTCGGTCAGGGTTTCGGTTTCTCGATCCTGGTGACCCGGCCCCACTCGGAATGCACCTATGACGGCAAGAAAGTGGTGTGCGTGGACATCGTCGAAGACGTCACCGGCTCAGGTCTGGTCGCCGCGTGGCTCAAGCGCGGGCAACTGACCAAACCGGCACAGCTGTTCGCCGACTATTGTCGCGAACAGTTGACCGCCAAGACCGCTGCCTGCCGCACCGAGCCATCAGGAAACCGGGACTGACCGCTGTTCCACATCGATGCCGATCAACGGGCGTTTGAGCGCAATCGATACCCAGGCGCCCACGGCGGCGATGACGCAGGCGGCAAACCCCAACAGAAACGACATGAAGCTCAGCTCGTTGGCCACTGCCAGCAGGCCGAGCACGGCGGCGGTAGCCTCGGCAGCGCCCCAGACACAGGTCTGTACGGCCATCGCTACGGAACTGCGCCCGCGCCAGATCTTCACGGCCTGAGCCTGGTACAGCGGGCCGCAGATCATCTCGCCGATCACGATAAACACCACCACGACAAACAGGATCGCCTGCGCCTGTGACGAAATGATCAACAACAGGCAGCCCGCGCCGATCAACAGGTTGGAAACGATGACCCGCCACAATCGTGAGACACGCTGCGCGAATGAGGTCACGTAAACCTGGCTGAAGATGATGATCCCGCTGGCCACCAGAAACAGCACGCCGACCAGTTCACTGGAAAAGCGCTCGGTGGCATAGGTAGGGAACACGTAATAAAACTGCGCATAGCCGATCATGGTCAGAAAGTTGATCGCCATGAACGCCACCACCTTGGGCGATGCCTCGGTTTCGCCCGGCGCGGAAGCACGCGCGGTAAACGCCACGCCTGCACTACGCGCCACCTGCGGAATCAGCCGCGTGGAAGCCGTGGCCAGCACGCCCAACAACAGCGGCAGGGCCACAAACCAGTAACCGGTGCCGGCAAGAATCAACGACGCCACGAACGGCGCGACCCCGGCCCCTGCGTTCGCCGCAACATTCTCGTAAGAGAGCACGCGTTCGTGCTCGCCCTCGCGAAAGTACTGCACGATGTAGGAAATCTGCGAGATCGTGGCGATCGAATTGGAGACACCGAACACCACAACCAGTACGACCCAGATCAACACGTTGGTAATGCCCATCGCGGCGGTGACCAGCATCAATAGCGCCGCCACCGCTACACAGAACAAGGCGAGGGCTATTTCCCGGCGTCGCTCGACCTTGTCCAGCATGCCCTGAAAAGCCAATGCGCCGATGCGGTTGGAGACAATCGCGAACCCGACAACGACCCCCGCCGCACTGGTACTGAGGCCCACGGACGCATTGAGCCAAATGGCCATGAACGGATAGAAACAGCTCCAGGCCGCGGACGAAAGAAACCGGACGAAGTAAATCATTTGAAGACCGGGCTTCTAGGGCCGCGATCGGTCAGGACACGTACCTGGCCAATCTCGCGCGCAACGACATCGGCATAGCCGGTGAGCATGCCGACCCAGGCGTAGTCGGACGTGCCGATGGGCTGGATCACGCTGCCGACGTTGGCAATGGGCGTGTGAATGGAAGCCATCGGCGGAATCTCCCAGTCATGCACGACGGCTTCGTGATCCAGGCAGTACCAGTAGCTCAGGGTCTGGCGGCAAGATTCGACCGGCTGGTATTGAAGCGCAGCCTCCAGCAAGCCCAGTGGCAGCAGCGCCACGTGCTGCAGGACAGTCGCTGGCGCCAGATCGTAGGCCAGCGCAATCTGTTCAACGATGCTCGCGCCGCCCAGGCGCCCCATGTTGGCATCGATCAGATAAGCCGTGGCGTCGTTCGCAATGAACTCGCAATGGAAGAAGCCATTGTCGAACCCTGAACGGGCAATCAGATCGCGGACCGCCTTTTCGATTTTCGCACGCACGGGCAAGGCCATGCGGGCGTCGGCCGGGAACTGGTTGGCGACCTCCGTGAAACCCACTCGGTCGCGCCTGGACAGTCCGAGGAAGACCACCCGCCCCTCCTGGGCAAAGCCTTCCAGGCTGACGAGATCACCCGTGCAATGCGCCTGGACAATCCAGGCAGTGTCTTGCGGGTCGTCGATTCCGCTGTTCAGGATGGCGGCGCGGATCACTGCGCCAGGGTCAGCGTCCGGTGCAATCGAGAGCAGGGTGGTGGCCACCGCGCCAGAGCCGACCGAGGGTTTGAGCACCACATCGTTTTGTTGCCCGGGTGTCAGCCAGGGAATGACCACGTCGCCATCGCTCAGCGACACACAGGTCTCGGCGGGCACATGTTCCGGGATCAAGCGGCCGACGAAGCCCTTGGAGGACAGCCGGGCAAACACCTCAGGCGGCGCCTTGAAGCCGAATTCTTCGGCAATCGCGGATACGACCGGGAACAACTCGTCAAAGAATGTCGTGATGCTGCGAATCACGCCAACCAGTGCGGGATGGGCGTTCAGGTAAGCGGACAGCGCGACCCTGTCGGTAAAGGCAGGAATGCAGGTGACCCCTTCGAACACGTTTTTCGCCGCGCCATGAAAACCCGAGGGATCAACGGACAGTATCGGTTCGAAGCCCGCACCGCGGATCGCCTCGCACACGTACTTGATGGAGACCTTGTTGATGCCCACTATCAAAATATGATCCATACCTTTCACATCCATCCTTAAAAACAAAAATTCGACAGTTATCGAGCGTCAACCCGTAACGATTGATACATCTTGCCGGGGTTGAACACGTTGTCCGGATCCAGGGCCGATTTGATGGCCCTCATGAACTGCAGCGCTGCGCCGTGTTGCGCCGACATCCACTTCAGTTTTCCCTGCCCTACCCCATGCTCGCCGCTGACGGTGCCGCCGAACGACAACGCGCGACTCGACAGCCGGCTGAGGAACGCCTGAATGTCCGCACTTTCGTCTTCACCTTCATCGAGCATGATCAGCAGGTGAAAATTACCGTCACCGACATGGCCGATAAGCGGCGCATCAAGACCGGAGGCAGCAATGTCGGCGGCCGTGGCGCTGATGCAGGCACTCAGACAGGACAACGGGACACAGACATCGGTGGCCAGCCCCTTGCGGCCTTTGTAGAAAGCGTGAAAGGCCCACCAGGCGTCATGTCGGGCTTTCCACAGGGCCGTGCGTTCTTCAAGGCGCTCGGAGATCCTGACCTGCCCGCCGTACTCACCGGCGCAATCCTTGAACAGCTCGACACTGCTGGCGACCGTCGACCGGTCGCCGTGGAACTCCAGAAACAGATGCGGCGTTTCCACCAGCCCCAGTGCCGCAGAATAGGCATTGCACGCACGCACCGCCGTGGCATCCAGCAGCTCGATCCGGGCGATCGAGAGTCCTTGGCCCAGGGCACTGGCCACCGTCTGTACCGCGTTATCCACCGAATCGAACGAACAGACACCGGCAACGATGGCCTCGGGCACCGGATGCAGGCGCACTTGCAGTTCGCTGAAGATGCCCAGAGTGCCCTCTGAACCGATGGCAATCGCCAGCAGATCCAGACCCATGGCCGATTTGGGCGCGCGGGAACCAATGGCGGCGACCGAGCCGTCCGCCATGATCCAGCGTGCGGCTTTGACATTCCCGGCCATGGTCCCGTAGCGCACCGAGTTGGTCCCCGATGCACGGGTCGCCGCCATCCCGCCCATGGAAGCGTTGGCGCCAGGATCGACGGAAAAGAACAGTCCGGTCTCACGCAAGTGGCTGTTGAGTTGCTCGCGGGTAACGCCCGGCTGAACCGTGGCGGTCATGTCGGTGACGTTCACATCGACAATCGCGTTCATTTCCGAGCAGTCGACGCAGACGCCACCCTGTGGCGCATTGATCTGCCCTTCGAGAGACGAACGCGCACCCGACGGGATCAGCGCCACACCGTACTCACGGCAAAGCTTCACGACCTGAATGATTTCGTCTTCGCTGCGAACGGTCACTACCGCATCGGGGGGACTCAGCTCGATGCCGGGAGGCGCCTGGCAGAACTGTTGCCGGATTCCCTGTTCGACCCTCAAGCGTTCGCCGAACAACTGACGGAGTTTTTCTACGACTGGAGCATTCATTCATCTCATCCCTGTTCTGACTGATGACGGCCGGGTTGCGGTTCTGCGCCCCGTTTTCTGTACTGTCCGCACACTCCTGTGAACGGTTGGTTCTTGCCGGGCCATGCCACACAGAAGCGGCGAAGCGCCCGGCAGTTGTTCACTCCTCGTCTTTTTCACCGACGCGGGCCGCGCGCCCGTCGTACTCCGGACGCCCGGAAACCACCAGCCCGAAGAAATAAGGCTGTGCGCCTGAATCCTCCAGCTGACGACCAGACTTGTTATGCACTTCGATGACCGAGAACAGGTCCACCAGACGGTCCTGAATCTGTTCTATTTCGGCGTCCTTGAGTGTCACCATCGAGCTGTATTTAAAAGAGCCTGAAACATCGAAGTATTCGCTCTTCTCCGGCTTGAGCAGCGACCGGTCCACTTCATGGCGCAGGAACTGATCCTTCAACTTCAACGCATCCACCGTCCTGGGCATCCTCAACGTGGGTGCATGCCGGACAAACGGGTCATCCGGCGTTGCGCGCGGCTTGGACACCAGGTTCAGGAACGCTTCAGTGTCCCGGTCATAAGCCAGACCGATCTGCTGGCACACCAGCTGAATCTCCGCCACTGAGGCGCTGTCGACCATGTACAGATACGTCATCAATGGCAGCAGTTCGAATTGCGCCTCGAACGCGGCGATCACCGCTTCGGTGACAATGAACTCACGCTCGTAGCGACTCAGGCTCAGGGCCCGGCGCAAGATTCTGGAGTCGTGTTCACGCAGTTCCAGGCGCGAAGAGAGATCGGTCACCTCGACGCCTTTGCCGAACAACATTTCGTGGACGTCCGCCGGCAACAAATCCCTGAAGTAGTGCCAGAAATAATCAAAACTGGCTTTGCTGGCCGCATCGATGCCAAGGTGATCATGCAGTTCGACGGCAGCATCGATACTCAGGTATTTCCTTCCGGCCTCGACGTCGCGGTAGTAATTGGCCGAGAACGGAATATTGACCTCGTCGAGAAACGTGGAGATCTTCAGATGCCCCGCGTCGATTCGAAACTGCATGAGAAATGCGCCAAACGCACGTTTGCTATCCAAGCTCTTCCGCCTCTGCCGACAGAGTGACAAGCACTCTGGTCGTGTTTTTCTTGATCTTCATACTGGAAGTCACCACGCCTATTTCTTGCGTATTACGCACATGAACGCCCCCACAGGGGATTGACCAGTCTTCGCATTGCCACCAACGAAATCCCTGTCCCTGGCGGGTATCCGCTTCCGTACGAATCTCATGACTTGCAGAGCAAAACTCGTTCAAGGCATCTGTTGCGCGCCTCAGACTGTCTTCGTCGAACTCACCGACAAACTCGTATTGGTTCTCGCCACCCTCGTCGCTCAACGGCGAACGAACCGGATGCGCAATCGCTCGCCCGAGCGTCCGCTCGAGCATGCAATGAATCAAATGCATCGCCGAATGAACCCGCATCTGATGATATCGCAATGGCCAATCCAGCGTGGCGGTCGCCTGCTGGTCGCTGACCCGCGTCTGCAGCTCAGCGAACGTTTCGTCGTCAATGCTCAGGTAATGCCTGATCTGATCGTCCCGTTTTTTCGTCGCGACGATCTCCAGCGTGCGCAGTGCCTCACCCTCCCCCGCGAGCGGAATGTTCAATACCCCCCGATCGCCCAGTTGCCCGCCTCCCTGGGGGTAGAACACGGTTTCGCCGAGGAGTGCGAAAGGCAGGCCGGCGTCGTCGCGCTCCAGTCGATCAACTCGGCAGTCCAGTTGCTTCAAGTAGGGTTCAGCGTGAAACAACGTCAGCGTCTGGCTCATTTTTACCTCAGTCAAGGTTTCACTGATCTTGCCCTGGAAGCCCTGGGCAATCGCCGAAGGCTCCCTGCCCTGCTGGCCTCAGGCAAGTTCCATGGTTTGCAGTTTTTGCTTCAGTACAGCGCGCAACCGAGTCATCTGCGCCTGGTTGCCGAAGGAGATTCGCAGACACGTCTCAAGACCATAGTCGGTCAACCGGGACGTCAGGAAACCTTCCCTCTCCAGATACTGATGCAAATCCTGGCAGCGTGGCGCGGTGACGCATTCGACGAAAACAAAATTGACGTAGCGGCTTCTGGCTTCAATGCCGTGAGACTTGAACAGGCTCACGAGCTCCTGCCCCCACGCCTGACAATACGCCGCCGTGTTGTCCAGATGATCGCCGTCCTGCAGGACGTATTCGCCTGCCAGGGCGGAAAACGAACTGACGTTGTACGGCGCACGCCGCGCTTGCAGCGCCGGCACCTGATCGCCGCTCGCATAAGCCCAGCCAAGGCGCAGGCCGGCAATACCGTAGGCCTTGGAAAACGTGCGCAGGCATATCGCGTTTTCCCGGCTGTTGACGATCTGAATGCCTGCCGTGTTTTCCCGATCCGGCGCAAACTCTGCGTACGCTTCGTCGATGATCACGGTCGTACCGGGTGGAATCAGCGCCACCAGCGATAACAACTGCGAGGGCAACAGATAGTCGCCCAATGGATTGGACGGATTGACCAGCACCACGACGTCGGGCTTTTGCTCAAGAGCCAGTTGCAATGCCGCCTCATAGTCGCCGCTGGCATCCGGGGTCATCTCGCTGTAGTCGGCCCCCAGCAACGCGGCCCGGATTTTGTACATCTTGAAGCAGTGCTGCTGCGTCACGATGCGACTGCCGGGCTTCAACAGGCTACGCAACGCAATGTCGATCAGTTCGTCCGAACCGGCGCCCACCACGACGCGCTCGGGATCAACGCGCCAGCGCTCGCCGATTGCCAGGCGCAGAGACTTGTAAGTGACTTCGGGGTATTCGCTGAGGAGCGTCGGCATCGAGGCGCACAGCTGCAGGGCCAGGCCCGATGCCCCCAGCGGATTTTCGTTGGCATGCAGCCGGACCGGCTCAGTGATTGCCGTTGCCAACAGGTCACTCTTTCCCGACGAACTCATCGGCCGTGCCCTCCCAGTACCTGGGTAACGAGCGCTTCCAGGTAAGCGGTCAACGCCACATCCCGATCCAGATACGGAATGTGTTCACGCACCCGCGCATGCCAGGCGCGGCCCTTCGGCCCGAGTCTGGCGTTGCCACGAATATCGGCGGCCTGGGCTGCACAGATCAGTTCAAACGCGAGGACGTAACGCGTGTTCTGCAGCACTTCGGTCACCCGGCGCGCGGCGACAAGACCGAAGGAAACCACGTCCTGGAAATCGCCGGTGGTGGTCAGGGTCTGGATCGAGACAGGGGTGGCCAGCGAACGGTTTTCCGCCGTCAGCGACGCCGACATGAATTGCCCGCCCATTAGGCCGAAACGCAGGCCACCGTTTTCCGCGCACAGGAATGACGGCAGGCCATTGCTGTTGGCTTTGGTCAGAAAGCGATCGATCCGCCGATCCGAAAGATTGCACAGGGTGATGATGGAGATCGTCAGGTAGTCCATGGCCGAAGCGATGTATTGCCCATGAAAATGGCCATTGTGAAAAACCTCGCCGTTTTCAGGGGTGATCAACGGGTTGTCGTTGGACGAGTTCAGTTCGTTGCCGACCACGCGCTCGACAAATTCGATGGTCTCCAGCACTGGCCCGAGGATTTGCGGCGTGCAGCGAATGGAATAGGCATCTTCGATGGGCATGTCTTCCTGGCGTACCTGGTCGGTGCGCAGGGCGCTCAATTGCGAAGAGAGTTCAAGATCGTCAATCGCCAGTTCCGAGCCTTGCAGATCGGCCCAGATGGCCTCGGCAATTTTTTGCTGGCCCAGGTGCGGTTTCAACTGGTGAACATCCGGATGAAAAGGACGCACCCGAGCCTGCAGCGCTTCAAACGAGAAGGCTGAAATCGACGTGTATTGCTCGAGCAGTTCCCGGGCTTCAACCACATTCATCGCTGCCACCGCGACCATGCAGGAGGTGCCATTGATCAGCGCCAGCCCTTCCTTGTAACTCAGGTGCAGCGGCGCCAGACCCAATTGCTCGAGCGCTTGCGCCGCCGGAATCCGGGCACCGTCGAGGTAGGCATGACCGTCCCCGGTCAGCATCCGCGCAACCGCCGCCAGCGGCCCCAGGTCGCCACTGGTCCCCAACGAACCCTTGCTCGGGATTTCCGGGATCAGGCCGGCGTTGTAAATGGCGATATAGCGGTCGAAATTTTCCAGCGAGAGTGCCGAGTTGCCACGGGACAGCGATACGATCCGCGCAAACATGGTGGCTCGCGCCACACTGTCCGGGAACCGCTCGGCAACGTTGGTCGAGACGCCCTGAATCAGGTTCGATTGAAGCTCGTGGGCTTTGTCGATGGGCACCAGATGGTCAACGAAACCACCCATCCCGGTGTTCACCCCATAAATCACCGCGCCTTGTGCAACGAGATTTTCCAAGGCGTCTCGCGATGCCTGAACCCGTTGCCGGGTGGCTTGCGAAGCGACCACCTTTGCCCCGGGCCGGGAATACCTGATCAAGTCCTTGAGACTGACATCCACGCCGGGGGTCAGTACAAACGTGCTATCCGACGTGAGGTTTCTTTCCTGAATCGTCATCTTTTCATCCCTGAGCTGCGTGTGGCTGATCATCCGCCCAATTGGCGATGATCACGTTGATGGTCCTGTTGCCGGAAAAGGCGCGCCGGCCGTGGGCATACTGGAAATTGTCGAGCAGCAAAATATCGCCCGCTCGCAGATCGACATCCTGTTCCAGACGTCTGACGGTGTGGAACAACTCCAGAGTCAGGTCTTGCGGCAGTGGTTCGCCGTCACCGAAACACATGGCCTCCAACAGTTGCGGCGTGTTGCGCTGCGCCTCGGCCAAATCACTGGCGTCTTGTTCACGACCGTCGATACGCGCCCATTCGATCATCGCGGCCGCGCCCCAGAAGTGCGCCTGATTGCACCAGATGTCCGCCGCTTTGCGCGGGTGTCGGCGCATCGGGGCGATACAGTCCTGCCAGAGGATCAGGTCGCCGCCACTCCACTCGAAGTCCCAACCGCGCGCCCGGCACAGCACTTCTGCCTCGGCGGTGCTGGAAGTGGAGAACGTCTCCTGCCAGCTTTTTTTCACCCCTGGCTTGAGATTCACCCGCGCCTCGCCGGGCAGCGTGCGGCGCAACTTGAGCCCGCGATCGGTCAGTTGCTGCAGGGTGGCGCGATCAATCAACTGCTCCAGTTTGCGCATGTCCCCGACCACGGATTCACCGCCGCGCTCCGCAGGCTCGACACACACGAAAGCGATGATTTCGGGCGGATGTTTTACATAGGCCATTTCCTGATGAAGGATCACCGACCAGTCGGGCGGGGTGCGCGTCGCCTCCATGACCTTGCCCTGGATCGTCGAGCGTGGAGAGCTGCCGCCGACGTAATCGCGCGTGTGAAAACCCAGCGCACCGATGGCCCGTTCAAACACCTCGGGATCCCTGCACGGCGTGGCACCGCGAATGAGCACCGCGCCTTCACTCAGCAGCTGTGCCCGAATGTCCTGCGCCGCCGCTGAAAAATAGCCCGCCGGATCGGCCTCGGCGCCGACCACAAAATCGAATGTCCCTAGTGCATTGCAGCCCGTCACCGTCATCACTCCTCAGTCCCTGGAATCGTTGGCATGTCCCTGTGCGATGCATTAGATACCATCCCCCATTTACAAATTCAACAGATAGAAATATGTTTCTTCCAATAGATTTTTCCAAGCAGCGCGCACGAAATCGCGCGTAACCAAGCTGAAAACTCGATCTAACTGATTGATAAAAATAGAAATAATCTGAAGGAACAGAATCCGTATGACTGTGGAGAATTACCTGTCCCCCACTGTTGGCACCGTCGCATCACTGCATCGGCCCGCCTCGCCCCGCGCAAGTGTCTTGCAAACACTCAAGCAACCTTGCGAGTACCCTTTCTCATGAGCGGACTCCATGCGCACTCAGGTCAACTGCAACGCAGCCTGAAAAATCGACACATCCAATTGATCGCACTGGGAGGCGCCGTTGGCACGGGGTTATTCCTGGGCTCGGCGGGCGCACTCAAGTCTGCCGGGCCCTCGATGATCCTCGGTTACGCCATTTGCGGCTTCATCGCCTTCATGATCATGCGACAACTGGGCGAGATGATCGTTGAAGAGCCGGTTGCCGGCTCTTTCAGCCATTTCGCCCACAAGTATTGGGGCGCATTCGCCGGTTTCCTCTCGGGATGGAACTGCTGGATGCTGTACACCCTGGTCGGCATGTCCGAACTGACAGCCGTCGGCAAATACGTGCATTACTGGTGGCCCGAGATACCGATCTGGGTATCGGCTGCGGTGTTTTTTGTGCTGATCAATGCGCTCAACCTGATCAACGTCAAAGTGTTCGGCGAGGCGGAATTCTGGTTCGCCATCATCAAGGTGTTGGCGGTGATCGGGATGATCGCCATGGGCAGCTACCTGCTGGTCAGCGGTAACGGAGGGCCGCAGGCATCGCTGAGTAACCTGTGGCAGCACGGCGGCTTTTTCCCCCACGGAATGGCCGGCCTGGCCATGTCCATGGCGGTTATCATGCTGTCCTTTGGCGGGCTGGAGATGCTCGGTTTTACCGCCGCCGAAGCGCAAAACCCTCGTCGCGTGATCCCCAAGGCAATCAATCAGGTGATCTACCGTATCCTGATTTTCTACATCGGCGTACTCGTTGTGCTGTTGTCATTGATGCCGTGGGACAGCCTGCTGACGTCGCTCAATGCCTCTGGCGATACCTACAGCGGCAGCCCGTTCGTACGTGTGTGGTCAATGCTCGACAGCAATACCGCCGCGCACATTCTCAACTTCGTGGTCCTTACCGCGGCGTTGTCGGTCTATAACAGCGGCACCTATTGCAACAGCCGGATCCTGCTCGGTCTGGCCCGGCAGGGTGACGCGCCACAAAGCCTGGTCAAGATCGACTCGCGCGGGGTTCCTGTGCGCTCGATCCTCGCAACGGCTGCAGTGACTTTGATGGCGGTGGTGCTGAACTACGTGATCCCGCAGCAGGCCCTCGAAATACTGCTATCGCTGGTGGTGGCGACGCTGCTGATCAACTGGGCGATGATCAGCCTGGCCCACGGCAAATTTCGCCGGCACCTGAACGAGACCCGGCAGACACCACGGTTCAAGGCGCTGTGGTACCCCTACGGTAACTATGTCTGTCTGGCCTTCATGGTGTTCATCATCGCGGTCATGCTGATGGACCCCGTCAACCGGATGGCGGTCTACGCGATTCCGCTGTGGATCACGCTGGTGTGGGTCTGCCACAACATCAAGCACCGCCGCCGTGCTGCGCAAAGCCTCTACGGCGAGGCCTGATCAACCCCGGGCAAAGGCTCACTTGCGCGGTTTGATCCGCGCCGTGGCCTCGGCCACCAGCGGATCATCCGGCCAATAATGCTTCGGATACCGCCCCTTGAGATCCTTTTTCACCTCGGCATAGGTGCTGCGCCAGAAGTTGGCCAGGTCCTGCGTCACCTGCACCGGCCGCCGCGCCGGCGACAGCAGGTGGAGCTTGACCACTTGCCGCCCGCCAGCAATTCGCGGCGTCTCGGCGAGGCCGAACAGCTCTTGCAAACGCACCGCGAGAATCGGTGGAAACTCGCTGTAGTCCAGACGAATCGATGACCCCGACGGCACACTGATGTGATGCGGCGCCAGCTCATCAAGCTTCTGCGGCAATGGCCACGGCAGCAGACTGCGCACGATGCTCGACAGGTCCAGATTGGCGAAATGACTCAGTCGCGAGACTTTGCCCAGATAGGGCATGAGCCATGCCTCCAGGGTTTTGAGCAACGTCGCGTCGCTGACATCCGGCCATTGGCTGTCGGCCTGTGTCGCCAGATCCAATTGCCGCAACAACGCGACTCGCGCCTGCCACTGACGCAGTTCCGGCGTCCACGGCAGCAACTCCAGACCTTTGCGCCGTACCAGATTGACCAGCGCCTGACTGCGCGCCGCTTCGTCAAGCCCGGTCAACGGTTCGCGGCTGAGGATCAGTTCGCCAACCTTGCGCTGACGCTCGGCGCGCAGCACGCCTTCGCGCTCGTCCCAGTCCAGTTGATCGACGGCACGCACTTGCTCGGCGAGCACCGAGTCGAACAGCGTCGGATCGAAATCCGCCGCCAGGTAAATCCGCTCCTCGCGCTGCCCCTGACGACTGCCGAGGTCGGCGATCACGATCCACGCCTCCTTCATCAGGCTGTCGGCTTCGGCGAACAGCGCAGCGCGACCATTGGCCAGCCGATATTCGGCGCCACCGGCACGCCGCTGTTGGGCGACGCGATCCGGATAGGCCAGCGCCAGCAATGCGCCAAGCCAGCGCGGATGATCGGGATCGCTGACGGGCTCGCTGGCCTTGCCGCGCAGGTAACCGCGATATTGCCGCGCCAGTTGCCGCGCACGTTGTACACCGCCCTGAGCACCACGCGATGCGCGCTCCTCGCCAGAGAGCAGCACCAGGCGGCTGTGCAGATCCGCCCCGGCGCCGCGCAAAATATCGCGTTCGCCGAGCAGTGCCGCGACATCGCACGCCATCTGCGCCAGCCCCAGTGCCTGGCCGCGCAGCAACAGATGAGCGATGCGCGGATGTGCCGGCAATTCAGCCATGGCCTGACCGTGGGCAGTCAGCGCCTCGCCTTCAAGTGCGCCCAGGCGCTGCAATAAATCCTGCGCCTGTGCATAGGCTGCTGCCGGCGGCACATCGAGCCAGACCAGTTCGCCCGGGGTGACGCCCCAACGTCCGAGTTGCAGCGCCAGACCCGCCAGATCCGCCGACAGAATTTCCGCACTGCCGTAAGCGGCGAGTTGCTCGTGCTGATCCTGCGACCACAGGCGATAACACACGCCCGGTTCCAGACGTCCGGCCCGGCCCGCACGCTGGGTGGCGCTGGCCCTGGAAATACGCTGCGTATCGAGACGGGTCATGCCGCTGCCCGGGTCGAAACGCGGCACCCGTGCCAGCCCGGCGTCGATCACCACCCGCACGCCGTTGATGGTCAGACTGGTTTCGGCAATGTTGGTCGCCAGCACCACCTTGCGTTGGCCGGCCGGCGCCGGGTCGATGGCGGCGCGTTGGGCATTCAGGTCGAGTTCGCCGTGCAGCGGGCAGAGCAAGACATCTTTACGCTCGCCGATGGCATCGCTCAGTTGCTGATGCACGCGACGGATTTCCGCCTGCCCCGGAAGGAACACCAGCAGGCTGCCGGTTTCATCGTGCAGGGCTTCGAGGACGGTCTGGGTCACGCGCTGGTCGATGTATTCGCCAGGCTGGAACGACCGCCCCCAGCGCATTGTCACCGGGAACATGCGCCCTTCGCTGCGCAGGATCGGCGCGTCATCCAGCAACCCGGCCAGGCGCTCGCCTTCCAGCGTGGCGGACATCAGCAGAATCTTCAGCGGCTGTTCAGCGCGGAACAGTTCACGACCGTTCAAACTCAGAGCCAAAGCCAGATCGGCATCAAGGCTGCGTTCGTGAAATTCGTCGAAGATCAGCAGACCGACGCCTTCCAGCGCCGGATCATCCTGCAGACGCCGGGTGAGAATACCTTCGGTGACCACTTCGATGCGGGTATCGGGGCCGACCTTGCTGTCGAGACGGATGCGATAGCCGACGGTTTCGCCCACCTTCTCGCCCAGTTCGCTGGCCAGACGTTCTGCGGCTGCACGCGCGGCGAGACGCCGTGGTTCGAGCATCAGAATGGTCTGCCCGGCCAGCCAGACTTCATTGAGCAAGGCCAAAGGCACGCGGGTGGTTTTACCGGCGCCGGGCGGTGCTTCGAGCACGGCTTCGTGGCGTGTCGCCAAGGCTTCACGCAGGGCGGGTAAAACTTCATCGATCGGCAAAGAAATCATGCTGGCTCCCAAACAGAGGCGCGAGTATAACGGCGAACTGCCAGGCGTTTGTCAGGGTCTTAATTCCACACAACGCTGCTTCGTTTTTAGATGACTCAGGAGATCCATCACATGCGCTTACCTTCTCGCCTGATCGGCGGTGTACTGGTCGCCACCCTGCTCACTCAACTCACGGCCTGCGGTTCGATTTTCTATCCGGATCGTCGCGGTCAGATCGACGGCAAGATCGACCCGGCGATTGCTGTACTGGACGCCGTCGGCCTGCTGTTCTACGTCATTCCCGGGCTGATCGCTTTCGCGGTCGACTTCACCACGGGCGCGATCTATTTCGAACCGGGCCACACGGCGCAGGTCGATCCGGCGAAACTCAAACAAGCGATCGGCCCGGACGGCCAGGTCGATAACCTCAAGTTGCAGGCTATTCTCGAAACTGAACTGGGCCGCAACCTGCCGCTGGACGATCCACGCCTGATCCAGCACAAGGGCAGCACCCAGCAACTGGCCATGTTCGGCCTGCAACCCGCCGCCTGATCCATAAGGAATTTCTGCACTCATGACCACCAGCCCCGAACACGCCCGCCTGCTGCGGCTGGCAACCCGCGCCTCGGTGGCGGTGGCCTGCACGCTGATCATCGCCAAAGCCATCGCCTGGTGGCTGAGCGGTTCGGTGAGCATGCTCGCCGGCCTCACCGACTCGGCGCTGGATGGCGTCACTTCGCTGCTCAATCTGCTGGCGGTGCATTACGCACTGCGCCCGGCCGATGAAGATCACCGTTACGGCCACGGCAAGGCTGAATCGCTGGCGGGCATGGCGCAGGCGCTGTTCATCGGTGGCAGTGCGGTGCTGATTGCGTTTCAGGCGTATGAGCGCATCAAGCAACCGGAGCCGCTGGGCGCTCCGTGGCTGAGTATCGGCGTGATCGTTTTCTCGCTGTTGCTGACCGCGGCGTTGCTGACGCTGCAACATCGGGTGATCAAGCAGACCGGCTCCAACGCCGTGCGCGCCGACTCGCTGCACTACCGCTCGGACATGCTGCTCAACGGCAGCATTCTGATCGCGCTGGTTCTCGCCGGCATGGGCTTTCATCAGCTCGATGCATGGTTCGGTCTGGGGATTGCCGGGTACATTTTGTGGAGCGCGATCCAGATCGCCCGGGAAAGTTTTTCGGTGCTGATGGATGAAGAGCTGCCGGCGGACGTCAGTCAGCACATGCTCGAACTGGCCTGCGGCGTACCCGGCGTGTTGGGCGCACATGATTTGCGCACGCGGATTTCGGGCAATCACTGGTTCGTGCAGTTGCATCTGGAGTTGCCGGGAGAGCTGACGTTGTCAGTGGCCCACGGCATCAGCGATCAGGCGGCGGATGCGATTCACGCCGCCTACCCGCGAGCCGAAGTGCTGGTGCACGCCGACCCGCAGGAAGTGGTCAGGGCTGAACGGGCGCAGACCCGGCTTCAGTAAGACACCTGATAACCGCGACTGCTCAGGCAATTGCCCTGAGCCTGGCGGTAGGCCTGCACCACTTCGGGCGCCGGTTGGTACGTCGCGGTACGTGGATCGAAACCGCTTTGCTGCACCGCGTACTGGTAGCACTGGTAACCGTCCTGCTGCACCTGTTCCGGCGACTGACCGTTGGCGGGATACGCCTCGACGTCATA
This sequence comes from Pseudomonas sp. 22189, assembly GCF_052045635.1. Classification (NCBI taxonomy): domain Bacteria; kingdom Pseudomonadati; phylum Pseudomonadota; class Gammaproteobacteria; order Pseudomonadales; family Pseudomonadaceae; genus Pseudomonas; species Pseudomonas sp. 22189. The sequence continues at coordinate 177,906 of NZ_JBQEPG010000004.1, forward strand.
CCCCTGGGATTGCGGCTGCGGCGGTTGCTGCACCGGTGGCTCGACCACGACGTAATCCTGGGTGGCTTCCTGATACGCATAGTAGGAACCGGCCGCAAGAAACAGCAGCGCACCGCCGATCCACACTTCACGGGCGTAGTCCGGCAGGTACTGAATACGAATCCCGCGTGGCGGCTGCACGACGATGTAGCGCGGGCCTTGCGGGCGATACCAGTAGCCGCCGGAATAGAAGTAATCCTGACCGCGATACGGCACGCGATATTCACGATCCGGGAAGCGGTCGATCACATGCCCCGGGCGATATTGCGGGCCAGGGCCCCAACCGTTGCCATGCCCGTCCGGGCGACCCGGCCAGCGATTGTCATCGGGCCGGTTGCCGGTTTGCCATTGCTGGTTGTGGTAACCATTCTGCGGACGCTCGTCGCGGTAGTAGCCCTGACGCGGTTCCTGAGTCTGGCGCACGGTGTCGGGACGTGGCTGGATCGGCAGGTTGTTCGCCGGTGGCGCCTGATGAACCGGTGCAGGCTGATTGGGTGCGCGGTTCTGGTTCTGCCATTGGCCGTTATTGTGCGGCTGGCCGTTGTGCTCGAATTGGCGGCTGTTGTCGCCGCGAATGATGTCGCTGTTCTGCGGCCGCGGCGGATTTTGCGGCGGCGGATTGTTTTGCCCATGGGGCTGACGCTCACCGCCATGCCCCTGATTGCCCTGATGCTCACCGCCGTGCCCGTTATTCTCGGGGCCACGATTCTGTGGCTCGTCGGCCAACGCTTGGGCTCCGACGCTCACACACAGCAAACCAACACCGGCCAGACGCCAGATGCGCGACTTCATGCTTTTCCTCACTGCGGGTATTAAGAGGGCTTGTAGCTAAGACCGGGAATACGCACACCGGGTTCTGCGACAGGTTATCAGTCACGAAACTTATTTATTGAGGGAAGCCGTACATCGAGGCACAAAAATCGCAGACAAGAAAAAGGGAGACCCGTCGGCCTCCCTTTAGAGAACTTCGTCCTGGCTCGACGCTTTTGACGTCGGCTCACCTCACGCCGTCTTCTGGACAGTGTGCAGCTCGGGGGCCGGCACATCCCCGGTGGGGGTGGCGGCCGCGGCGGGCCTGATTGGGCGGGCCGCAGTGGACTGTGTTACCGAGCAGTGATTCTGGTGATAAGAATAGGCCGCAACGCGCGACAGATGATTGCGAAGATTGCTCAAATAAACACCGCTTGCGCAATTTTTAACCCTGGATAGATAATCCGCCGCAATAGTTACAACCAAGGACTGATTCATGAGCAAACTCGACCGTTACGACCTGAATATTTTGGCGGAATTGCAGCGCGACGCCCGCATCTCCAACCAGGAACTGGCCGAGCGCATCGGTCTGTCGCCCTCGCCCTGCTCGCGCCGGGTCAAACAACTGGAGGATGACGGCTACATCTCGCGCCAGGTCGCCCTGCTCGATCGCAAGATGCTCGGCCTGAGCCTGACCGCCTACGTGCTGATCGGCATGGACCGGCACACCCCGGAACGTTTCGAGAACTTCGAAGCAGCGATCCGCACCTTGCCGCAAGTGCTGGAATGCAGCCTGGTGACGGGCGTGGATGCCGACTATCAGTTGAAAGTGGTGGTGCCGGACATGGATCACTATCAGAAGCTGCTGCTGGGACACCTGACCCGGATTGAAGGGGTGACCAGCGTGCGTTCGAGCTTTGTGCTGAATCAGGTGCTCAACAGCACCGAGTTGCCGCTGACTCATCTGCGCAGCTAATCTGCACTCCCCCTGTAGGAGCTGCCGAAGGCTGCGATCTTTTGATTTTGCTTTTCAAGATCAAAAGATCGCAGCCTTCGGCAGCTCCTACACGGGACGCATGATAGAGGTTCGGCACACCGACGCAGATCAATGCGTCCTCAGCCGCCCCAGGCGTATAATCGCCGAGCCCTTTTTCAGCCCTGTGCGCGCCGGAGATGCCCGATGGATCCTGCAGTATTCGAAGAGTGGATGATGACTGGCCTGGTCAGCATCCTGATCATTTTCATGGGTTTCATCGTCTGGGATCTGGCGAAGAAGTCCAAGGCCGGGCGCTTCGGCTCGTTCATTCTGTTCTTCGTGCTGGGTCTGGGCGTAGCCGCGTTCATCATCAAGAGTGTGGTGATCGGCCTGATCGAATCCGGCGCTCTATAACCGCGCCGGCACTTCCTTCCACTGGCCCTGATCGAGCCCTTCAAGCGTCCAGTCGCCAATCCGCACCCGCACCAGCCGCAACGTCGGCAGCCCCACCGCGGCAGTCATCCGTCGCACCTGACGGTTGCGTCCCTCTCGAATCACCAACTCCAGCCAACGGGTCGGCACGCTTTTGCGAAAGCGTACCGGCGGATTGCGTGGCCACAGTTCAGGCTCATCCAGTTGCCGCGCCTCGGCGGGCAGAGTCATGCCGTCGTTCAGCTCGACACCGTCGCGCAGACGCTGCAGTTGTTCAGCCGTCGGCTCGCCTTCGACCTGCACCCAGTACGTCTTCGGCAACTTGTGTTTCGGGTCGGCGATCCGCGCCTGCAACTGACCGTCATTGGTCAGCAACAACAAACCTTCACTGTCGCGATCCAGGCGCCCCGCCGGATAAATGCCCGGCACATCGATGAAATCCTTGAGCGTCGCCCGCCCGCCTTCATCGCTGAATTGCGTGAGGACATCGAACGGTTTGTTGAACAGGATCAGCTTCGGCTCGGCCGGCGGCGCCTTGGCGACACGACGTGGCGCTGAGGGGGAAGGCTTCGCGCCAGGGCGGCGGGAAGGAGGACGCGGGGGACGGGACATGGCGAAAAGAACATCTGACGGTCAGGGCTGCTAATGCTAGTGCCCCGACCGCCAAATGACCACGACTAACCGTTAACGGAACGGCGGCTCGTCGAAGCTGCGCAGTTTGCGCGAGTGCAGCGAATTGAGTTCGGTGCGCAGCAGATCCACCGCCTCGATGCCGATCTTCAAGTGCTGACTGACCGCACGCTCGTAGAACGCGTTGGCCGAACCCGGCAGCTTGATTTCGCTGTGCAGCGGTTTGTCCGAGACGCACAGCAACGTGCCGTAAGGCACCCGCAGGCGATAGCCCTGGGCGGCGATGGTGCCGCTTTCCATGTCCACCGCCACGGCGCGGGACAGGTTGATCAACGGACGTTCCTGCGCCCAGCGCAATTCCCAGTTACGGTCATCGTAGGTCAGCACGGTGCCGGTGCGCAGACGCTTTTTCAGCTCCTCGCCCTTCTCGCCGGTGATATTGGCCGCGGCTTGTTGCAGCGCCAGTTGCACTTCGGCCAGCGCCGGGATCGGAATATTCGGCGGCACCACACGGTCGAGAATCCCGTCGCGACGCATGTAGGCGTGCGCCAGCACGTAGTCGCCGATGGTCTGCGACTGGCGCAGGCCGCCGCAGTGGCCAATCATCAGCCAGCAATGCGGACGCAGCACCGCCAGGTGGTCGGTGATGTTCTTGGCGTTGGACGGGCCGACGCCGATGTTGACCAGGGTTACGCCATGGCCGTCGTTGGCGATCAGGTGATAGGCCGGCATCTGGTAGCGGTGCCAGACCACGCCAGCGGCAATCGCCGAGGCTTCGCCGTGATCCATGCCCTTCTCGATGATCACATTGCCCGGCAGGACCATACGCACGAAACGCGGGTCTTTGCGCAGTTGTTCCAGGCCATGGACGATGAACTGGTCGACGTAGCGATGGTAGTTGGTCAGCAGTATCCACGGCTGCACATGGCGCCAGTCGCTGCCGGTGTAGTGCACCAGACGACGCAGCGAGAAGTCGACCCGCGCGGCGTCGAACAGCGCCAGTGGCAGCGGATCGGTGTTTTCCCAGTCGTAGAGACCGTCGGCGATGCCATCGGTGGCGGCGGACAGGTCGGTACTCGGAAACACTCGCGCCAGCACCGCAGCGGTGACGCCGGAGCCGGCCAGCTCATCGCCCTGCTCGACCACGTACGGGTACGGAATGTTCTGCTGACTGACGCCGACTTCCACGGTCACGGTGAAGTCGTGCATCAACGGCACCAGTTGTTCCAGCAGGTATTTGCGGAACGCCTTGGGGTGGGTGACGGTGACGCTGTAAGTGCCCGGCAGTTGCACCTTGGCATAGGCGCGGGTGGTCTGCGGGACTTCGCCCTGACACAGGTAGGTCAGACGCAGTTCGGGATAACGAAACAGAGCGCGCTGTTCGGCGTCGGGCTCGACGCGATCCTTGAGGTAACGCTTGAGCGCCGAGTTCAGCGCAGTGGTGGCCCGCTCATGCAGCTCGGCCAGACGATCCACGGCTTGCTCGGCGGTTTGAACGACAATAAACGCTTCGGTCACGATCAGCTTCCTGTGTTCTGACTTGCAGAGCTTCATCTTGCCTGCATCGTGGTCTCACGGGAACAGTGGCATGTTGGCAACCGCACAATATGTCGGTCACACACGGTCTCTTGTAGGAGCTGCCGCAGGCTGCGATCTCTTGATCTTGCTTTTAAAAAGATCAGGATCAAAAGATCGCAGCCTGCGGCAGCTCCTACAGGGGATTTGTGTGGGGTCAGAACCCTTGGGGGGTTGAGCGGGTGACGATGGCTTCGACGTCCAGGCCCCGCGGCAATGCGCCATAGACCCGGCCGCCACCGTTCAGACGGCTGGCAATAAACGCATCACTGACCGCCGCATTACCCGCCTCCAGCAACAACTTGGCTTGCAACCCCAGCGCTATATCTTCAGTCAGTTGCCGCGCGCGGTATTGAATATCGCCGGTGTCCTTGAACTGCGCCTGCAACTGTTGGATATGCGTGGCCAGACGCTTGTCGCCATGGCCGTTGCCCAACTCGCTGAACAGCACATCGAGCACACCCGGCTCTTTCGACAGTGCGCGCAACACGTCGAGGCACTGCACATTCCCCGAGCCTTCCCACGTCGAGTTGACCGGCGCTTCGCGATACAGCCGTGGCAGGATGCTCTCCTCGACATACCCGGCACCGCCCATGCACTCGGCGGCTTCGTTGATCATTGCGGGGGCACGTTTGCAGATCCAGTACTTGCCCACTGCCGTCACCAGCCGGGCGAATTGTGCTTCGTGGCGGTCATCCAGATGATCCAGCGCCTTGCCCATGCGCAGGCTCAGCGCCAGTGCGGCCTCGCTTTCCAGCGCCAGATCGGCCAGCACGTTCTGCATCAACGGTTGCTCGCTGAGCAGCTTGCCGCCGACCGAACGGTGCGCGCAGTGATGGCTGGCCTGAGTCAGCGCCTGACGCATCAGCGAGCTGGAGCCGACCATGCAATCGAAACGGGTCATCGCCACCATCTCGATGATGGTTGGTACGCCGCGCCCCTCCTCGCCGACCATCCATGCCAGCGCGCCGCGAAACTCCACTTCGCTGGAGGCGTTGGACTGGTTGCCGAGTTTGTTTTTCAGGCGCTGGATGTAGAACTGATTGCGCGTGTCGTCCGGACGATGGCGCGGCAGCAGGAAACAGGTCAGACCCTTGTCGGTTTGCGCCAGGGTCAGAAACGCATCGCACATCGGCGCCGAGCAGAACCACTTGTGCCCGACCAGTTCATAGGCCTGGCCCGGGCCACTGGCACCCACCGGGTAAGCCTTGGTGGTATTGGCCCGCACGTCGGTGCCGCCCTGTTTCTCGGTCATCGCCATACCGATGGTCACGCCGGCCTTGTGCGCCATACCGACATTGCGCGGGTCGTACTCGGTGGCAAGGATTTTCGGCAGCCACTGTTCGGCCAGATCCGGCTGCAAACGCAGGGCCGGGACGCTGGCGAACGTCATGGTCAACGGGCAACCGCTACCCGCCTCGGCCTGGCTGTGCAGATAGCTCATCGAGGCGCGGGCAACATGCGCGCCGTCCTGCGGATGAGTCCAGGGTGACGAGGTCAGGCCATGTTCGATCGCGGTGCGCATCAGCTCATGATAGGCCGGATGAAATTCCACCAGATCAATGCGATGGCCGTACCGGTCATGGCTGACGAACACCGGTTTGTTCTGATTGGCGAGGAACCCGGCGGCCATCAGCGGTCCGCCGGCCAGCGCACCGTAGGCATCGATCCGCGACTCGGCCCAACCGGCGCCAAAGCGGCGCGACCACTCCTGCAATGGCAGGTCGATGCGGTACAGGTTGGCGCCATCCAGCGATGGCGGCTGGTTGGTGACTTCGTGGGTTTCGGCGAACTGATGCAGGTTCATGACGCGGCTCCTTTGGTCAGCCAAGGAATCCAGTTAAGCACTGGCCCGTGACTGATCAAAGTGTCATATGCGCCGAACTGTCGGCGCTTTCACCCTGTTACGCGCTGAGCACCCGACGCTCCAGCGCCGTCTGCAGGTCTTCGAATTTCACCGGTTTGTTCAGGTAATCGATGCGCGTACCCGGCGCGCAATGCTCGCGATCCGTGCCCTGCGCCAGCATGAACACCGGCAGACTGGCGCAGCCGGGCAACGCATGAATCTGGCAGCACAGCGACGCGCCTTCGTGGGAGGGCAACTGGCAATCGATCAGCACCGCATCGAAGTTTTCCCGTTGCAGGCAATCGAGTGCCGCCGCGCCGTTGTCCGCCGTGCGCACGCGGAAACCGAGCTTGAGCAGCATGCCGCGCATCACCAGTTGATTGACGCTGTTGTCGTCGACCAGCAATACCGTGCAGTCCTGCGGCGCACGGATCCGCTCCTGCAGCGGGGCCGGGTTCGGCGCCGCTTCGACCGCCGGCAGTTCGAACTCGACGTCCAGCTGAAAACGGCTGCCACGCCCGGGTTCGGAACGATGGGTGAGCTTGCCGCCGAGCAACTCCACCAGTTGCCGACAGATCGCCAGCCCCACGCCCAGGCCACCGTATTCGCGGGTCATCGAGCCGTCGAGCTGGAAGAAGCGCTGATACAGCGTCGCCTCGCCCAGATCGGTGAAACCGATGCCGGTGTCGATCACCGCAAACGACAGCGCCAAGCGGTTTTCCGCCGCCGGCTTGCCGGTGACGCGCAGCGCCAGGCCACCGACCCGGGTGAACTTGATCGCGTTGTCCAGCAGGCACTCCAGGCACTGCGCCAGTTTTGCACTGTCGCCGTGCAAGCGATCCGGCAGGGTCGGCAGCACCTCGACCTTGAAGTCCAGCGACTTGCTCGCCGCGTTGCCGTCGAACTGCACGCGCAAGGCCTCGACCACCGCACGCAGGCTGAAGCTGCCCGGCGTCGCTTTCAGCTTGCCGGCCTGCAATTCGGTGAGGGTGAGGATGCCATTGACCATGCGCATCATGTCCCGCGCAGAACCGGCGGCGGTTTGCTGGTATTGCTCCAGTTCAGGCTCCAGTTCGACGGTCTGCATCAGTTCCAGCGAACCGATCACGCCGTTCATCGGCGTGCGCAATTCGTGGGTCAGGGTCGCGAGGAATTCATCCTTGAGCTTGTTGCTGTGCGCCAGTTGCTGGTTGAGCACTTCGAGTTTCTGCCCGGCATCGAACAGGGTCTGCGCCTGTTGCTCGCGCATCGCGTTGATGCGGTCGGCCAGCGCCAACGACAGCAGCGCAACTTCGATCGCCGAGCCGATCTGACTGGCGTACATGGTCAGGAATACGTTTGGCAGCAAGCCGAGCACCATCAGCGTGTTGACGATACCGCCGAGCAAAAACGCCGACCAGGCAATAATGAAGTAACGCGCTACCCGCAAGCCGCGCCACCAAGCGAGGATCCCGGCAGCGAAAATCACCACGGTGAACACCAGCGCCAACAGGGTCGCCAGGCGCAACGACAGCGCATAGCTGGTCATCAGCGACAGCCCGACCACCAGCGCACCGAACGCGATCAGGGCGATCAGCAAATGGTCGAGCCAGCGGCTGTGGGTTCTGGTCTGCAGGAAACTGCGGGCGAACTGGCTGCCGAACAGCCCGGCGCAACCGATGAAGAACGGCGTGGCGGCGTTGGCCCACCACGGATTGTCCGGCCAGAAATACTCGACCGCCGCGCCGTTCACCGACAGTTGATAGAGGCCGAACGAGGCGATGTAGAAGATGTAGTAAAGGTAGCTGGTGTCGCGCACGCTCAAGTAGATGAACAGGTTGTAGACCAGCATCCCCAGCAGCACGCCATAGATGATCCCCAGCACATACAGGCGCACCGGTTGATCTTCGAGGTACGCGGTGCTCGACCATAACGTCACCGGCGCCTGAATCGAACCTTCACTGGCCAGGCGCAGGTACACGGTTTTTTGCTGGTCAGGGGCGAAGGTCAGGTCGAACAGGTAATTGTTCTGACGGATTTCGCGGCTGGCGAACGGCAAGGCGTCACCGGTTTGCCGGATCAGCCGATAGTCGCCATTGGCATCGGCCATATAAAGGTCGAGGTGATCCAGCGGCGGATACGCCAGCTCCAGCAGCCAGGTGCGCTGCGCGGCCGGATTGTTCGGACGGTAATGCAGATCGATCTTCAGCCAGAACGCCGAGCGCGAGTAACCGGCATTGAGCGTGGCTTTGTCGTGGGGTTTGAAATTGCCCGCCGCCGCTTGAGCGCGAACGTCGGCGATGTTCGCCTGACCGCTTGGGTCTTCGAACACCTGCAAGGAGCGGCCCAGCGGGAGGCTCTGGGTATTTTCGTCGAACTCGACGGCGCTTGCGAGGAGGGGCAAGCAGAACAGCAACATCAGCAAATAGCGCATTGAAGCCCCAGCGTGGCTCGTCCGGTTGTGTCAGGAAGCCCCCCATTCCCTTTGAGTAGACGTAAAACCGGTATTACCTGTTATTGGTTTGGATCCAGACTAGCATAGCCGTTGATGGCCATTGAGCACCATCGAAATTTTTCCTGCAAAGGCTCTAGAACGGGCGTTTCAGAGCAAAGCTGCGGACTAGAGCTGTTGAGTTGGTCAACTCGCTACAACGGCGCATGTTGTGCATACCTCTGTGGCGAGGGGATTTATCCCCGATGGGTCGCGAAGCGGCCCCAAACCATGCAACCAGATTCTTTCAGACACGATTCGTAGAATGGATTTGCGACTGCTTCGCAGCGCATCGGGGATAAATCCCCTCGCCACCATTGCTACCCGACTAATGGCCGCAATGTGTCAGACAATCTCTAGCCAAACGCTTTCAGGACTGAACCCCAAAATCAGGTTTGGTGGTAAGCTCGCGCACCATGAATATCTACAGCTCCCGCCCCGTTGTCCTCTGTCTCTCCGGCCACGACCCCAGTGGTGGCGCCGGCTTGCAGGCAGATATCGAAGCCTTGCTTGCGCAGGGTTGCCATGCGGCTCCGGCCGTCACCGCCCTGACCGTGCAAGACACCGTCAATGTCACTGACTTCCGCGTCCTCGACCGTGAGTGGGTACTGGCCCAGGCCAATGCCGTGCTCAACGACTCCGAAGTCGCAGCGGTCAAACTGGGCATGCTCGGTTCGCTGGAAATGGTCGACACTGTGGTCGAACTGCTTTCTGCGCACCCGCACCTGCCGGTGGTCTGTGACCCGGTGCTGCGTGCCGGCGGCGGCGGACGACTGGGCAAGGATGAAGTCGGTTACGCGATGCGCGAGCGTCTGCTGCCGCTGTCGATCATTGCCACCCCCAACCTTCCCGAAGCGCGGATTCTTGCCGAACTGCCCGAAGGCACCGCGGACGAATGCGCGGAAAAACTCCTGCCGTTCGTCAAAAACCTGCTGATCACCGGCGGCCACGGCGACGAAACTGAAATCCACAATCGCCTGTACGGCCGTGACGGCCTGCGTGAAACCTTCTATTGCCAGCGTCTGCCAGGCAGCTATCACGGCTCCGGTTGTACCCTGGCCAGCGCTATCGCCGGTCGTCTGGCCCAGGGCGAACACCTCGCCAGCGCCGTGCGTACCGCGCTGGATTACACTTGGCGCACCCTGCGCGATGCCGAACAACTGGGCAAAGGCCAGTTTGTGCCGCGTCGTCTGCCGCTGGATTTTTGCTCGTAACGCCGTGAGGTCTGCCTGATGAAACTACGTGGCCTGTACGCCATCACCGACAGCCAGTTGCTGGCGGGCAAGTTTCTGTCGTACGTGGAGGCGGCGCTGGAAGGCGGCGTCACCCTGCTGCAATACCGCGACAAAAGCAGCGACGAGGCCCGCCGCCTGCGCGAGGCCGAAGCTTTGCGTGATCTGTGCGAGCGTTACAAGACGCAGTTGATCATCAACGATGACGCCGAACTGGCCGCGCGCCTGAACGTCGGCGTGCACCTGGGGCAGACCGACGGCCCGCTGTCGCCGACCCGCGCCCTGCTCGGCTCCAAAGCCATCATCGGTTCGACCTGCCACGCGCAACTCGAACTGGCCGAGCAAGCCGCCAAAGAAGGCGCGAGTTATGTCGCCTTCGGTCGCTTCTTCAATTCCAGCACCAAACCCGGCGCGCCAAGCTGCAGCCTCGATCTGCTCGACGAGGCCAAACGCAAGCTGCATCTGCCGGTCTGCGCGATTGGCGGCATCACCCTCGACAACGCCGCGCCGCTGGTGGCCCACGGTGTCGACCTGCTGGCGGTGGTCCACGGCTTGTTCGGTGCCCAGAGCACCGCCGAAGTGACCCGCCGCGCCCGCGCCTTCAACGAACTTCTGAAAATCTGATTTGAGAACCCGAACATGTCTCGTTCCGAAACCCTGTTTGCCAATGCCCAGAAACACATTCCCGGTGGCGTGAACTCGCCGGTTCGCGCGTTCAAGAGCGTGGGCGGCACACCGCTGTTCTTCAAGCATGCCGAAGGCGCCTACGTCACTGACGAAGACGACAAGCGTTATGTGGATTACGTCGGTTCGTGGGGGCCGATGATCCTCGGCCACAGTCACCCGGATGTGCTCGACGCGGTGCGCAATCAACTGCAACACGGCCTGTCCTACGGTGCGCCGACCGCGATGGAAACCGAGATGGCCGATCTGGTCTGCTCGCTGGTGCCGTCGATGGACATGGTGCGCATGGTCAGCTCCGGCACCGAAGCGACCATGAGCGCAATCCGTCTGGCCCGTGGTTACACCGGTCGTGACAGCATCATCAAGTTCGAAGGTTGCTACCACGGTCACTCCGACAGCCTGCTGGTCAAGGCCGGTTCCGGCGCACTGACTCAAGGCGTGCCGAGCTCCGCCGGTGTACCGGCAGCATTTGCCAAACACACCTTGACCCTGCCGTTCAACGACATCGACGCGGTTGAGAAGATGCTCGCCGAAGTCGGTCAGGATGTCGCCTGCATCATCGTCGAGCCAGTGGCGGGCAACATGAACTGCGTACCGCCGGCACCGGGTTTTCTCGAAGGCCTGCGTTCGCTGTGCGACAAGCATGGCGTGGTGCTGATTTTCGACGAAGTGATGACCGGTTTCCGTGTGGCCCTCGGTGGCGCTCAGGCGTACTACGGCGTAACCCCGGATCTGACCACGTTCGGCAAGATCATCGGCGGCGGCATGCCGGTCGGCTGCTTCGGCGGCAAGCGTGAAATCATGCAGCGCATCGCGCCGCTGGGCCCGGTGTATCAGGCCGGCACCCTGTCGGGTAACCCGCTGGCGATGGCCGCCGGTCTGACCACCCTGCGCCTGATCAGCCGTCCGGGCTTCCACGCCGAGCTGACCGATTACACCACGCGCCTGCTCGATGGCCTGCAACAACGCGCCGATGCGGCGGGCATTCCGTTCGTCACCACGCAAGCGGGTGGCATGTTCGGCCTGTACTTCAGCGGTGCCGACGACATCGTCACTTTTGAAGACGTGATGGCCAGCGACGCTGCGCTGTTCGGTCGCTTCTTCCACCTGATGCTCGAAGGTGGCGTGTACCTGGCGCCGAGCGCATTCGAAGCCGGTTTCACCTCGATCGCCCACGGCGAAGCCGAGCTGAAAATCACTCTGGACGCTGCCGAGCGCGCCTTCGCCGCACTGAAGTAATCGCCGTGCCGCTGACGTTGGCCATCGCCAGCGTCAGCTTTTACCTACACCCAAGCCGTTTTTCCCACGCCTCTGCTAAAAATCGGCAAGAAAGTGGGCGATATATTCCCCGCGCAGCAGAAAAACGAGTAAAGACTTTGTAAGGTTGGCCCTGCTTATTTCATAATGCGCGCTTATTGGATCCCTCGATGGGTCCGCGTGCCCTTCAGAGGTAAGTCGATTCCCATGAACCGCACCGGCCGCACCCTTGCCTTGGGCTGCCTGTTGCTCCTTCAGCCCCTGCTCGCGCATGCACAAGCAGGCGGCAACTCGTTGTTGATCCCGGCGATGGGTCGTTGCACCCTCAATACCCAGCCGCAAGACGTCACGCAGGCACTGGCCGCCTGCCAGAAAGCGGCGGACGAAGGGGATGCACAAGCGCAATACGAGTTGGGTGAGTTCTACTACGACGGCAAGAATGCGCCACGCGATCTCAATCAAGCCCTGAGCTATTTCGAAAAGGCCTCGTTGCAAGGCCACGCTCAGGCGCAGTTCAAGCTCGGCACCATGTTCTTCCACGGTGAAGGCGTGCAGGCCAACAACATTCAGGCGTACATCGTGCTGAAGATGGCCGCGGTCAACGGCGCCGAAGATGCGCTGGACACCGCCGACGAAGTCTCCGAAAAAATGTCCCGCGAAGACCTCGAAACCGCGACCCAGGTGCTGGGGCAAATTTTCCGTAAATACCTGATGGAACTGCAGAACGCCGATGGGCGTACGCCGTTTTCGCCATTGCCATAAGAGCTTTCGTGGCGAGGGGATTTATCCCCGATGGGTTGCGTAGCAGCCCCAAAACCCTGCAATCAAGTTCCTTCTGACATACCTTGCTGAATGGACTTGCGACTGCTTCGCAGTCGATCGGGGATAAATCCCCTCGCCACAAATCATTTCAAATCCAGATCCGGGCTTACTTCTCAGGCATCGGCATCGGAAACGGCATCACATTGCCGACCGCGCCGCGGGCTTCGCTGATTTTCGGGGTGCCCAGACGTTCCACCTCGTCGATGCGCACGATCGAATGCATCGGCACAAAGCTGCGCACCACGCCTTCGAACTGCGCCTTGAGCTTCTCTTCGCTCGGATCGACCACCACTTGCGTGCGCTCGCCAAAGACGAACTCTTCCACTTCCAGAAAACCCCACAAATCACTTTGATAGATCTGCTTGGCGTACATTTCGAACACCTGGCCCTGGTTGAGGAAAATCACCTTATAGATTGGAGCTTCGCGTTTGGTCATGGCGGGGGGATAACATCGGGGATAAAAATGAGGGCGCAAACTATAGCATAGCCACCGGACGCGCAGCGGTAGGAACCTGAGGGCTTGTTCCCTATAATGCCGGGTTCTTTGAATCACGTGACGACCCTACTCCATGGCCAAGAAGCTTTACATCGAAACCCACGGTTGCCAGATGAACGAGTACGACAGCTCGCGCATGGTCGATCTGCTGGGCGAACATCAGGCCCTGGAAGTCACCGCGCGCGCTGAAGATGCCGACGTGATTCTGCTCAATACCTGCTCGATCCGCGAGCGCGCCCAGGATCGGGTGTACTCGCAGCTCGGCCGCTGGCGCGAACTGAAACTGGCCAACCCGGACATGGTGATCGCCGTCGGCGGTTGCGTGGCCAGCCAGGAAGGCGCGGCGATCCGTGATCGCGCCCCGTACGTCGACGTGGTGTTCGGCCCGCAGACCTTGCACCGCCTGCCAGAAATGATCGACGCCGCGCGCAGCAGCAAGCTGCCGCAAGTCGACGTCTCGTTTCCGGAAATCGAGAAATTCGACCACTTGCCCGAGCCGCGCATCGATGGCCCGAGCGCCTACGTGTCGGTGATGGAAGGCTGCAGCAAATACTGCACGTTCTGCGTGGTGCCTTACACCCGTGGTGAAGAAGTCAGCCGGCCGTTCGATGACGTGATCGCCGAGATCATCCACCTCGCCGAACACGGCGTGCGTGAAGTGACCCTGTTGGGGCAAAACGTCAACGGCTATCGCGGCCTGACCCACGATGGGCGTCTGGCCGATCTGGCCGAGCTGATCCGCGTGGTCGCCGCCGTCGACGGTATCGACCGTATCCGCTACACCACCTCGCACCCGCTGGAGTTCTCCGACAGCCTGATCCAGGCCCACGCCGAAGTGCCGGAACTGGTCAAACACCTGCACTTGCCGGTGCAGTCGGGCTCGGATCGAATTCTGGCCGCAATGAAGCGCAACCACACCGCACTGGAGTACAAGTCCAAGCTGCGCAAATTGCGCGCTGCCGTGCCGGGCATCTGCATCAGTTCGGATTTCATCGTTGGTTTCCCGGGCGAGACCGAAAAAGACTTCGAACAAACCATGAAGCTGATTGCCGATGTCGGCTTCGACTTCTCCTATTCGTTCGTCTACAGCCAGCGTCCGGGCACGCCGGCGGCCGATCTGGCCGATGACACCCCGGAAGAGCTGAAGAAAGAACGCCTGAACGCCTTGCAGCATCGCTTGAATCAGCAAGGGTTCGAGATCAGCCGACAAATGGTCGGTTCGATCCAGCGCATTCTGGTTACTGACTATTCGAAGAAAGACCCGGGCGAGCTGCAAGGGCGCACCGAGAATAATCGTATCGTCAACTTCCGCTGCGATAATCCGACCCTGATCGGCCAGTTCGCCGACGTGCACATCGACGCGGCGCAACCGCACTCGCTGCGCGGCTCGCTGGTCCAATAACATCGCGCGCCTTCTGTAGTAGGACTGTTGTGGTGAGGGGATTTATCCCCGATGGTTGGCGCAGCCGACCCAACGCTGAAGTTGCGGTGAATCTGCCATACCAAGAGCTCTGGCTTTGGGGCCGCTCCGCGGCCCATCGGGGATGAATCCCCTCGCCACAGAGAACTCCACCCGCCACAGAAAGGCGCTCCAAACTCGCATCGATATTTAAGAGCTTTCGCACCCACGCCACTGGCGTTATCCTTGATTTCATCTTAATTGCCCCAGGGCGGCTAAATACGACCTTGAACGCACCCATAGAACCACATCGTTTTATCCTCGAGCCCTTTGAGGCTCGCCGCTTCGCCAATCTGTGCGGGCAGTTCGACGAGCATCTGCGCTTGATCGAACAGCGCCTGGCCATCGAGATCCGCAATCGCGGAAACCAGTTCGAATTGATCGGCGACCCTAAGCACACCACGTCTGCGGAAAACCTGCTGCGCCGCCTGTACCGCGAAACCAAGGGTACCGAGCTGTCGCCGGACATGGTGCACCTGTTCCTCCAGGAATCGGCCGTCGTCGAACTGGACAATCACGCTCCCGCTGAAGCCTCCGTCGCCCTGCGCACCAAGAAAGGCATGATTCGCCCCCGTGGCTTGAATCAGCTGCGCTACGTGAAGGAAATCCTCGGCAACGACATCAACTTCGGCATCGGCCCGGCCGGTACCGGCAAGACTTATCTGGCTGTGGCTTGCGCCGTTGATGCCTTGGAGCGCGAGCAGATCCGCCGCATCCTGCTGGTACGTCCGGCGGTTGAAGCCGGTGAGAAGCTCGGCTTCCTGCCCGGTGACCTGGCGCAGAAGATCGACCCGTACCTGCGCCCGCTCTATGACGCGCTCTACGAGATGCTCGGCTTCGAATACGTGGCCAAGCTGATCGAGCGTCAGGTGATCGAAGTCGCGCCACTGGCGTACATGCGCGGTCGTACGTTGAACAACAGCTTCATCATTCTCGACGAAAGCCAGAACACCACCGTCGAGCAGATGAAAATGTTCCTGACCCGGATCGGCTTTGGCTCCACCGCCGTGATCACCGGTGACATCACCCAGGTCGACCTGCCGCGCGGCACCAAGTCCGGCCTGCATCATGTGATCGAAGTACTCAAGGATGTTCCGGGCATCAGCTTCACCCACTTCCAGCCCAAAGACGTCGTGCGCCACCCGTTGGTGCAGCGGATCGTCGAGGCCTACGAACGCTTCGAGACCCGTGCCGAAGCCGCCAGGGAAACCTCGCGCGATGCTTGAGCTGGATCTGCAAATCGCCACCGAAGCGAGCGCCCCGAGTGAAACCGAGTTCCGCCAATGGTGCGAACTGGCTCTGCGCCAGCGCAGCGCCGACTCGGAAATGACCATTCGCCTGGTCGACGAGGAAGAAGGCCGCGAACTCAATCACACCTGGCGCCACAAGGATTACGCGACCAACGTCCTGTCGTTCCCGGCGGAAGTCCCGGACGAATTCCTCGACATACCGCTGCTCGGCGATCTGGTGATCTGCGTGGCGGTGGTCGAACGCGAAGCTGCCGAACAAGGCAAGGAACTCAAGGCCCATTGGGCACATCTAGTCATTCACGGCTGCTTGCATCTGCTCGGTTACGACCATATAGATGACGACGAAGCTGAAGAAATGGAAGCACTGGAACGCGAGTTGCTTGCCGAACTGGGCTACCCCGATCCGTACGCGGACGACGAAACCGAAACATCCCCTATCGTTACAACAAAGGATTCAGAGTAATCGCTATGAGCGAAGATCGATCGAGCAACGGGCAGAAGTCATGGCTGGGTAAACTGACCCAGGCTTTTGCCCACGAGCCGAAGAACCGTCAGGAGCTGCTTGAGCTGCTGCGTGATGCACATCAGAACAAACTGCTGGACAGCGAAGCGCTGGCCATCGTCGAAGGCGCCATTCAGGTGGCTGACCTGCAAGTACGCGACATCATGGTCCCGCGTTCGCAGATGATCAGCATCAAGGCGACCCAGACCCCTCGTGAATTCCTTCCGGCCGTGCTCGACTCGGCGCACTCTCGCTACCCGGTCATTGGCGAAAGCCACGACGACGTGATGGGCGTGTTGCTGGCCAAGGACCTGCTGCCGCTGATCCTCAAGGAGAACGGCGACAGCTTCAACATCAAGGACCTGCTGCGCCCGGCCACCTTCGTACCGGAGTCCAAGCGTCTGAACGTGTTGCTGCGTGAATTCCGCGCCAATCACAACCACATGGCTATCGTCATTGACGAATACGGCGGCGTGGCTGGTCTGGTCACGATCGAAGACGTGCTGGAACAGATCGTCGGCGACATCGAAGACGAGCACGACGTCGAAGAAGACAGCTACATCAAGCCGCTGCCCAGCGGTGACTTCCTGATCAAGGCCCTGACGCCGATCGAGAACTTCAACGAGTTCTTCGACAGCGAATTCTCCGACGACGAGTTCGACACCGTCGGCGGTCTGGTGATGAGCGCGTTCGGGCACTTGCCAAAACGTAACGAAATCACTGAAATCGGCGCCTATCGTTTCCGCATCCTGAACGCCGACAGCCGTCGGATTCATTTGCTGCGACTTACGCCAATCGCTCGTTAAATCTAAGGACTGAAATGCGCTGGACAACCCGCCCCGGCTGGCCCGGTAACCTGCTGGCCGTGGCGGCCGGTGCAATCACTACCTTCGCCCTGGCCCCGTTCAACATCTGGCCGCTGGCTTTGCTCGCGGTCGGCCTGTTTTACGCCGGCCTGCGTGAGCTGAAACCGCGTCAGGCGCTGGGGCGTGGCTGGTGCTTCGGTTTCGGCCTGTTCGGTGCCGGCACCAGCTGGATCTACTACAGCATCCACCATTTCGGTGGCGCATCGGTGCTGCTGGCCGGGTTCCTGATGCTGCTGTTCACCGCAGCGATCGCGTTCTTCTTCGCCCTGCCCGCCTGGGTCTGGGCGCGCTGGTTGCGCCGCAATGAAGCACCGCTGGCCGATGCCTTGGCGTTTGCTGCGTTGTGGGTCGGCCAGGAAGCCTTTCGCGGCTGGTTCCTCACCGGTTTCCCGTGGCTCTACTCCGGCTACAGCCAACTCGAAGGCCCGTTGGCCGGGCTCGCGCCGGTCGGCGGCATGTGGCTGGTATCGTTCGCTCTGGCGCTGACTGCAGCGCTGATCTACAACACGCCCCGTTTGTTGCAATCCGGTCGCAAGGGCTTTATCGCGGCTGGCCTGGTGTTGCTGGTCGGGCCATGGGTGGCGGGCATTGCGCTCAAGGGCCACGCCTGGACCAGTCCGTCCGGTCCGGCACTGAGCGTTGCTGCGATTCAGGGCAACGTCGAACAAAGCATGAAGTGGGACCCGGCGCAGCTCAATGCGCAACTGGCGCTGTACCGCGACCTGAGTTTCCGCTCCAAACCGGTGGACCTGCTGATCTGGCCGGAAACCGCAGTGCCGGTGCTCAAGGAGTCCGCCGAGGGCTACCTGAACATGATGGGTAACTTCGCCGCCGAGCGTAAATCGGCGTTGATCACCGGCGTACCGATCCGCGAGACGGTTCGTCACGAAAAACGCTTCTTCAACGGCATTACCGTGGTCGGCGAAGGCGATGGTACCTACCTCAAGCAGAAATTGGTGCCGTTCGGCGAATACGTGCCGTTGCAGGATCTGCTGCGCGGCTTGATCGCGTTCTTTGACTTGCCGATGTCCGACTTCGCTCGCGGTCCGGCGGATCAGCCGCTGCTGCAGGCCAAGGGTTATCAGATTGCGCCATTCATCTGCTACGAAGTGGTGTACCCGGAGTTCGCTGCAGGTCTGTCGGCACGCAGCGACTTGCTGCTGACGATCAGCAACGACACCTGGTTCGGCACCTCGATTGGGCCGTTGCAGCACCTGCAAATGGCGCAGATGCGCGCACTTGAAGCGGGCCGTTGGATGATCCGTGCTACGAACAATGGCGTGACCGGACTGATCAACCCGTTCGGGCAGATCACCGAGCAGATCCCGCAGTTCGAGCAGGGCATTTTGTATGGCGAAGTGGTGCCGATGCACAACCTGACGCCGTACCTGCAATGGCGCTCGTGGCCGCTGATCATCGTCTGTGTGCTGCTGTTTGGCTGGGCGCTGATGGCAAGCCGGATGTCGAAAACCCTTTAAAAGCAGTCCATAAACACTGTGGTGAGGGGATTTATCCCCGATCGATGACGCAGTCATCGCAAATCCATTGCACTCGATTTACCTGAAAGACCGAGATGCAGGTTTTGGGGCGGCTTCGCCACCCATCGGGGATAAATCCCCTCGCCACGGAAGCCCTCTCAAAACAGTGCTCTTAGCGGTAAAACAACGAATACCCCACCTGCCCCACCGCCTCATTCAGCAACTGTCCGCTCTGCCAGATCGACTTGAATTCCGGCAGCCAGCCACCAAACGGTCGCGCATTATCGGTCCCGAGAAACCCTACGGGCGCCGGCACCACCTCAAATCCTGCCTGCTGAAAACACCACACGGCGCGCGGCATATGCCAGGCCTGGGTGACCACGACCACGCGTTTTATGCCTTGGGGCAGCAAGATGTCGGCGCTGAATTTGGCGTTTTCCCAGGTTGTGCGACTCTCACCTTCCTGCCAGCGCGTGGTCACGCCGAAATCATCGCGCAGTGAATCGGCCATCAGCTTCGCCTCGGTCGGCGGCGTGCCGTAATGCAGGCCACCGCTGGTCAGAATCGGCAGCCCGGAGGCCTTGGCCAGTCGCGCCGCATAGCGCTGACGCTCCAGCCCCACGCCAGTCGGCTGATCCTCACCCCAGGCCAGATCACCGCGCTCGCGCCCGGAACCCAGCACCACAATGGCATCGGCCCGCTGCGCCAGGATTGACCAGGCATCACGGGGCAGCGGCGGCTCACGTTCCAGTGCCTTGGCGCCCCACTGCACGACCACCGGCAGGCTCATCAGCCAGAAACCACCCAACCCCAGGGCAAAGCACAGGCCGGCCAGTCGCGGCCGGGAACGGCGCAGCCACCAGGCGACCAGCAACAGCAGCAAAAGAATGCCGGGCGGCAACAGAAGTTGTTTGATGAAGTAACGAAAAGGCATCGGGGCATCTCCAGAGATGCCCGAAGCCTAAGAGTGTTAATGATGCGTTACAACCGACAGGCAGGATCCTGTTGGAAAAGATCCGTTATTTGACCTGCCATGCGTTTACTTGGCCTGTACAGAACGAACCTTGACGGTGTCTCTGCCGGGCGCCTTGTCCTTGAGCCAGATGACCTTGGCTGAATGTGCTGTATCGAGCTGTTTCACTGCCTGCGACAGGTATCCATGCGCTTCACGCTCACTGCGATCCAGATAGGCCTTGACCAGTTTGAACTCGGCGGGGCTCAAGCCACGCAATTCCAGTTCCACGGGGCGCTCGTCGCGCAGCCGGCCAGCGGTTTTGGCAGCGTCGAGCGCCATGCCCAGACGATCCATCAACCGTTCGTACAACTCGGGTTTCGTCACGTTTTTTTGCCGTTGCTCCACCATCCCTCACCTCATTGAAGATAAGACTCACTCCCCAATAAGAGCTTAGCTTCGCTGCACAAACCGGCTGAACGCCGCGACCAACGGCCCTCGCCACGGTTTTCGGGGGCCAGACAGCTGTAATCAGGGTTTCCCTAGGCCAAGCGCGGTCATGTATGCTACGGCGCTTCCTGTCATTCCACTTCCAGCCTGTCCGGAGCATCCCCCGGAGGGCGCGTTGAAGAGGATTAGGCCACCCCTATCCAGTACAAAAGTAGCCATGCACGAACAATATCAGCCCCGTGAAATCGAAGCCGCCGCCCAGTCGTTCTGGGACGAGCAAAAGTCCTTTGAAGTCAGTGAACAGCCAGGCAAGGAAACCTACTACTGCCTGTCGATGTTCCCTTACCCCAGCGGCAAGCTACACATGGGGCATGTGCGCAACTACACCATCGGCGACGTGATCTCCCGCTACCAGCGCATGCAAGGCAAGAACGTTCTGCAACCGATGGGTTGGGACGCCTTCGGCATGCCGGCGGAAAACGCCGCGATGAAGAACAACGTGGCGCCCGCCAAGTGGACCTACGAAAACATCGCCTACATGAAATCCCAGCTGCGCAGCCTGGGCCTGGCGGTGGACTGGTCCCGTGAAGTGACCACCTGCAAGCCGGACTACTACCGCTGGGAACAATGGCTGTTCACTCGCCTGTTCGAAAAAGGCGTGATCTACCGCAAGAACGGCACCGTGAACTGGGACCCGGTCGACCAGACCGTGCTGGCCAACGAACAGGTGATCGACGGTCGCGGCTGGCGCTCCGGCGCGCTGATCGAAAAGCGCGAAATCCCGATGTACTACTTCAAGATCACCGCTTACGCGGATGAGCTGCTGGAGAGCCTCGACGAACTGACGGGCTGGCCGGAACAGGTCAAGACAATGCAGCGCAACTGGATCGGCAAATCCCGCGGCATGGAAGTGCAGTTCCCGTACAACGTCGACTCGATCGGCGAAGCCGGCACCCTCAAGGTCTTCACCACCCGTCCGGACACCCTGATGGGCGCGACCTACGTTGCCGTGGCTGCCGAGCACCCGCTGGCCACCCAGGCCGCGCAGAACAATCCTGAGCTGCAAGCGTTCATCGCCGAATGCAAGGGCGGCAGCGTCGCTGAAGCCGACGTCGCCACTCAAGAGAAGAAAGGCCTGCCGACCGGCCTGTTCGTCGAGCACCCGCTGACCGGTGAAAAACTCCCGGTATGGGTCGCCAACTACGTGCTGATGCATTACGGCGACGGCGCCGTGATGGCGGTCCCGGCGCACGACGAGCGCGATTTCGAATTCGCCCACAAGTACAACCTGCCGGTGAAATCGGTGGTGCGCACCAGCTCCGGCGACACCAACCCGGCTCCGTGGCAAGACGCCTACGGTGAGCACGGCACGCTGATCAACTCCGGCGAGTTCGACGGTCTGGACTTCACCGGCGCCTTCGACGCCATGGAAGTCGCCCTGATCAAGAAAAACCTCGGCGCCTCGCGTACCCAGTTCCGCCTGCGCGACTGGGGCATCAGCCGTCAGCGCTATTGGGGCTGCCCAATCCCGATCATCCACTGCGCCACCTGCGGTGACGTGCCGGTGCCGGAAGACCAGTTGCCGGTGGTGCTGCCGGAAGACGTGGTGCCGGACGGCGCCGGTTCGCCGCTGGCGCGCATGCCGGAATTCTACGAGTGCAGCTGCCCGAAATGCGGCCAGCCTGCCAAGCGTGAAACCGACACCATGGACACCTTCGTCGAGTCCTCGTGGTACTACGCCCGTTACGCCTCGCCGCACTTTGAAGGTGGCCTGGTGGAAAAATCCGCGGCCGACCACTGGTTGCCGGTGGATCAGTACATCGGCGGTATCGAACACGCCATTCTTCACCTGCTGTACGCGCGCTTCTTCCACAAGCTGATGCGTGACGAAGGTCTGGTCAGCTCCAACGAGCCGTTCAAGAACCTGCTGACCCAGGGCATGGTAATCGCCGAGACTTACTATCGTCGCGAAGCCAACGGTGCCTACACCTGGTTCAACCCGGCGGACGTGGAACTGGAGCGCGACAGCAAAGCCAAGGTCATCAGCGCCAAACTGAAATCCGACGGCTTGCCGGTGGAAATCGGTGGCACCGAGAAAATGGCCAAGTCGAAGAACAACGGCGTCGACCCACAGTCGATGATCGATCAGTTCGGCGCCGACACCTGCCGCCTGTTCATGATGTTCGCTTCGCCGCCGGACATGAGCGCCGAATGGTCGGACTCCGGCGTTGAAGGCTCGCACCGCTTCCTCAAGCGCGTCTGGCGTCTGGCGCAGGCCCATGTGACCCAGGGCCTGCCGGGCAAGCTGGACATCGCCGGCCTGAACGACGAGCAGAAAGCCGTGCGCCGCGCCATCCACCTGGCCATCAAGCAGGCCAGTCACGACGTCGGCCAAAACCACAAATTCAACACCGCCATCGCTCAGGTGATGACGCTGATGAACGTGCTGGAAAAAGCCGCGCAAGGCACCGAACAGGACCGCGCGCTGATTCACGAAGGTCTGGAAGCCGTGACGTTGTTGCTGGCTCCGATCACGCCGCACATCAGCCATGAGCTGTGGAATCAACTGGGCCACGCTGACCCGGTGATCGATGCCGGCTGGCCTGCGGTCGATGAAAGCGCACTGGTGCAGGACAGCCTGCAACTGGTCATTCAAGTGAACGGCAAGCTGCGTGGCCAGATCGAAATGCCGGCCAGCGCCACCCGCGAAGAAGTTGAAGCGGCGGCCCGCGCCAACGAAAACGTGCTGCGTTTCGTCGACGGTCTGACCATTCGCAAAGTGATCGTTGTACCAGGGAAACTGGTTAACATCGTCGCCAGCTAAATTGGATTGGGCGTCAGGCTCGCCTGACGCACTGTAAAACCTTTCGGGCCGCAGGGTCGGCCCACATGGTTTCAAGGGGAGCAACACAATGATCAAACGCAATCTGCTGGTGATGGGCCTCGCCGTTCTGCTGAGCGCCTGCGGTTTCCAGCTGCGTGGCACCGGCACCAACGAACTGTCGATCAAGGAGCTCGATCTGAGCGCCCGTAACGCTTATGGCGAGACCGTCACCCAGCTGCGTCAGGTGCTCGAGTCCAGCGGCGTCAAGGTCTACAGCGGCGCACCGTACAAGCTGTATCTGGCTGACGAACAGGAAAACCAGCGCATCCTCAGCTACGCCGGGGCCGGCCGTACGGGCGAATACCAGGTCAGCACCGTGCTGAACTACGACATCGTTGGCGAACACAATCTGAACCTGCTGAGCGACAAGCTCGAAGTGCAGAAAGTGTTCATTCACGACGGCAACAACCTCGTCGGCTCCGATCAGGAAGCCAACGACGCCCGTCGCGAAACCCGTCGCGAATTGGTTCAGCGCATGATGCTGCGCCTGCAACAGCTGACGCCGGGCCAACTGCAGCAATTGCAGCAAGCGGCCAACGACCGTGCCCGGGCTGAAGCCGATGCACTGAAGGCGGCACAGAAGGCTGAAGCGGAAACCCCGCGTCAGTCGCCGCTCGAACTGCCGCAGCAGTAAGACGTACGGGGCGCTGAGGCGCCCCGTTCGCCCTCTCTTATGAAGCTCGCTCCCGCTCAACTCGGCAAACACCTGCAAGGCGCGCTCGCGCCCGTCTATATCATCAGCGGCGATGACCCGCTGTTGTGTCAGGAAGCCGCCGACGCCATCCGCAGTGCTGCCCGCCAACAAGGTTTCGACGAACGCCAGGTGTTCGCCGCCGACGCCAATTTCGATTGGGGGAGCTTGTTGCAGGCCGGCGCCAGCATGTCGCTGTTCGCCGAAAAACGCCTGCTGGAACTGCGCCTGCCTTCGGGCAAGCCCGGTGACAAGGGCGCTGCCGCACTGATCGAATACTGCTCACGCCCCGCTGAAGACACCGTGCTGCTGATCAGCTTGCCCAAGCTCGACGGCAGTGCGCAGAAGACCAAGTGGGGCAAGGCGCTGGTCGAAGGTCAGCAGACCCAGTTCATTCAGATCTGGCCGGTGGATGCCAATCAGCTGCCGAGCTGGATTCGCCAGCGTCTGTCGCAAGCCGGTTTGTCGGCCAGTCAGGACGCGGTCGAACTGATTGCCGCACGCGTGGAGGGCAACCTGCTCGCCGCCGCGCAGGAAATCGAAAAGCTCAAGCTGATGGCCGAAGGTGGGCAGATCACCGTCGAAACCGTGCAGGCCGCGGTGGCCGACAGTGCGCGCTTCGACGTGTTCGGCCTGACCGATGCCGTACTCAACGGCGAACCGGCCCACGCCCTGCGCATGCTCGAAGGCCTGCGCGGTGAAGGCGTCGAGCCACCGGTGATTCTCTGGGCGCTGGCACGGGAGTTGCGCCTGCTGGCCAATATCTCGCTGCAGTACAGCCAGGGCACGCCGCTGGACAAGTGTTTCAGTCAGGCGAAACCGCCGGTCTGGGACAAACGCAAACCGCTGATGAGCAAAGCCCTGCAACGCTACTCGGCGCCACGCTGGGCGCAGTTGCTGCTGGAGGCCCAGCGCATTGACGCGCAAATCAAGGGTCAGGCCGCTGGTTCGCCATGGATGAGCCTGAGCCGATTGGCGTTGTTGATGGCGGGCCAACGCCTTTCGCTGCCCGCCGAATAATCTGTCATACCGCAAACGACCCTTCGCGAGCAGGCTCGCTCCCACATTGAAAATCATTCCAAATGTGGGAGCGAGCCTGCTCGCGAAAGCGTGAGAACACTCCTACCTATCAGGGACTGGACAGACGTCCAACATCGGCAGATTATTTGCTCTGCAAAACCACTCACTCGAGAGAACCCTCATGAGCAAAAAGCCATCGAAACATGGCCCGAACAAGGCCAAATCCATTATTGCCCAACCCCTGTTCCGCAGCCGCCAGGAACGACCGACCAAGGGCAAAGGC
Organism: Pseudomonas sp. 22189; assembly: GCF_052045635.1. Taxonomy (NCBI): domain Bacteria; kingdom Pseudomonadati; phylum Pseudomonadota; class Gammaproteobacteria; order Pseudomonadales; family Pseudomonadaceae; genus Pseudomonas; species Pseudomonas sp. 22189. Next base: position 202,950 of record NZ_JBQEPG010000004.1, read on the forward strand.
AGCTACCGCCGCGAAGCCTTCCAGTCTGACAGCTGGGAGGCTTCTTACTTTCTGGCTGCCTGAAGCGCAGTGCCCCCCGGTCATGTTAAGGTCTGTACCTGAATCGTATCCCCTGGAACCGTGCATGCCCTTTCGTCTTTCCCGTCGTTGGCCCGTTCGCCAACTGATCGCTGCCTCCAGCTTCATTCTGCTTGTCGCCTGCGCGGAAAAACCTACCGCCGCCGATGCGCAACCTCTCCAAGCCGCCCCTGTCGCAACAGCCCCGGCAATCATTCCGCCGGTAGTGCCGTCCGCCGACCCTCTTGATCTTCAGCCCACTCAGACCTTTGCCGAATGGCAGGCCGGTTTCCGCAAGGATGCCCTGGCGGCCGGGATCCGCGCCGAGCTGTTCGATCGCGCGTTTGCCAATGTCAGCTTCGATGCCAGCGTGATCAAGGCCGACCGCAGCCAGCCGGAATTCTCACGTCCGGTGTGGGAATACCTCGATGGCGCCCTCTCGCCACTGCGAGTGCGCAAGGGCCAGGCGCTGATCAGTCAGTACGCCGACATCCTGCAAAGCATCGAACAGCGATATGGCGTCGATCGTCAGGCACTGGTGTCGGTGTGGGGCATGGAAAGCAATTTCGGCCAGTTCCAGGGCACCAAGTCAGTGATCAACTCGCTGGCGACCCTGGCCTACGAAGGTCGTCGTCCGGGCTTTGCCCATGCGCAACTGATTGCGGCGCTGCAGATCCTGCAACAGGGCGATATCACTCCAGAGAAGATGTTGGGCTCGTGGGCCGGTGCGATGGGCCAGACCCAGTTCATTCCGACCACCTACAATACCCACGCGGTGGATTTCGACGGTGACGGTCGCCGCGACATCTGGGGCAGCCCGGCCGATGCGCTGGCCTCCACCGCGCACTACCTGCAAAGCTCCGGCTGGCAGCGTGGTCAACCGTGGGGCTTCGAAGTGCAATTGCCGAACAGCTTCAACTACACCCTGGCCGATGGCGCGATTCGCAAAACTGTCGCTGAATGGCGTCAACTGGGCGTGAGCCTGCCCAATGGCATTCAGGCACCGGCCGGCTCGGAACAGTTGTCCGCCGCCCTGCTGCTACCCGCCGGTTATCGTGGCCCGGCGTTTCTGATCCTCGACAACTTCCGGGCGATCCTCAAGTACAACAACTCGTCATCCTATGCACTGGCGGTGAGCCTGTTGTCCGAGCGCTTCAATGGCGCTGGCCTGATCAACGGCACGTGGCCGAAAGATGACCTGCCACTGAGCCGCACCGAGCGTATCGAATTGCAGACCCTGCTGAGCGCGCGTAATTACGATGCAGGCACGGCTGACGGGATTATCGGCGCCAATACGCGCAAGGCGATCCGCAGTGCCCAGCAGGCGTTTGGCTGGCCGGCGGACGGGTATCCGACGCATAAGTTGCTTGAGAGCCTGCGTACTCAATAAAGCAAAATCAAAAGATCGCAGCCTTCGGCAGCTCCTACAGGGTAAACACTAATCCAATGTAGGAGCTGCCGAAGGCTGCGATCTTTTTGCGTCACCCGAGCATTATCGGGTGACCACATCCTGCTCCAGCATCAATTCCTTCTTCCCTGCGTCCAAGCGAACCAGCGCCCCCATCGGCAGCGTCAGGTTCGGATCACAATGCCCGCTGCGCCACCCCGACAGCACCGGAATCCGTAGCGGTTCGAAGGTCTGCTTGAGCAAGCGATTCAGCGCCTCGACATCGACACCAGCGACATCACCGACCAGCACCCCGCGCAATCGGGCCAGCTTCCCGGCCAGGCGCATCTGCGTGAGCAAGCGGTCGATCCTGTACAGCGGCTCGTTGACGTCCTCGATCAGCAGAATCACCCCTTCCACGTCGATTTCATAAGGCGTCCCCAGCGTCGAGGCAATCATCGCCAGATTGCCGCCGAGCAAGCGCCCGTGAGCGAGGCCCGGTTCGACCGTGGTCAACGGATAAGCCACTGGATGGCTCAGCACACTGCCCGCCTTCAACTGACCGCGCAGCATGGCGAAGAATGAGGTGACGGTCGGTGGTTCCTTGTCGCCCAACAGATCGGCGTTGAGCAGCGGGCCGTGGAAGGTCACGAACCCGGCGTAGCGACTGATTGCCAGATGCAGCGCGGTGATGTCGCTGTAGCCGACAAACGGCTTGGCGTGACGACTCAGCAGATCGTAATCGATCCGGTCCAGCAGGCGCGGCGTACCGTAGCCGCCGCGCAGGCAGATGATCGCGTCGACTTCGGGATCGGCGAAAGCGGCATGCAGGTCGTTGAGGCGTACGTCATCGCTGCCGGCCAGATAGCCATCCTTTTCGTAGACACCGGGGAACACCTTCAGCGCATAACCGCGGGTGCGCATCCACTGCATAGCCTTTTGCGTGTCCAGCGCGCCGGGGCCGGCGGGGGCAATCACGCCGATCAGCCCTTCGGATGGCAGCGCCGGTACGGGTGTATGCGGAAAAAGGCTGTGGGTCGGTCGAACGGTCATCCATGGTCTCCCTGTGAACTCATGCACACACAGTAGTCAGGTCCAGAGACAAACAAAAGGGTGCGTGGCAGGCGCAAACAAAAATACCCGCCGAGGCGGGTATTTTCGCAAAGCGCTCAGCGCCGGATCAGGAACCGAGCAGCTCGGCCTTGACCAGTTTCGCCTGCTCGTCGGCGTGATACGAGGAACGTACCAGCGGGCCGGAAGCAACGTTCTTGAAGCCCATTTTGTAGCCTTCTTCGGCGAACCAGGCAAAGGTGTCCGGGTGCACGAAACGCTGCACCGGCAAGTGGCTGCGCGACGGTTGCAGGTACTGCCCGAGGGTCAGCATGTCGATGTCGTGTTCGCGCATGCGCTTCATGACTTCGATGACTTCTTCGTCGGTCTCGCCCAGACCCAGCATCAGGCCGGATTTGGTCGGAATGTGCGGCATCATCTGCTTGAAACGCTGCAGCAGGGTCAACGACCACTGGTAGTCCGAACCCGGACGCGCGGCCTTGTACAGGCGCGGCACGGTTTCCAGGTTGTGGTTGAACACATCCGGCGGCTCGGCAGCGGTGATTTCCAGGGCGATGTCCATGCGACCACGGTAGTCCGGGACCAGGGTTTCCAGCTGCACGTTCGGCGACAGCTTGCGGATTTCGCGGATGCAGTCGGCAAAGTGCTGGGCACCGCCGTCACGCAGGTCGTCGCGGTCAACCGAGGTGATCACCACGTACTTGAGTTTCAGGTCGGCGATGGCGATGGCCAGGCTTTCCGGCTCGTTGACGTCCAGTGGCTTCGGACGACCATGACCCACGTCGCAGAACGGGCAGCGACGGGTGCAGATGTCACCCATGATCATGAAGGTCGCAGTGCCGCCGGAGAAGCACTCGCCCAGGTTCGGGCAGGACGCTTCTTCACAGACGCTGTGCAATTTGTGTTTGCGCAGCAGGCTCTTGATCCGGTCGACTTCCGGCGAAACCGGGATGCGTACGCGAATCCAGTCGGGCTTCTTCGGCAGTTCGGTGGTCGGAATGATCTTTACCGGGATGCGTGCAACCTTCTCGGCGCCGCGCAGCTTGACGCCGGCTTCAACCTTGGGACGCGGGGCCGGGCGCTCGGTCACGTCGAGCGTCGGGATCATGGTTTGCACTGCATCAGTAGTCATATCAGTCGATTCCGCCCGTCAGGGTCGTCTGCTCAGCATAGTCGAGGTGTTTGACGAGCTGCGCGCGCAGCCGGACACTTACCTCGGCAAATTCAATCGATCCTGCGTGATCGCTCAGCTGGGTCATCGCCAGCCCGGCATAGCCGCAGGGATTAATCCGTCGAAACGGTTCCAGGTTCATATCCACGTTCAAGGCCAGGCCATGAAAGGAGCAACCGTGGCGAATCCGCAAACCCAGAGAAGCGATTTTCGCTCCGTCGACGTAGACGCCGGGAGCATCTGGCTTGGCGGCGGCGGTGACGCCGTAGCTGGCCAGCAGTTCGATCAGGCACTGTTCCATGCGCGTGACCAGATCACGTACGCCGAAACCCAGCTTGCGCACATCCAGCAACAGGTAGGCAACCAACTGGCCCGGGCCATGATAAGTCACCTGCCCGCCGCGATCGACCTGTACTACCGGGATATCACCCGGCAGCAGCAGGTGTTCGGCCTTGCCGGCCTGGCCCTGGGTGAACACCGGTGGGTGCTCGACCAGCCAGATTTCGTCGGCGGCATTGCTGCCGCGTTCGTTGGTGAAGCGTTGCATGGCATGCCAGACCGGCTCGTAAGCCATCTGGCCAAGTTCGCGAAAGCCCAGCGTGCCCGGCATCACAACACCATGTGCACGAAACCGGAAGCCCGCAGCTCGCTGTTGATGTTGTACAGCTGATCCTGGTCTGTCGCGACGATGTGCAACTGGATGGTGGTGTACTTGCCGTTGCTGCTTTGACGCTCGTCGATGCGCTCATCATTGATGGTCGCGTGTTTCTTGACGATGTCGATGATCTTGTCTTTGTTGCCGACGCCCGTATCGCTGATCACCTTAATCGGATAATCAGTTTGCGGAAATTCGATCTTTGGCGCCTTTACTTCGGTATCGGTCATGGCGTAACGGCCTCTAGAGCGCAAGCCGTGGTAACGCACATGGCCCCGCACCGGATCGGGGCGGGGCCATGCAGGTCAACACAAATCAGTTGAACAAGCCGTAGAAGAATAGACGGATGCTATCCCACATGCGGCGGAAGATACCACCCTCCTCGACAGCGTCCAGAGCGATCAGGTCGGCGCTGTGCACCACCTTGTCGTCCAGTTTCACTTCGACTTTACCGATCACGTCGCCCTTGGCGATTGGCGCGGTCAGTTGCGGGTTCATGGTCATGCTGGCAGCGAGTTTTTTCAGCTGGCCTTTTGGCAGGGTCATGGTCAGGTCTTCAGCCAGGCCGGCCTTGACCTGGCTGGTGGTGCCTTTCCACACCGGGGCCTGAGCCAGTTCGGTGCCCTTCTGATAGAAGGTCTGGGTTTCGAAGAAGCGGAAGCCGTAGGTCAGCAGCTTCTGGGTTTCAGCAGCACGAGCCACTTCGCTGTTGGTGCCGAACACCACAGCAATCAGACGCTGGCCGTCACGTACAGCCGAGGACACCATGCAGTAACCGGCTTCGTCGGTGTGACCGGTTTTCAGACCGTCAACGGTCTTGTCGCGCCACAGCAGCAGGTTGCGGTTAGGCTGCTTGATGCCGTTCCAGAAGAACTCTTTCTGCGAGTAGATCGCGTAGTGAGCTGGGTCTTCGTGGATGATCGCGCGCGCCAGGATCGCCATGTCGTGAGCCGACGAGTAGTGCTCAGGGTTCGGCAGACCGGTCGGGTTCATGAAGTGCGAGTTGGTCATGCCCAGATCGGCGACCGTCTTGTTCATCAGGTCGGCGAACGCGTCTTCGCTGCCGGCGATGTGCTCGGACAGCGCAACGCTGGCGTCGTTGCCGGACTGGATGATGATGCCGTGCAGCAGGTCGCTGACGGTCACTTGCGAGCCGACTTTGATGAACATCCGCGAACCGCCGGTACGCCAGGCGTTTTCGCTGACGGTCACCGGGTCGTTCTCACCGATCTGGCCACGACGGATTTCCAGCGTAGCGATGTACGCGGTCATCAGTTTGGTCAGGCTGGCTGGCGGCAGACGCTGGTCACCGTTGTTCTCCACCAGCACGTTGCCGCTGCTGGCGTCCATGAGCACGTAGGCTTTTGCAGCCAGTTGAGGTGGCGACGGCATCATCTCGGCCGCGAAGGCGGCTGGCGAGAGGAGCAGCGGGACTAGCAGACACAGGCGTTTGGCAAAGGTGGTGATGTTCATCCGTCTCTCGAAATCGCTAATGGAAACTTGCCCGAAGGCAAAACTATTCAGACAGCCTTCTAACGGGCCATCGCGTGTTCAGTTGCTCACTCCAGTCACCCTTGCCGGGCTTTTGTTCTTCGACGAGCCAACAACCTGGTCCACCCCCCAAAACCGCAAGTGAACCGTCAATCAAGTGCTACGTTTCTTACTCGGTGACCACGCTCGGCGAACCGAGGTTGGCCAGGCGCACACTGTTCTGCACCTGAGCGATTTCACCCGGCGATCCGATCGGCCCTAGGCGTACCCGGTGCAGGGTCTGCTGATTGCGCACGATCGAGCTGATGAACACCGGAGCGCTCACCATCCCGCTGAGCTTCGACCTCAGGAGTTCTGCAGCGTCCGGGTTGGCGAACGCGCCCACCTGCAGATACTGGCCAGACGCTGGTGCAGAAGCGTTTTTTTTTGCGCTGATCTGTACAGGGACAGTATCAGAGGCATGTTGCTGCGGCGGCGGGGTCCACTGCTCGATGGTACCGGCCGAAGCCGTGATCACCGGGGCGCTATTCTGCGCGACTTGCGGTTCGTTAAGCATCAGCGGCGCCGGACGGCCCTTCGCGGCCCACCATTGCTGCGGATCGATACCCTCGACCTTGACCCGCGCGGTGCCGATTTCGGCATAACCGAGCTTCTTCGCGGCTGCGTAGGACAAGTCGATGATCCGGTCCGAATAGAACGGCCCGCGATCGTTGACCCGCAGGATCACGCTCCGGTTGTTGTCCAGGTTGGTCACCCGCACGTAACTGGGCAGTGGCAGAGTCTTGTGGGCGGCACTCATGCCGTACAGGTCATACACTTCGCCGTTGGCGGTGTTCTGCCCGTGAAACTTGGTGCCGTACCAGGAAGCGGTACCCGAGGCGACGTAGGTCTTGGATTCCTGCAACGGGAAATAGGTCTTGCCCAGCACGGTGTACGGGTTGGCCTTGTACGGACCGGTGTGCAGGGTCGGCGTGGCGTCCGGGATGCGCGAAACATCGACATCCCACCACGGCGCGCCGTCTTTGTGCGCGCGGTTGATGTCCAGCCCCGGCTGTGCACGCACGGCGGTGGACGAGGTCTTCTGGGTTGGCGCGCGGCTGGTCGAACAGCTGGCGACCAGCACCGCCAACGCGGCGAATGCCACCAGCTTCAGGGGTTTATTGATAGGCAATGCCCGCATTACTTGACGCCCCGTGCTTTTACCAGCTCTTCAGACAGTTGATGTACGGCCATGGCGTACATCACGCTGCGGTTATAACGCGTGATCGCGTAGAAATTCTTCAGGCCCATCCAGTATTCAGGGCCGTTGTCGCCTTCGAGGCGAAATGCAGTAACCGGCATATCATCGCGCAGCGCATCATGACTTGACCAGCCCAGCGCCCGCAACTCTCCGACGGTTTTCGTCGGCTCGATGCCGGTGGTCAGACCTTCGTCGACCTGCTCGCCGCGCACGTCAGCGCGGCTCACCACCGGTTCCCCGGCGACCCAGCCGTGACGCTTGAAATAGCTGGCCACACTGCCGATCGCATCGTCCGGATTGGTCCAGATATTGATGTGACCGTCACCGTCAAAATCCACCGCGTAGGCGCGAAAGCTGCTCGGCATGAATTGCGGCAAGCCCATCGCTCCGGCGTACGAGCCCTTGAGGGTCAATGGATCGACCTGCTCTTCACGGGCCAGCAGCAGGAACTCACGCAATTCCTTGCGGAAAAATTCGGCACGGGGAGGATAGTCGAATCCGAGCGTGGACAACGCATCAATCACCCGGTAATTGCCGGTATTACGTCCGAAAAAGGTCTCGACGCCGATGATCGACACGATGACTTGTGCCGGTACGCCGTATTCCTGCTCGGCACGGGCCAGCACGGCTTCGTGCTGGCGCCAGAAGTCCACACCACGGGCGATGCGCGCGTCGGTGATGAACATCGGGCGATATTCTTTCCACTGCTTGACCCGCTCGGCGGGCTTGGAGATGGCGTCGAGAATCGCCTGTTTGCGCTGAGCCTCGCGAAACACGGCCATCAGTTGCTCGCCGGCAAAACCGTAGTCGCGGGTCATTTCGCCGACGAATTCGGCCACCTGTGGCGAGCCTTCGTAATCGCCGGCCAGCGCTTGCTGCACGCCGCCAAGGATGCCGACCAGGCCGACCCACGGCGCGTAACGAGTCGCCCAGCTGCGCATGACTTGCATTGAACTCTTCACCTTATTCAAACCTGTGCGATCCACTTGCGATGCGTATGAATCGACATCAAAACCCCAAACGCTGACAGCAGTGTCACCAGCGAAGTTCCTCCGTAGCTAATGAAGGGCAACGGCACCCCCACCACCGGCAACAGGCCACTGACCATACCGATGTTGACGAAAACATAAACAAAAAACGTCATGGTCAACGCACCGGCGAGCAATTTGCCGAACAGCGTCTGCGCCTGGGCGGTAATCACCAGGCCGCGACCGATCAGCAACAGATAGATCAGCAGCAGCGCGCAGATGCCGACCAGACCGAACTCTTCGCCGAGTACCGCGATGATGAAGTCGGTGTGGCTCTCCGGCAGAAAGTCCAGATGCGACTGGGTACCCAGCAGCCAACCCTTGCCGAACACGCCGCCGGAACCGATCGCGGCTTTCGACTGGATGATGTTCCAGCCAGTGCCCAGCGGATCGCTTTCCGGGTCGAGGAACGTGAGGATCCGCTGCTTCTGGTAGTCGTGCATGATGAAGAACCACATGGCGATCGCCACCGGCACCGCCGCAGCCAGCACGCTGAGGATCCAGCGCCAGCGCAGCCCGCCCATGAACAGCACGAACGCGCCGCCGGCCAGAATCAGCAGCGACGTCCCGAGGTCAGGCTGGCGCACGATCAGAATGAACGGCACACCGATCAGCATCAGACTGATACCAACGTGCTTGAGCTGCGGCGGCAGCGTGCGCTTGGACAGATACCAGGCAATCGTCGCCGGCATCAGGATCTTCATGAACTCCGAGGGCTGGAAGCGGATCACCCCGGGGATGTTGATCCAGCGCGTCGCGCCCATGGCGTTGTGGCCCATGATGTCCACCACCATCAGCAGCACCACGCCGACCACATAACCGAGTGGTACCCAACGCGCCATGAACCGCGGTTCGAACTGGGCGATGACGATCATCGACACCAGGCCGATACCGAACGAAGTGGCTTGTTTGCCCAGCAGATCCCAGCTCTTGCCGCTCGCCGAATACAGCACGAACAGACTGCCCGCGGCGAGAATCAGCAGCAGGATCAACAGCGGGCCATCGATATGCAGACGTTGCAGCAGCGTCGCACGACGACGCATCACATCCTCACTGGAGAGCATGCGATCAAAATTATTCATCACGGGCCGTAGCCTCCGCACTGATAGGACCGGCGTATTCGGCCTTCAATCGACCCTCCTGATCCAGAAGCCAGGCATCCATGACCTGACGCACGACGGGCGCGGCGACACCGGAGCCGGACTCACCGTTCTCGACCATCACCGAAACAACGATTTTCGGGTTGTCGGCCGGGGCGAAACCGACGAACAAGGCGTGGTCGCGGTGGCGTTCCTGAACCTTGGAACGGTCGTACTTTTCACCTTGTTTGATCGCGACGACCTGAGCGGTACCGGACTTGCCGGCGATGCGGTATTGCGCACCGATTGCCGCCTTGCGCGCGGTCCCTCTGGCGCCGTGCATCACTTGCTGCATGCCGTGATTGACCTTGGTCCAGTCCGACGGATCGCGCAGGACGATGTCCGGCATCGGGTTTTCATCTACCGGTTTGGCACCTTCGATGGTCTTGGCCAGGTGCGGCCGGTTCCAGATGCCTTTGTTGGCCACCAGCGCCGTGGCCTGCGCCAGTTGCAAGGGTGTGGACTGCATGTAGCCCTGGCCGATCCCCAGAATCAGGGTTTCGCCCGGGAACCACGCCTGTTTGCGCGTCGCACGCTTCCACTCGCGGGACGGCATCAGGCCGGGAGATTCTTCGAACATGTCCAGCGAGACCTTCTGGCCGATGCCGAATTTGTTCATGTAGGCCGACAACCGATCAATGCCCAGCTTGTGCGCCAGGTCATAGAAGTAGGTGTCGTTGGAACGCATGATCGCCGTGTCGAGGTCGACGAAGCCGTCACCGGTGCGGTTCCAGTTGCGGTACTTGTGATCGTAGTTGGGCAGCATGTAGTAACCGGGGTCGAACACCCGGCTCGACGCCGTCACCACACCGGCATCGAGACCGGCAATCGCCACCGCTGGCTTGATCGTCGAACCCGGCGGGTACAGACCGCGCAGCACCCGGTTGAACAGCGGCCGGTCGATGGAGTCGCGCAGCTCGGCATAAGCCTTGAAGCTGATGCCGGTGACGAACAGGTTCGGGTCGAAACTCGGCTGACTGACCATTGCCAATACTTCGCCCGTGTTCGGATCGAGCGCCACCACTGCGCCGCGCCGCCCGCCCAGTGCAGCTTCCGCCGCTTCCTGCAGTTTGATGTCCAGACTCAGGACGATGTCCTTGCCGGGAATCGGATCGGTCCGCTTGAGCACGCGCAGCACGCGGCCGCGGGCGTTGGTCTCGACTTCCTCGTAACCCACCTGCCCGTGCAGCTCCGGCTCGTAGAAACGCTCGATGCCGGTCTTGCCGATGTGGTGGGTGCCGCTGTAGTTGACCGGGTCGAGGGTCTTCAGCTCTTTCTCGTTGATCCGCCCCATGTAACCCACCGAGTGCGCAAAATGCGCGCCCTGCGGGTAATGACGCACCAACTGCGCGACCACTTCCACCCCGGGCAGGCGGAACTGGTTCACCGCGATCCGGGCGATCTGCTCTTCGGTCAGCTCGAACAGAATCGGCACCGGCTCGAACGGCCGGCGCCCCTGGCGCATGCGTTTTTCGAAGATCACCCGGTCCTCGGGCGTCAGCTGCAGCACTTCGACGATCACGTCGAGCACTTGCTGCCAGTCGCCGGAGCGCTCGCGGGTCATGCTCAGGCTGAAGCTCGGACGGTTGTCCGCCACCACCACGCCGTTGCGGTCGAAGATCAACCCACGGGTCGGCGGAATCGGCTGCACATGGACGCGGTTGTTTTCCGAGAGTGTCGAGTGATACTCGTACTGGATCACCTGCAAGTAGTACAGCCGCGCAATCAATACGCCGATCAACAGCATGACCGCAACAGCCCCGAACACGACGCGGCTACGCACCAGGCGGGCGTCCTTTTCGTGGTCCTTGATGCGGATCGGCTGAGACATGAGGGCAGGACTACTTGTGGTAAGGGTGACCGGACAGCACGGTCCAGGCACGGTACAGCTGTTCGCCGATCAGGATCCGCACCAGCGGGTGCGGCAAGGTCAGCGGCGACAACGACCAGCGCTGGTCGGCGCGGGCGCAGACTTCCGGCGCCAGCCCTTCGGGGCCACCGACCATGAAGTTGACCGTGCGCGAATCCAGCCGCCAACGGTCGAGTTCGACCGCCAGTTGCTCGGTGCTCCAGGGCTTGCCGTGCACTTCCAGCGTGACGATCCGCTCGTTCGGCCCGACCTTGGCCAGCATGGCTTCGCCTTCCTGGCGGATGAAACGGGCCACGTCGGCGTTCTTGCCACGGGTATTGAGCGGAATTTCCACCAGTTCCAGCGCCAGTTCGGACGGAAGACGCTTGGCATACTCATGCCAGCCTTCTTCCACCCACTTGGGCATGCGTGAACCGACGGCGATCAGTCGCAGTCGCACAGCAATCCCTTACAGCTGGTCTTTGTTGAGCTTGGTGAAATGCTCGTGGGTGTTTTCCGGGCTGTGGTGCTTGGCATCTGCCGCACGGCTTTGCTCGGCACCGGCCCACAGGCGCTCCAGGTCGTAGAACTGACGCGCCGAGGCAGTCATCATGTGCACGATCACCAGGTCGAGGTCGAGCAGCACCCAGTCGCTGTCGCCCTTGCCTTCTTCGCCCAGCGGCCTGGCGCCCTGCTTTTTGACTTCTTCACGGACCTTGTCCAGCATCGCGTTGATCTGGCGATTGGACGTACCAGTGGCGATGATCATGTAGTCGGTGATGCTCTGCTTGTCGCGCACATCGATGATCTGGATGTCTTGTGCCTTGACGTCTTCCAGAGCTGCCACGGCAACCTTGACCAGCTCGTCGCCCTTGAGCGGCTCGTTGGTGTTGGCGACTTCCGGCAGCGGTGCGCTCTTGAACGTGCCTTTGCGCTTAACTTTGCTTACGTCTTTGTCAGTCATATAAAACTCGTTTTGCTCGTATATTCGGCGGCTTGGCGATACGTGGATTCGTATCAGTGAAGCACGCCTTGTTCAGTTCGACGCACGGTAAAGACCGTGCGCATCGATGTAGGCCAGGACCGCGTCGGGCACCAGGAAACGTACCGACTTACCGCTGGCCAGCAGTTGACGGATCTGGGTGGCGGAAACCGCGAGCGGTGTCTGCCAGACGAATGCAATCTGTCCGCTCGGCCCTTTCAGGGCCAGCGGGTCGCTCACCGAACGCGCTGCCAGCAGGTTGCGCAAGGCATCCGGCGGTTCGCTGTCGGCGTCCGGGCGCTGTAGCACCAGGATGTGGCAATGCTGGAGCAACTCCTCCCAGCGGTGCCAAGTGGGCAGGCCGCAAAATGCGTCCCAGCCCAAAAGCAGAAAAACCTGGGTCTCGGCGGCCATTTCGGCACGCATCAACTCCAGGGTATCGATGGTCCAGGACGGTTTGTCCCGCTGCAATTCGCGGGCGTCCACCACCAGCGGCGGCACTCCGGCCACCGCGCACTCAACCATGGCCAGCCGATCCTGCGCCGACACTTGCGGCGTATCACGATGCGGCGGCCGGGCGCTGGGCATCATGCGCAGCTCGTCGAGCCCAAGCGCTTCAGCGACTTCCAGCGCACCGCGCAAATGGCCGATGTGCACCGGGTCGAACGTGCCGCCCAGTACGCCAATGCGTTGCGGGCGAGACTCGCTGCCGGTTTGCGGCGCTGTCAGGTCGAGGTCGGTCAAGTCAGACCGTCGCCTGGCCGCGCAACTGGCCATCACCGACCACGATGTACTTCTCGCAGGTCAGCCCTTCGAGACCCACCGGGCCGCGGGCGTGCAGCTTATCAGTAGAAATGCCGATCTCGGCACCCAATCCGTATTCGAATCCATCGGCGAAGCACGTCGGGGTGTTGATCATCACCGACGCCGAGTCGACTTCCGCGACGAAACGCCGGGTGTCGGCGAGGTTTTCGCTGACGATCGAGTCGGTGTGGTGCGAGCCGTAATGGTTGATGTGTTCGATGGCCTGGTCCAGCCCGTCGACCACGCGGATCGACAGGATCGGTGCCAGATACTCGGTGTTCCAGTCGTCTTCACTGGCCGCTATCGCGTCGATGATCGCCCGGGTGCGTTCGCAGCCACGCAGCTCGACGCCTTTCTGGCGGAACTGGGCAGCCATCGCCGGCAGGAAATCCTTCGCAACACTTTGATCGACGAGCAGCGTCTCCATCGCGCCACAGATGCCATAACGGTAAGTCTTGGCATTGAAGGCGATGCGCTGGGCTTTGGCCAGATCGGCGTGGGCACTGACATAAACGTGGCAGATGCCGTCCAGGTGCTTGATCACCGGCACGCGGGCGTCACGGCTGATGCGCTCGATCAGGCCACGGCCACCGCGCGGCACGATCACGTCGACGTACTCGGGCATGGTGATCATCGCGCCGACGGCAGCGCGGTCGGTGGTTTCGACCACTTGCACCACGGCTGCCGGCAATTCGGCCTCGGCCAGACCGCGCTGGATGCACGCGGCAATCGCCCGGTTGGAATGAATCGCCTCGGAACCACCGCGCAGGATGGTTGCGTTACCGGACTTCAGGCACAGGCTGGCGGCATCGATGGTCACGTTGGGCCGGGATTCGTAGATGATCCCGATCACACCCAGCGGCACGCGCATCTTGCCGACTTGAATGCCGGACGGGCGGAAGCTCATGTCACGGATCGCACCGACCGGATCCGGCAGTGCTGCCACTTGGCGCAGGCCGACGATCATCCCGTCGATGCGCGCGGGAGTCAGTTCCAGACGTTCCAGCAAGGCTGGCTCCAGACCATTGGCGCGACCGGCGGCCAGATCCTGTTCATTGGCTGCGGCCAGCTCGGCGCGAGCAGCGTCCAGCGCATTGGCAGCAGCCTGCAAGGCGCGGTTTTTCTGCGCGGTGCTGGCACGGCCGATGACCCGGGAAGCTTCGCGGGCGGCGCGACCCAATCGGGTCATGTAGTCAAGAACGGACTCAGTCATGGTCTGTTGGGGTCTTGGCAAAGAGGAAAGCGGCAGATTATAGCTGTCGCGTCCCGGGACTAACAGCGGTGACAGGCGGATGGTCGAAATGGACTGCAATTTGCCGACGTTCAGCCGTAATTAAGCCGCGGATTGTTATCATCACGACCTCCTTCGCCTGGATAAACACCGTTTGCCATGTCCAACCTGACCGTTCGCGCCACCGCCGAGCGCCTGCCACTGGGCCTTCCGGACAATTTTTTCGACCGTGACGCGCAAGTGCTGGCCCGCGATCTGCTCGGCAAAGTCATCCGCCACCGGGTCGGCGATCTGTGGCTCAGCGCCCGGATCATCGAAACCGAAGCCTATTACTGCGCGGAAAAAGGCAGTCACGCGTCTCTCGGCTACACGGAAAAGCGTAAGGCTTTGTTTCTGGATGGTGGACACATTTATATGTATTACGCCCGTGGCGGCGATTCGCTGAACTTCAGCGCTCAGGGGCCCGGCAATGCGGTGTTGATCAAATCCGCCTACCCGTGGGTCGATGAAATCAGCGGACCGGCGAGCCTGGCGCAAATGCTGCTGAACAATCCCGATGCCCAAGGCCGGCCGCGTCCTTCGCAAAAGCTGTGCGCCGGGCAGACACTGCTGTGCAAGGCGCTTGGGCTGAAAGTGCCGATGTGGGACGCCAAGCGTTTCGACCATGAACTGCTGCTGGTGGAAGACACCGGCCCGGCGCCGACGCAGATCATTCAGACCACCCGCCTGGGCATCCCCCATGGCCGCGACGAACACCTGATGTACCGCTTCGTCGACGCCGCGTATGCCCAGTGGTGCACGCGGAACCCGTTGCGCCGGGGTCAGGTCGAAGGGCGCGATTATTTCCTGTTGTAAACACGTAACCCTGTAGGAGCTGCCGCAGGCTGCGATCTTTNAAAAGATCGCAGCCTGCGGCAGCTCCTACAGGGATCATCAATGGTTTGGAGTTTTTTGGTATGGGCCCATGGCTCGATAGCGTAACCGGATGGCTGGCGGCCAATCCGCAGTGGCTGGCCGCTGCGGTGTTTATCGTCGCATTCGTGGAGTGTCTGGCCATTGCCGGAATAATCGTGCCCGGCACCGTGCTGTTGTTTGCCGTGGCCGTACTGGCCGGCAGCGGTGCACTGTCATTGAGTGAAACCCTGCTGCTGGGCTTTCTGGGCGGGCTTCTGGGCGATGCGGTGTCGTATTACCTGGGCCGCCATTTCCACCAGAACATCCGCCGCCTGCCGGGTCTGCGCCACCATCCGGAATGGATGGCCGGGGCCGAAACCTACTTCCAGCGTTACGGCATCGCCAGCCTGCTGGTCGGGCGCTTCATTGGCCCGCTGCGGCCGATGTTGCCGATGGTCGCCGGGATGTGCGACATGCCCTTCCCGCGTTTCGCCGCCGTCAGCCTGCTGGCCGCCGCTGGCTGGAGCGTCGCCTACCTGCTGCCGGGTTGGGCCACCGGCGCGGCGATCCGCTTGCCGCTGCCGGAAGGTTTCTGGCTGCAGGCCGGCATTGTTGCGGCCAGTATCGCAGTGATGGTCGGCCTGAGCGTCAACAGCAGCTTGCGCCAGCATCGCCGGGCGACAATCTGGATCAGCAGCATGAGCCTGTTGATTCTGATCGGCCTGTTTATTGGCTATCCGTATCTGCACGCCCTCGACCAGGGCGTGATGACCTTGGTGCAGGAACATCGGCAGCCGATGCTCGATGAAATCGCGGTGACCTTCACCCTGATCGGTGAATTCCGCAATATGTTGATGTTCAGCGCCCTGCTCACCGGTCTGTTGCTGCTGTGCCGGCAATGGCGCCAGGCAATCTTTGCCGGTGGCGTGCTGCTGTGCACCGCGCTCCTCAATACCGTCACCAAACAGTTTTTCGCCCGGGTCCGCCCGGAAGTGCTGACCGATCCGTTGACCAGCTACAGCATGCCCAGCGGTCATGCCTCCGGTTCGTTCGCGCTGTTTCTGGTGCTGGCGGTCCTCGCCGGTCGCGGCCAACCGCCGCGCATGCGCTTGACCTGGCTGCTGCTCGGCTGTATTCCGGCGCTGTCGATTGCTTTGTCACGAGTCTATCTGGGCGCGCATTGGCCGACAGATATTCTGGCGGGTGCGATGCTGGCGGCATGCGTGTGTGCAGCGGGCCTGTGGCTGAGTCAGCGCAAGGCGCCGCTCAACGCCATGCCGTTCAAGGTCTGGTGGCTGATTCTGCCGGCACTGCTGGTGCTGTTCAGCCTGTTCGTTCTGCGGCATCTACCGGACACGATGTTGCGTTACGCTTATTGAGAAGCAAAAGATCGCAGCCTGCGGCAGCTCCTACAGGGTTTTGATTTCACATGCGCACGATGGCGCGGGTATGAAATGAATCTCATGTAGGAGCTGCCGCAGGCTGCGATCTTTTTCGCTCAGGCGAACAGCTCGCCCTGCAGCTCATCGAGCAGCGCCTGGATCGCATCCAGTCGCTGCTGCGGATCGTCGAGTTGCAGCAGGTCGATCTTGTCTTCTTCGGCGAACGGCAACAGATACGCCAGTTGATTGGCCAGCGACTGCTGCCCCAGCGCTTCGGTGCCCATGTTCAGCGCCTCGACCATCGGGTGCTCGGCCAAGGCCTTGAGCAGCGCCACCAGATCGGCGTCTTCGTCCTGCAGCGGTTGCTCCGGTTCATCGTCCAGCCATTCGACGTCGGCGAGGATCAACTGATCGCGCTGCACTTCCGTGCGCAACACCTGAAAACGCCGCCCGCCCTGCACCCGGATCCCGAGCAGACCGTTGTCCTGTTGCTGAAAATCGGTGATCCGCGCCTCGCAGCCGACCAGGGCAAAGCCTTCGGGCGCGACGCCGACTTCGTGGCCGTCGAGGATGCACACTACGCCAAAGCCGCCACCCTGTTTCATGCAGCGGCCGATCATGTCCAGGTAGCGCGCCTCGAAGATCTGCAAGTCAAGGTTGCAGCCGGGAAACAGCACTGTGTTCAGCGGGAAAAGCGGCAGACTCATAGACATTTCCTTAGACCACCATCGACACCGCCAACGGCAGGAACACTGCCGTGGCCACGCCCATCAGACTCATCGCCAGCGCCGCGAAGGCGCCGCACTCATCGCTTTCCTGCAGCGCCACCGAGGTGCCGACCGCGTGTGCGGTCATGCCCAGCGCCATGCCCCGCGCTTCAGGACTGTGCACGCCGAGCCGGGTCAGCAACGCCGGGCCGAAGATCGCGCCAATCACCCCGGTGATCAACACGAACACCGCCGCCAGCGCCGCCACGCCACCGATCTGCTCGGCCACCAGCATCGCAATCGGCGAAGTCACCGACTTTGGCGCCATGGTCATCAAAATCATGTGCTCGGCGCCGAACCACCAGCCGAGCAACACGCCCATGCCCGTGGCGACTACCCCGCCTATCACCAGCGTAGTAAAAATCGGCCAGAACAATTGGCGGATGCGCTTGAGGTTCAGATACAACGGCACCGCCAACGCCACCGTCGCCGGGCCCAGCAGAATGCTGAGGATCTCGGTGCTCTTGCGGTACTCGGCATACGTCAGGCCGCAGCCGACCAGCACGCCGATCACCAACAGCATCGAGACCAGCACCGGTTGCAGAAAGATCCAGCGGGTTTTCTCGAACGCCGCCAGCACCAGTTGATAGGCACCGAGGGTGATGCCGATGCCGAACAGCGGATGATGAATCACCGAAGCCCAGGCACCTTGCCAATCGAAGAGCATCAAGCGTCCTCCGAGTTCGGTGCGTGACGCTTGACCAGCCGTTGCATCAGCACCCCGGCGAAGGCCATCGACAGGATCAACGACAGCACCAGCGCGCCGACAATCGCCCAGAAGTCCGCGGCAATGTCGCTCGCATACACCATCACGCCCACCGCCGGCGGCACCAGCAGCAACGGCAGATAACGTAACAGGCTGCCGGCGGCGAGGTTCAGCGGCTCGCCGACTTCACCACGCATGATCAGGAACACCAGCAACAGCAGCAGACCGATGATCGGCCCCGGCAGCACCGGCAACAGCAAATGGTTGAGTGCCGTGCCGAGCAGTTGAAACAGCACCAGCATGGTCAGGCCACGTAACAACATCAGACATCTCCCCCCGCAAGTCCTCGGCATTATAAGCACGGCGGCGCTATGGATCGGCATTCGCCAAAAGCATGGTCGGTTGACCGGAGCAAAACGCCATGATGATCTACAGTGGTTCGCAGGGCGGTCAAATCCCCCACCTGAAAAACTATAAAACCGATGAACCCAAGGAGAGTCTCAATGCCCTATGTTCCCGTTGCAGAGCTCAAAGATTATGTCGGCAAGGAACTCGGACGTTCCGAATGGCTCACCATCGATCAGGAGCGCATCAACCTGTTCGCCGAAGCCACCGGGGATTATCAGTTCATCCATGTCGACCCGGTCAAAGCCGCGCAAACGCCATTTGGCAGCACCATTGCACACGGTTTCCTGTCGTTGTCGCTGATCCCGAAACTGATGGAAGACATCCTCGTGCTGCCGCAAGGCCTGAAGATGGTGGTCAATTACGGTCTGGACAGCGTGCGTTTCATCCAGCCGGTGAAGGTCAATTCAAGAGTGCGCCTGAAAGTCGACCTGGCCGAAGTGACCGAGAAAAAACCCGGTCAATGGCTGCTCAAGGCCACCGCGACGCTTGAGATAGAAGGCTCGGACAAACCGGCCTATATCGCCGAACCGCTGTCGCTCTGCTTCGTTTGAGTCACCGGATGCGAAACAGCGCACGCTGTTTCGCATCCGCGCTGTTTTCCCGGCTGTATAAGGTCACATGGCTGCGGCATACTCGGTCGCCTAATTGCCCGGATCCCGCTATGCGCCCACTCGCTTCTCTTGCACCCCTTGCCCTGACCCTGATGCTCACCGCGTGCGGCGACGGCGAATCGCTGCTGCCCCCGGATGCACGCCTGCCGGACGGCGGACGCTATCGCGGTGAACTGGTCAACGGCTTGCTGCAAGGCCAGGGCCGCGTCGACTATCCCAACGGCAGTTGGTACGCCGGGCAGTTCGACAAGGGCCAATGGCATGGCCAGGGCGAATGGCACGGCAGCAACGGCGAGGTTTATCGCGGCCAGTTCCAGCAGGGCCTGTTCGACGGCCAAGGCAGTCTGACCACCAATGCCAGCAGTTACACCGGCGGTTTCAAGCAGGGCCGACGCGATGGCGAAGGCACGCTGAAAGAAAACGGCATGACCTACCGTGGCGAGTTCAAGGCTGACCAGTATTCCGGGCTGGGGCGTCTGGAAATGGACGACGGCAGCGCCTATCAGGGCCAATTCGCCCACGGCAAACCCAACGGCGAAGGCCAGCGCGGCGATGCCAGCGGCAACACCTTCAGCGGCCATTTCGTCAACGGCCAGCTCGAAGGCAATGGCACGTTCAACAGTGCCGATGGCGACATCTATGTCGGCGGTTTCAAGAACAGCCAACTGCACGGCAAAGGCCGCTATGAAAACGCCGACGGCGACGTGTGGCTCGGCCAGTTCAAGGAAGGCGCGCTGACCGGCAAGGGCGAATTGATCGGCGCCGACGGCAGCCACTACATCGGCTATTTCAATGACTGGCGCTTCAGCGGCCAGGGCCGTTTGAACCTGTCTGACGGCAGCTTCTACATCGGTGAGTTCGACAGCGACAGCTACGCCGGGCGCGGCACCCTGGTGCTGACCGACGGCACCGTGCTCAGCGGCACCTGGATCAACGGTCAGCGCGTGCGTGACGCCGACGGCAAGCTGCTGCCCGACACCCTCGAACTCGGTCTGCTGGCCCAGGGCCGCCTGCTCGAAAACGCGCTGGCCGCCGTGCCCGCCTCGACCCCGGCGGTGGAGCTGTACACCCTGACCCTCGGTGGCGACGGCAAGCAAAGCGTGTTCCTGCGCGAGTCCGACTACGTCGCCAACATGCTCACCACACGTTTCGGCGCTTTCGGCCAGATTCGTCTGGTCAACCACCGTGACCACCTCACCGACCGGCCAATGGCCACCCGCGAAAACCTGCGCCGCGCCGCGCAGACCCTCGCAGAGCGCAGCGGCCCGGAAGACCTGGTGTTCATCTACCTGACCAGCCACGGCACCGCCGAACACGAGCTGGTGCTCGACCAGCCGCGCATGGAGCTCGCCGACCTGCCCGCCGACGAACTCGCCACGGTGCTGGCGCCGCTGAAGAATCGCGACAAGGTGATCGTGATTTCATCGTGCTATTCCGGTGGTTTCATCCCCGCGCTGAAAGATGAGCGCACCCTGATCATGACCGCCTCGCGAGCCGACCGCGTGTCGTTCGGTTGCTCGGAAGAAGCCAACTTCACCTACTTCGGCGACGCCTTGTTCGCTCAGGCGCTGAACCAGACCGACGACCTCGAGCAAGCCTTCAAACTGGCCAAGGCCACCGTCGCAGAGCGCGAACTGGCGGACAACTTCGAAGCCTCGGAGCCGCAGATCTGGGCACCGAAAACCGTGCTGGCGCACTGGCAACTGCTGCGTAAGCAGCAGGCCAGAAAAGCGTTGCAGAGTGCTGCGTTGAACGACGGAGCCACAAACAGCAACTAAGCTGAACAGTATCAAGGGAGAAACACTATGTACTTGACGCCTCAGCACGTATTGCTTGCCGGAGCCACCGGACTGACCGGTGAGCACCTGCTCGACCGTTTGCTCAACGAGCCGACGATCACCCGCGTGCTCGCCCCGTCCCGCCGGCCACTGGCGGAACATCCGCACCTGGAAAACCCGGTGGGCGACCCGCAGGCGTTTCTGCCGCAACTCAGTGGTCGCGTCGATATCGCCTATTGCTGCCTCGGCACCACGATCAAACAGGCGGGTTCCGAAGCCGCGTTCCGCGCGGTGGATCTGGACATGGTCGTGGCGTTCGCCAAACGTGCGCGGGAGATGGGCGCGCGGCACCTGATCGTGATCAGCGCACTGGGCGCCGATCCGAAATCGTCGATTTTCTACAACCGGGTCAAAGGTGAGATGGAGCAGGCGTTGCGCGCGCAGGACTGGCCGCAACTGACCATCTGCCGACCATCGCTGTTGCTGGGCGATCGCACCGAGCCGCGCCTGGGCGAACAACTGGCCGCGCCGTTTTCCAAATTGATTCCCGGCAAATACCGCGGCATCGAAGCCTGCCAACTGGCCCGGGCGATGTGGCGTCTGGCGCTGGAAGAACAGGATGGGGTGCGGATCGTCGAGTCGGATGAGCTGCGCAAGCTCGGCAAATAATTCATAGCGCCTGGACGAAAGCTTTCGCGAGCAGGCTCGCTCCCACATGGGGACGCGGTGCAAATGTGGGAGCGAGCCTGCTCGCGAATGGAGTGCGCAGCACTCCCCTACAACCCACCAGTCGCCTGAAAGCTCACGCCAATCACGGTCAGCAAAGACAACGGCAACAGCAACGTATCGAGCAACGCACTCGCCGGCAGGTCCACCCCCGGATAGCTCGGCGCCTCGGCCCCGAAGCGATCCATCGCACAGCACCCGCCATTCATCGCATACAAATCCAGGCGCGTCCCGGAATACACCACTGGCGCGCCCGGTTTGGCTGCATCCAGCGTACGCGCGGTGGCGCAGCCGGCCAGTTGCAGCGCCAGCACAATCGTCAGCAGCTTATTCATCGCTGCTCAGATGATGCTCGCCCCAACGCGGCAGCATGTCCTGAGGAATGCCCAACAGATTGAGAATCCGCGCGACAACGAAATCGATCAGGTCGTCGATGGTCTGCGGCTGATGATAGAAGCCTGGCGACGCTGGCAGGATGGTCACGCCCATGTTCGACAGCTTGAGCATGTGTTCCAGATGAATGCTAGAATACGGCGCCTCGCGCGGCACCAGAATCAACTGGCGACGCTCCTTCAAGGTGACGTCCGCTGCGCGTTCGATCAGATTGTTGCAGGCACCGGTGGCAATCGCCGACAGGGTACCGGTGGAACACGGCACCACAACCATCGCCGCTGGCGCGCCGGAGCCCGAGGCCACCGGCGACATCCAGTCTTCCTTGCCGTACACGCGGATCTGCCCGGCGGCCGCCCCGGTGTATTCGGTAAGGAACGCCTGCATCATCTGCGGCTTGGGCGGCAGCGTGACATCGGTCTCGGTGGCCATCACCAGCTGCGCAGCCTTGGAGATCAGGAAGTGCACTTCACGATCTTCGCGCACCAGGCAATCGAGCAGGCGCAAACCGTACTGCGCGCCGGACGCGCCGGTCATCGCCAGCGTGATGCGCTCCGGACCGCCGCTCTGGGCGAACGTGTTCATTGCAGTGCCTCGGCGAGCTTGCCGTGCAGGCCGCCGAAGCCGCCGTTGCTCATGATCACCACGTGGGTGCCGGGTTGCGCCTGGCTCTTCACGCGTTCGATGATGCCTTCGAGCGAATCGCTGACAATCGACGGCACGCTGCACAGCGCCGCGGTGGCTGCCAGATCCCAACCGAGGTTGGCCGGGGCATACCAGATCACCTGATCGGCATCGACCACGCTGTCCGGCAGACCGTCACGGTGCGCGCCGAGCTTCATCGAGTTGGAGCGCGGTTCGATGATCGCGATCAGCGGTGCGTCGCCGATGCGCTTGCGCAAACCATCGAGGGTGGTGGCGATGGCCGTCGGGTGGTGGGCGAAGTCGTCGTAGATGGTGATGCCGCGCACTTCGGCGACCTTCTCCATTCGGCGTTTGACGTTCTTGAACGCGCTCAAGCCGGCGATGCCCATCGCAGGCACCACACCGACATGCCGCGCCGCTGCAAGAGCAGCCAAGGCGTTGGCCACGTTGTGCTGACCGGTCAATTCCCATTCAACGGTGCCTTGGGACTCACCTTCGAACAGCACTTCGAACGCCGAGCCATCGTCCTTGAGCAACTTGACCTGCCACTGACCGCCGGCACCGGTGGTTTGCACTGGAGTCCAGCAGCCCATTTCGATCACGCGCTGCAAGGCCGGTTCGGTGGTAGGGTGAATCACCAGACCTTCACTCGGAATAGTGCGCACCAAGTGGTGGAACTGCCGCTCGATGGCCGGCAGATCGGGGAAGATGTCGGCGTGATCGAACTCAAGGTTGTTAAGGATCGCAGTGCGCGGACGGTAGTGGACAAACTTCGAACGCTTGTCGAAGAAGGCGCTGTCGTACTCGTCAGCCTCGATCACGAAGAACGGCGTACCGCCTAGACGGGCCGACACCGAAAAATTCTGCGGCACGCCGCCAATCAGGAACCCCGGGCTCATGCCGGCGTGTTCCAGCACCCAGGCGAGCATGCTGCTGGTGGTGGTCTTGCCGTGCGTACCGGCGACCGCCAGCACCCAGCGCCCTTGCAGCACGTGATCGGCCAGCCATTGCGGGCCGGAGACGTACGGCAGGCCTTTGTTCAGCACATATTCCACCGCCGGGTTGCCGCGGGACATGGCGTTGCCGATCACCACCAGATCCGGCGCCGGATCGAGCTGGGCCGGGTCGTAGCCCTGGGTCAGTTGAATGCCCTGGGCCTCAAGCTGCGTGCTCATCGGCGGATAGACGTTGGCGTCGGAGCCGGTCACGTGATGGCCCAACTCTTTGGCCAGAACCGCCATCGAGCCCATGAAAGTCCCGCAGATACCCAGAATATGAATGTGCATAGTCGACCTCGTAAAACATGGCCGCAGGTTAGCGCAGGGAGGGGGAAATCGCACTCTTTAGCTGATCACCATCACTCCACCTGTAGGAGCTGACGAGTGCAACGAGGCTGCGATCTTTTGATCCTGTAAAGAACAAGATCAAAAGATCGCAGCCTTCGGCAGCTCCTGCGGGGGGATTTATGCGGTTCGGGCGATACCGTGTTTACGCAGCTTTCTGTAGAGGGTATTGCGGCTGACCCCGAGCTGCTGCGCGGTCTGGGTCATGTGCCAGCGCGTTTGCTCCAGCGCATCGAGCAACGCCAGACGTTCAGCGTCCTCCAGCGGATGCTCAGACTCAACCGACTTCAGCTCCAGCGGCGGCCGTACCTGCCGAATCATCGCCGGCAAATCGTCCAGCCCGATCCGCCCTTCATCGCACAACGCCGCCAGCGTGCGCAGAACATTGCGCAACTGCCGCACGTTGCCCGGCCAGTTGAACGCCAGCAACGCCTGACGGGCCGCCTCGTCAATCACGATTGTCTCGCCGCCGGCCTCCTCGGCCAGCAGGAAATCCAGCAACTGCGATTTATCACTGCGTTCGCGCAGCGCCGGCAGCGCAACTTCGAGGCCATTGAGCCGGTAATACAGATCTTCACGAAAACTGCCGTCTTCGACCCGCTCCAGCAAATTACGGTGGGTGGCGCTGATGATCCGCACGTTGACCGCTTCCGGCTCGCCGCCAATCGGCACCACCTGCCGGTCTTCCAGCACCCGCAACAACCGGGTTTGCAGCGCCAACGGCATGTCACCTATCTCATCGAGAAACAGCGTGCCGCCATCGGCCTGCTGCAGCTTGCCGCGCATGCCATCCTTGCGTGCGCCGGTGAAACTGCCGCCGCGATAACCGAACAGTTCGCTCTCGATCAGGCTTTCCGGGATCGCCGCGCAATTGAGGGCGACGAAGGCTTTGTTGGCGCGCTGGCTGGCGTGATGCACAGCCTTGGCGAAGGCTTCTTTGCCGGAGCCGGTTTCGCCATTGATGAGCAGCGGCACGTCGCGCTCGAACACCCGCAGCGCCTTGCGAAAATCCGCTTGCAGCGCGGCGTCACCGAGGCAGATGCCCGCCAGTGGCTGAGCTTTGGCCACGACCGGGGCCGGCATGATCTTCTCCGGTTTACGCGACTCGCCACGCAGCAAGGCAAACAGATGCCGCCCATCGCGGGTGCGCAGCGGCCAACTGGCGCTGGCATTGGCGCTGGCACGACCGAGCAGTTCATCCAGCGAGCAATCGAAAAACGCTTCCACCGGCTTGCCGAGCAAACCACCGCGAATATGCCCCAACAGGTTCAGCGCACTCTGGTTGACCGCGCTGATCCGCCCTTCGCCGTCAAACGCCAGCAGCCCTTCGCTGAACAAACCGACGGATTCGGCCTGAAGATGGAAACGCAGCAGCCACTGGTTATCGAAGCAGCGCAGGAAATAGCAGCTCTCGATCATCTTCGCCGACAGATTGACCAGCGCCATGGTGTGGAACTGGCTCTGGCGCGAAACGTCGTGGCGCGCCGAGGAGACGTCGAGCACCGCCAGCAATTCGCCGTGCGGGTCGAACACCGGGCTCGCCGAGCAGGTCAGGCCGGTGTGGCGACCGCGAAAGTGTTCGTCCTGGTGGATGGTCAGCGCCTGGCGCTCGACCAGGCAAGTGCCGATGCCGTTGGTGCCTTCGCAGGCTTCGCTCCAGTCGGCGCCGAGCCACAGGCCGGCACGTTCGAATATCTTGCGCTCGGCGGGTGCGGTGACGCAGTTGAGGATCACTCCTCGCGCATCGGTCAACAGCACCGCATGACCGGCGCCGGACAGTTGTTGATGCAGGCTGCTCATTTCGTTGCCGGCAATCTGCAACACCTGTTGCAGACGCTCGCGGCTTTCAAGCACGCGCCCGTGTTCGAGCACCGTAGGCGCCATGGTCAGGGCCGGATCGAGGTGGTAGTCCTCAAGACAGCGCAGCCACGAGCGGGCAATCGACGGATCGGCACCCGGCCCGTGCAGGTGCGGCTTGCCCTGACTGACGGTGAGAACCTGCTGGGCATGGCGACTCAAATGGTTGTCGTGCATTTCTTATTATTCTCCCCGAGATCAGTGCCGCCTCTTTATTGGCTGGCACATACCTTGTGGTGAGGGGATTTATCCCCGATCGGCTGCGCAGCAGTCGTAAATCCGGCATACGCGGTGAATCTGAGTCGCCACAATTTTTTTTGGGGCTGCTTCGCAACCCATCGGGGATAAATCCCCTCACCACAAGGGTGCATCTGGGCGATTGGCAGTCAGCATCCTCCAGCCATCGACGCATTGCAATGCTGGCAAGACCAGCCGGTCACAGGCTGTGCCAAAAGCGGTACAAACTGTCACCCCCTCTGTACCGAAACCAGCACAGGCTCCGTCCGCCCGTCCGACACAAACCACGCAAGGCCTTGATTTGCCTGCCCGGCGCGGCAATGGCCCGACCTTTGCTCTACGCTTATAGCAAGCGCACTTGCGCGTTTCTCTAATAAGTACAAAGCCAAGGAGAACAACATCATGCGTTACGCTCACCCCGGTACTGAAGGCGCCAAAGTCTCGTTCAAGAGCAAGTACGGTAACTACATCGGCGGCGAGTTCGTCGCGCCTGTCAAAGGTCAGTACTTCACCAATACCTCGCCAGTGAATGGCCAGCCGATTGCCGAATTCCCCCGCTCCACTGCCGAAGACATCGACAAGGCACTGGACGCCGCCCACGCTGCTGCCGATGCGTGGGGCGCGACCTCGGTGCAGGCGCGCTCGCTGATCCTGCTGAAAATCGCCGACCGCATCGAGCAGAACCTCGAAACCCTGGCGATCACCGAAACCTGGGACAACGGCAAAGCCATCCGCGAAACCCTCAACGCCGACATCCCGCTGGCGGCCGACCACTTCCGCTACTTCGCCGGGTGCCTGCGCGCTCAGGAAGGCAGCGCGGCCGAAATCGACGGCAACACCGTGGCCTATCACATCCACGAACCGCTGGGCGTGGTCGGCCAGATCATCCCGTGGAACTTCCCGCTGCTGATGGCCGCGTGGAAACTCGCTCCGGCACTGGCCGCCGGCAACTGCGTGGTACTCAAGCCTGCCGAGCAAACCCCGCTGGGCATCTGCGTGCTGATGGAGTTGATCGGTGATCTGCTGCCACCGGGCGTGCTCAACGTGGTGCAAGGCTTCGGCAAAGAAGCCGGCGAAGCACTGGCCACCAGCAAACGCATCGCCAAGATCGCCTTCACCGGCTCGACCCCGGTCGGCTCGCACATCATGAAATGCGCCGCCGAGAACATCATTCCTTCCACCGTGGAACTGGGCGGCAAGTCGCCGAACATCTTCTTCGAAGACATCATGCAGGCCGAGCCGAGCTTCATCGAGAAGGCTGCCGAAGGTCTGGTGCTGGCGTTCTTCAACCAGGGCGAAGTCTGCACCTGCCCGTCCCGTGCCCTGGTGCAGGAATCGATCTATGACGAATTCATGCAAGCGGTGATGAAGAAAGTCAGCCAGATCAAACGCGGCGACCCGCTGGACACCGACACCATGGTTGGCGCTCAGGCGTCCGAACAGCAATTCGACAAGATCCTCTCGTATCTGGAAATCGCCAAGGGCGAAGGCGCCGAGCTGCTGACCGGCGGCCAGGTGGAAAAACTCGAGGGCAATCTGGCGACCGGCTATTACATCCAGCCAACCTTGCTCAAGGGCACCAACAAAATGCGCGTGTTCCAGGAAGAAATCTTCGGCCCGGTGGTGAGCATCACCACATTCAAGGACGAAGCCGAAGCCCTGGCGATCGCCAACGACACCGAGTTCGGCCTCGGCGCCGGCCTGTGGACCCGCGACATCAACCGCGCCTATCGCATGGGCCGCGCGATCAAGGCCGGTCGCGTGTGGACCAACTGCTACCACCTGTACCCGGCGCACGCCGCGTTCGGCGGGTACAAGAAGTCTGGCGTCGGCCGTGAAACCCACAAGATGATGCTCGATCACTATCAGCAGACCAAAAACCTGCTGGTGAGCTACGACATCAATCCGTTGGGCTTCTTCTAAAACCCGGGGCAACACAGATGTTTCTGTGTTGCCCTCCCAATAGCTATCGCTGGCAAGCCAGCTCCCACAGGGATCTTTGCAGATCTCGATAACGGGCACACCACAGATACCTGTGGGAGCTGGCTTGCCAGCGATGGCGTCCTAAATGACACGACAAAAGGCCTGGCCGCTCTGGCACGGCCCTTGCGTACCCGTCATTCAGGTTTTGCAAAAAAACTGCCGCTGCGTGAACAGCTTCCATCCACCGCAACCGCTGCACCCGAAAGTCCAACAGATCGAACAATAAAAAACAGAGAGGACTTATGACTTCCACCACACAGCTCAAACCCACACTCGGCACCCTGCACCTCTGGGGCATTGCCGTCGGCCTGGTGATTTCCGGCGAATACTTCGGCTGGAGTTACGGCTGGGGCACGGCCGGCACCCTCGGATTTCTGGTCACGGCGCTGATGGTCGCGACCATGTACACCTGCTTTATCTTCAGCTTTACCGAACTGACCACCGCGATTCCCCACGCAGGCGGGCCGTTTGCCTACAGCCGCCGAGCGTTTGGCGAAAAAGGCGGACTGATCGCCGGCATCGCCACGCTGATCGAATTCGTCTTTGCCCCACCGGCGATTGCCATGGCCATCGGCGCCTACCTCAACGTGCAATATCCGGGACTCGACCCGAAAATCGCGGCGGTCGGCGCGTATTTCGTGTTCATGACCCTGAACATCCTCGGTGTCAGCATTGCCGCCACCTTTGAACTGGTGGTCACGGTGCTGGCGGTCGCTGAATTGCTGGTGTTCATGGGCGTGGTTGCGCCGGGCTTCAGCTTCAGTAACTTCGTGCTCAACGGCTGGTCGGGCGCCAACGAGTTCACACTGGGTTCGATCCCCGGGATCTTCGCAGCGATCCCGTTCGCCATCTGGTTCTTCCTCGCCATCGAAGGCGCGGCCATGGCCGCCGAAGAAGCCAAGGATCCGAAACGCACGATTCCCAGGGCTTATGTCAGCGGCATTCTGACTCTGGTATTCCTCGCCATCGGCGTGATGGTGATGGCCGGCGGTGTCGGCGACTGGCGCCAGCTGTCGAACATCAACGATCCACTGCCGCAGGCAATGAAAGCGGTAGTCGGCAACAACTCCTCGTGGATGCACATGCTGGTGTGGATCGGCCTGTTCGGCCTGGTGGCGAGTTTCCACGGGATCATCCTCGGCTACTCGCGACAGTTCTTTGCCCTCGCCCGCGCCGCTTACCTGCCGAAAAGCCTGGCCAAGCTGTCGCGCTTTCAGACCCCGCATCGGGCGATTCTGGCTGGCGGCGTGATCGGCATCGCGGCGATCTACAGCGACGGACTGGTCAACCTGCAAGGCATGACCCTGACCGCCGCGATGATCACCATGTCGGTGTTCGGCGCAATCGTGATGTACATCATCAGCATGCTCAGCCTGTTCAAACTGCGCAAAACCGAACCGAACCTGGAACGCACCTTCCGCGCCCCGGGCTACCCGGTGGTGCCGGCGATTGCGTTGTTTCTGGCGGTGGTGTGCCTGGTGGCGATGGCGTGGTTCAACACGCTGATCGGCTGCGTGTTCCTCGGCTTCATGGCCGCTGGCTACCTGTACTTCCAGCTGACCGCCAAACAACGCGCCGACGCCCCGGCAGACGCTATGCTCGAAGGTATCTGACTGCCATATAAAAGTGCACAGCGCCCATCCAGGCACTGTGCCGGAACCCTGTAAGAGCTGCCGGAGGCTGCGATCTTTTGATCTTGTTTTTAGAAAATCAAAGTCAAAAGATCGCAGCCTCCGGCAGCTCCTACAGGGGGTGTATCAATTACAGGAGGACAGCATGGCCGCATTTGCCCATTCCGTCGGCGCCCAGACCTATCGCTTCGACAGCCTCAAGGACGTCATGGCCAAAGCCAGCCCGGCGCGCTCGGGAGACTTCCTGGCTGGCGTTGCCGCGCTCAACGACGGTGAACGCGTGGCCGCGCAGATGGCGCTGGCCGACATCCCGCTCACGCATTTTCTGCAGGAAGCGTTGATTCCCTACGAAGCCGATGAAGTCACCCGACTGATCATCGACACCCACGACAAACAAGCATTCGCCGTGGTCAGCCACCTCACCGTCGGTGGTTTCCGTGACTGGCTGCTCAGCGATGCGGCGGACGAAACCAGCCTGCGCAAGCTCGCCCCCGGCCTGACCCCGGAAATGGTCGCCGCCGTGTCGAAAATCATGCGCGTGCAGGATCTGGTGCTGGTGGCGCAGAAGATCCGCGTGGTCACAAAATTTCGCGGCACCCTCGGCCTGCGCGGGCGCCTGTCGACCCGCCTGCAACCGAACCATCCGACCGACGAGCCGTCTGGCATCGCCGCGAGCATTCTCGACGGCCTGCTTTATGGCAACGGCGACGCGATGATCGGCATCAACCCGGCCACCGACAGCATCGCCTCGATCTGCGCGATGCTGGAGATGCTCGACGCGATCATCCAGCGCTACGACATCCCGACTCAGGCCTGTGTGCTGACCCACGTCACCACCTCGATCGAAGCGATCAATCGTGGTGTGCCGCTGGATCTGGTGTTCCAGTCGATCGCCGGCACCGAAGCGGCCAACGCCAGTTTCGGCATCAACCTCAATGTATTGCAGGAAGGCTATGACGCCGGGCTGAGCCTCAAACGCGGCACCCTCGGACAGAACCTGATGTATTTCGAGACCGGTCAGGGCAGCGCACTATCGGCCAACGCCCACCACGGTGTCGACCAGCAGACCTGCGAAACCCGGGCCTACGCCGTCGCGCGGCACTTCAAGCCGTTTCTGGTGAACACCGTGGTCGGCTTTATCGGCCCGGAATATCTGTACAACGGCAAGCAGATCATCCGCGCCGGCCTCGAAGATCATTTCTGCGGCAAGTTGCTCGGCGTGCCGATGGGTTGCGACATCTGCTACACCAACCACGCCGAAGCCGATCAGGATGATATGGACACCTTGCTGACGTTGCTCGGTGTCGCCGGGATCAACTTCATCATGGGCATTCCCGGTTCCGACGACATCATGCTCAACTACCAGACCACCTCGTTCCACGACGCGCTCTACGCCCGTCAGACTTTGGGCCTGAAACCGGCGCCGGAGTTCGAGCAATGGCTGGCGAACATGGGTATTTTCACCCAGGCGGACGGCAAGGTTCGCTTTGGCAACAACCTGCCGCCGGCCTTCCGCCAGGCGCTGGCGCAACTGGGATGAGTATGATGGAAAAACCGCCTGTGGACCCGCAAAACCCGTGGCTGGAGCTGCGTCGCCTGACCCCGGCGCGCATCGCTCTGGGCCGCACCGGTACCAGCCTGCCAACCCGTGCCCAGCTGGATTTCCAGTTCGCCCACGCTCAGGCGCGAGATGCGGTGCATCTGCCGTTCGATCATGCCGGGCTCAGCGCGCAACTGCGCGAACGCGGGCGCGACAGTTTGTTGCTGCACAGCGCGGCGACCGATCGCAACAGCTACCTGCAACGTCCGGATCTGGGGCGCAAGCTCAGCGACACCTCGGCTCAGGCCCTGCGTGAGCACGCGCAGGCCAATCCCGGCGGGGTCGACGTGGCGATTGTGGTGGCGGACGGTTTGTCGGCGCTGGCGGTGCATCGCCATACCTTGCCGTTTCTGACCCGTCTGGAGGAGCTGATGAGTACCGACGGCTGGTCACTTGCCCCCGTGGTGCTGGTGGAACAGGGTCGAGTGGCCATCGGTGACGAGATCGGTCAGTTGCTGGGCGCAAAAATGGTCGTGATGCTGATCGGCGAGCGTCCGGGCCTCAGCTCGCCCGACAGCCTCGGTGTGTATTTCACCTACAATCCAAAAGTCGGGCTGACCGATGCTTATCGCAATTGCATCTCCAACGTGCGGCTTGAGGGCTTGAGCTATGGCATGGCGGCGCATCGCTTGTTGTATCTGATGCGCGAAGCCTGTCGGCGGCAGCTGTCGGGGGTCAATCTGAAGGACGAGGCGCAAGTGCAGACGCTGGAGTCGGACACCGGTGCGGACATGAAGGGAAACTTCCTGCTTGATCCACCCGCAACCTGAACCGTTTCCGCATTGCGTTTCTGCGCTGCTTTAAGGCAGGATCGAAGCACGGCCGCAGGGTTTCCCATCGCCGTCAGAGCAGTTGAAGACAGCCACTTGAAGACGAGACCTATCATGCGGATTATTCAAGCGACCCTCGAACACCTGGATTTGCTGACCCCGTTGTTCGTCAAATATCGCGAGTTCTACGGTTCCCTGCCTTACCCGGATTCCTCCCGCGCGTTTCTCGAAAAACGCCTGCGACGCAAGGAATCGGTGATTTATCTGGCCCTGGCCGATGATGACGACAAGAAGTTGATGGGTTTCTGCCAGCTGTATCCGAGCTTTTCCTCGCTGTCGCTCAAGCGCGTGTGGATTCTCAACGATATCTACGTCGCCGAAGACGCCCGCCGCCAACTGGTGGCCGACAACCTGATCCGCACCGCGAAGAAAATGGCCAAGGAAACCCAGGCCGTGCGCATGCGCGTGTCCACCAGTGCGGACAATGAGGTGGCGCAGAAGACCTACGAATCCATTGGCTTCAAGGAAGACACCGAGTTCAAGAACTACGTGTTGCCGATCAGCGACGAGCTCTGAAATCAAAAGATCGCAGCCTTCGGCAGCTCCTACAGGGATAACGCATTCCAAAGGTAGGAGCTGCCGAAGGCTGCGATCTTTTTAGCCCCTCCCGTCATTCCTGACAATTCATCACACCCCGACATCCCTCGCTACAAAACCAACGCGCTTTTCACCTCTCAGACCGTATAATCCCGAGCTTTCCGGCTTGTAAGAAAAACTACACCCCGCTGTAGGCTTACACCCGAATCATCCGCACAGGCCTGCCGAGTCGGGCCGTCACCACAGGTGCCCCCATGGATTTCAACCCGCTTGACCTTATCCTGCATCTCGATGTGTACCTCGATTTGCTGGTCACCAACTACGGGCCGTGGATCTACGCGATTCTGTTCGCTGTCATCTTCTGTGAAACCGGTCTGGTGGTGATGCCGTTCCTGCCGGGTGATTCGCTGTTGTTCATCGCCGGTGCGGTGGCGGCGGGCGGTGGCATGGATCCGGTCCTGTTGGGCGGTCTGTTGATGCTCGCGGCGATCCTCGGCGACAGCACCAACTATGTGATCGGA
This sequence comes from Pseudomonas sp. 22189, assembly GCF_052045635.1. Taxonomy (NCBI): domain Bacteria; kingdom Pseudomonadati; phylum Pseudomonadota; class Gammaproteobacteria; order Pseudomonadales; family Pseudomonadaceae; genus Pseudomonas; species Pseudomonas sp. 22189. The sequence goes on from NZ_JBQEPG010000004.1 coordinate 235,901, forward strand.
CGAACGGCGGGCGAAAAACTCTTCAGCAACCCGAATTCGAAAATCTTCCGTCGCGATTACCTGCAAAAAACCCACGATTTCTACGACAGGCACGGCGGCAAAACCGTTACCCTGGCGCGCTTCCTGCCGATCATCCGCACGTTTGCACCGTTCGTCGCCGGCGTCGGGAAAATGCCTTATCCGCGTTTCTTCGCGTTCAGCGTGTTCGGCACCGTGCTGTGGGTCGGCGGTCTGGTGACCCTGGGTTATTTCTTCGGCAACGTACCGTTCATCAAAAAGAACCTGTCGCTGCTGGTGGTCGCCATCATCCTGCTGTCGCTGGTACCGATGATCATCGGTGTGGTGCGCAGCCGTTTCGGCGGCGCCAAAGTCGAAACCCACTGATCCGATGTGGTCACTGAGCGCCTGGCGTCGCCGGCGCATTCTGGCCAGGCACCCGATTGCCGACGACCTGTGGCAACGGGTGCGCCATCACCTGAGTTTTCTCGACGGCATCAGCGCCGCCGAAGACCAGTGGCTGCGTGAAGCCTGCGTGCTGTTCCTCGAAGAAAAACACCTGACCGCTCTGCCCGGCGTCGAACTGCATCAGGAACAACGCCTGCTGCTCGCCGCCCAGGCCCAGTTGCCGCTGCTCAATCTCGGCGACTTGAACTGGTATCAGGGTTTCCACGAAATCGTCCTTTATCCCGATGACTTTCTCAGCCCGCAACGGCATCGCGATGCCAGCGGTGTCGAGCACGAGTGGGACGGTGAACACAGCGGCGAAGCCTGGCAACAGGGCCCGATCATCCTCGCCTGGCCGGGGGTGATGGCCAGTGGTGGCTGGGAAGGCTACAACCTGGTGATCCACGAACTGGCGCACAAACTCGACATGCTCAATGGCGACGCCAACGGTCTGCCACCGCTGCACGCCGACATGCGCGTCAGCGACTGGGCCGAGGTCATGCAACACGCCTACGATGACCTCAACCGCCAGCTCGACCGCAACCCCGACGCCGAAACCGCCATCGACCCGTACGCCGCCGAAAACCCGGCGGAGTTCTTCGCGGTCACCAGCGAATACTTTTTCAGCGCCCCGGATCTGCTGCACGCGGCTTATCCACAGGTCTACTTGCAACTGCAGCTTTTCTACCGGCAGGATCCGTTGGGCAGGCTGCGGCAACTTCAGGCCACAGACCCGGTCTATCAGGCGCACGCGTAAGCGCTGCACGACTTCTGGTACGTGGCGTCGGCGTAGGAATATGCCTATAATCGCCGCCACTTTTTGGTCAATCCGGCCAAGTGTTTTTGGTCAACTACGGGGGCAACGCCCAATGAGCTACAGCAAGATTCCGGCTGGCAAAGACCTGCCGAACGACATCTACGTCGCGATCGAGATCCCGGCCAACCACGCGCCGATCAAATACGAAATCGACAAAGACAGCGATTGCCTGTTCGTTGACCGTTTCATGGCCACCCCAATGTTCTACCCGGCCAACTACGGTTACATCCCGAACACCCTGGCTGACGACGGTGATCCCCTCGACGTACTGGTTGTGACCCCTTACCCGGTTGCTCCAGGCTCGGTGATCCGCGCGCGTCCAGTCGGCATCCTGAACATGACCGACGACGGCGGCGGCGATGCCAAAGTCATCGCAGTGCCACACGACAAGCTGTCCCAGCTGTACGTCGACGTGAAGGAATACACCGACCTGCCACCGCTGCTGATCCAGCAGATCGAGCACTTCTTCGCGAACTACAAAGATCTCGAAAAAGGCAAGTGGGTCAAGATCGAAGGCTGGGCTGGCGCTGACGCCGCTCGCGATGCGATCACCAAGTCGGTTGCTGCCTACAAGGGCTAAGCACCGTCTGCTGGACGCCTGAAGAAAACCCCGGTTGATCCGGGGTTTTTTGTGCCTGAGAAAAGGCGATTTAAACAGCATGTTTATTGCGGACTACAGAAAAGTTTCGAAGTGAGTGTTTTCCCACAAGCACGTCTTACATCCAGTCGCAAAATACAGCCTTTTTTTGAACACCCGGTTTATTCAAACCGCTCTGGCACGGCCGTAGACTCGGTGTTTATGAGAAAGAACACTAGCGGTCCAAGATTCAAGGCACTCCTGGAAGCAGCGAACATCACCACCACGGGATTCGCAAAGTTCTGGGGCACGGAAGCCCAAAACATTCATAACTGGTACACCCGGGGCGTCCCGGCGTATCGCATGGAGGAAGTCTCACGCCTGCTTTCGGTCAACAGCGAGTGGCTGAAGACCGGTGAAGGCAGCAAAGAGTCACCGCGCCTGCAAACGCCTGCCAGCAACGGCGACACCTTTGATGCCGAGGCCATCCGCGGCGTCTACACCGTCATCGACCCCAGGGACATCGAACTGCCGTTTTTCAAGGAAACGCCGATCACCAACGGTGCTGGCAAAACTCACGTCATCCTCGACCCCGAACAAACCATCCGCCTGCCCCGCGCCCACCTCGACCAACTGGAAATCCGCCACACCGACGCCATCTGCGCACACATGATCGGCAACAGCATGGCCGAGCGCATCGAAGATGGCTCCATCGTCGGCATCGACCGCGGCCTGACCCAAGTGGTCGACGGCGAAATCTACGCCATCGAACACGACGGCATGCTGCGCATCAAATACCTGCACCGCATGCCCGGCAACGCCCTGCGCTTGCGCAGCCACAACAGCGCCGAACACCCGGACGAAATCTTTCGCGCCGCGCAAATCGATGAGCAGCGAATCCATATCCTGGGCTGGGTATTCTGGTGGTCGACTTTGGGCAAACGCCGGCCGGTGGTGCCGTTTCTCTGATCGGATACGGACCTTCGACCCTGCACCAACCCCTGTGGGAGCGAGCCTGCTCGCGAAGAGGCCCCGAAAATCAGTACAAAATACGAATTTTGCCCCCCCGCAGTGGCTCTATTCCGCACTTGAGACTGGGAATCCCCGACAAAACTCAGTATCCTGCGCCCCACATTTGCGCATCGACCCGCTCCCGCGGCCCAGATGACGCCCGACGCGGCAGACCAACGTCTGACCAAGTCCCACAGCCGGACGCAGATCCGGGTGTACGTTTTGAAGGCTGACGCGGTTTACCAAAAATAAACCAAGCCAGTCCCCGAGAAGCCGGCCACAAGCCGGCTTTTTAATGCCTGCTAAAAAATGTCCTATTCAGCCTTTCGGCATATAAATGAGCCGAGACACAGCGACTTACGCTTTTACCGCACCAGCGCTAACTCGTGAAGGCATCCTCAGCGAGCGTTAATTTATACTCGCCCGCCAGTCAGTTCAAAAACACCCCATCAGCACAGGGATGCGCCCATGTCCGTTCCAACCTACGATCAGTTCATTGAGCCGATCCTGCGTTTTCTCGCCACAAAGCCCGAGGGCGCTATTGCTCGGGACGCACACGAAGCGGCAGCCAAAATGCTGCAACTAACAGAAGCTCAGCGTGAAGAGCTGATCGCGAGTGGTCAGGCCACCTACAAGAACCGATCAGGCTGGGCGCACGACCGTCTCAAGCGTGCCGGTCTTTCCAGCAGTGCCAAACGCGGCTACTGGAAATTGACCGATGCAGGCGTGCAGTACGCCAAGGAGCATGCATTTCCGCTGTCGGCCAAGGATGTGGAGCATTTAGCAATCGGCTACATGAATGTGAAGCTGAAAGTCGCGCCTGATGCCGAGCCACTGGATGACCAACCAAATGTCGAGCCAGATCTGGCCTCCGCTACCGAAAGCCCCGACGACCGACTGGAACGAGCGCTTAAGGAGTTGCGCGATGCCACGGCGGCCGACCTTTTGGACAACTTGCTACAGGTCAGCCCCAACCGCTTTGAAGTGATCGTGCTGGATGTACTTCATCGACTGGGTTACGGCGCCAGTCGCAATGATTTGCAACGTGTAGGCGGCTCCGGTGACGCCGGCATCGACGGCATTATCTCGCTCGATAAATTGGGGCTGGAGAAGGTTTACGTTCAGGCCAAGCGCTGGCAGAACACGGTTGGCCGGCCTGAACTGCAGGCGTTCTATGGAGCACTCGCCGGGCAAAAAGCAAAGCGCGGCGTTTTCATCACTACCTCTGGCTTTACGGCGAACGCTGTCGACTTCGCCAAATCGGTGGACGGTATTGTGTTGGTAGACGGCACGCGGCTTGTGCACCTGATGATGGATCATGAGGTGGGCGTGACATCCCGTTTGTTACGGTTGCCGACGCTGGATCGCGATTACTTTGATGAGGAATGAGTTCAGTGGTGAGTCAATTTGGCCCGGCTATTCGATTCCTATATTGGGCTTGCCGTGAAAAGTGATGGCACACTAGAATCACGACAACTGTTCTACCAACCCCCACGGATCGAGGGTTACATCAGCACGGGGCAAGGCCGGGACTGAATTCAGTTTAGGTTGATGTGCAGGTCAAGGAGACCACTATGTCGGACGTTAAAAGCATCAAGGATCAGAAGCTTCTCTACCATCTCACTTCAGTTGAAAACCTGGATGGGATTTTCAGGGATGGCTTGAAACCTCGCGCCGGCCTCTCGGGTTTCAAAGACGTCGCAGATGCTGAAATCCTGAAAAAGCGGCAGGCTCTGCAGCTCGACAACTACGTCCCCTTCCACTGGTTTGCGAAGAATCCATTTGACGGAAGCGTTCAGCGCAATAGGCCAGAGGCACAATTTGTGTTGATCTCGGTCTACAGATCAACAGCCAAGCAATACGGCTGGAAAGTCATTCCACGCCACCCGTTAGCGGGCGACTCAATACAGCTACTTGATTACGAACAGGGTTTCGAAGCCATCGAGTGGGATGTCATGAGCAGTCGCGATTACCTGGACCCTCATTGCAAAAGCATCTGCATGGCAGAGTGTCTCGCACCGGGGATTGTTAAACCTGATGCCTTCTTCAAAATCTTCACCCCCAGCGAAGAAGTTGATGCACTTTGCGTAGCTAAATTACAGGCAGCCGATGTTAATGTGCAGACCAGCGTGAACCAGAGAATGTTTTATCAATGATCTATACCAACCTGAATCCAGAGAAAGCTCTGATTTGGCGTATCGTCCATCGCGATAACCTGCCCTGGATTCTGGACAACGGTCTGCATTGTGCAAACTCGGAGGTACAGGCACCTCAGTACGTGAATATCGGCAACGTCGAATTGATCGACAAGCGACGTACCCGTCAGGTACCTATTGCGCCCGAAGGCGTTCTGGCCGACTACGTGCCCTTCTATTTCACACCTTTCTCGGTGATGATGCAGAACATTCACTCTGGGTGGAGTGTTCAGCAACGCAGTAACGATGAGATCGTGATTCTGGTCTCAAGCCTCTATCGCGTTGAAGAGCTCGGCCTACCATTTGTGTTCACAAACGCACATGCCTACCCGAGTTGGACAAACTACTACAGCGATCTGGCGAATCTCGACCAGATCGATTGGTCTATCCTTCAACGGCGCGACTTCAAGCGCGATCCTGACGACCCTCGCAAAATGGAGCGTTATCAGGCTGAGGCGCTGATCCACCATCACTTACCGATTACGGGACTACTGGGCATCATGTGCCACACCGATGCAATGAAAGTACGCATAGAAGCAGACGTCGCCGCCAGAGGCCTGACGTTGCCGGTTCATGCGCGCCCCACATGGTATTTCCAATGATCAGATTCACCCAAGGCAACCTGCTGGAAGCCAAAACCGAAGCCCTCGTCAACACGGTGAATACCGTTGGCGTGATGGGTAAGGGCATCGCGCTGATGTTCAAAGAGCGCTTTGCGCAGAATTACCGCGTGTATGCAGCGGCATGTAAGGCCGGGGAAGTAGAAACCGGCAAGATGCATGTGACGGCCACCAACGAACTCGATGGGCCGCGCTGGATTGTGAATTTCCCCACCAAGCGCCACTGGCGGTATCCGTCGCAAATGGCGTGGATAACCGAAGGTTTGCATGATCTGCGACGGTTTCTGCTTGAAAACGATGTGAAGTCCGTTGCTGTTCCTCCGCTGGGCGCGGGTAACGGTGGTTTGAAGTGGCCTGAAGTGCGCGAGCAGATTGTAGAAGTGCTGGGTGACCTGGATGTCGATGTATTAGTGTTCGAACCCTCCAATCAGTATCTGAATGTCGCTAAGCGCGATGGCGTTGAGCAACTCACTCCGGCGCGCGCACTGATTGCTGAACTGGTCCGGCGTTATTGGGTTCTGGGCATGGAGTGCAGCCTGCTCGAAATTCAGAAACTGGCTTGGTTTCTTGAACGTGCAATCGAGAAAATTCCAGGTGCGGAGAATCCGCTAAACCTCAAATTTGTCGCTCATAAATTCGGCCCGTATGCCAATCGATTGGAGCATCTGCTCAACAATCTGGATGGCAGCTATCTACATTGCGACAAGCGCATCAGTGATGCAGGAATCACCGATGTCATTTGGTTTGATCAAGATCGCAAAGCCTTTTTGCAAACCTACCTCAAGACTGAAGCCAAGGAATACTCCCAAGCGTTAGAGCGAACGGCTGAATTGATCGACGGTTTTGAGTCACCTTTCGGCATGGAGTTGCTGGCGACCGTTGATTGGTTGCTGATTCGGGAAAGGATTGCTCCAACCGTTCCTGCGGTACGTAAAGCACTGATGAACTGGGACGGTGGGTCCAGAGCTGCGGTGCGTAAAAACAAATTATTCGATGATCAGGCACTAGGAATTGCGATCACGCGTCTGACATCCAGCAGTTTCCGCCCGGAAATAGCGGCCTGACATCGTTATGAAATGGGGCAAGAAGCACTTGCCCCCTTACCAGGCCCTGACTGAAACGGGCATCGCAATAAGCCATTAGCACATCCGCCCTAATTGCCCCGCGCCCAACCTCACCACTAAATTTCCATTCTGTTTTTGTGCATTACAAAAGCGCCAAGGAATGGAGCAACACCATGTCGTCGTTTTTCAAACTCAATCAATCCGTTGTTCTGCTGACCGCACTCCTGACCGCTACCACTTCAGCCTTGGCGGACGAGCCGAAGCTTGTTGGTGACTGGTGGATCATTTACGGCAACGGTATTCCCCACAAGAACATCATGTATGTCGCCGACAGCACGTCAGTCATGCCGTCGAAGCAGACCAAAGGGGCCAAGTTGGTCGCCGTGACACTGGTGTATGAGGAACCCGGCAAACCGATGATCGATGCCTACAACCTCGAGGTTCAGTGTTCAACGAACAAGGTCCGAGTGCTCAATGGCCAGTCGGTTGATCGCATCGCCTACATGATGCGCAACCTCAAAGTTAATGACCAATGGCAGCAGCCGAAGGAGTTCTGGGTGCAGCGCACCAGCGAGTTCGTTTGCTCACCTGCCAAAAAGGACATGATCGCGCTGGGCAAGATGGAGTACCTGCAGATGATTCAGGGTATGCAGCAGATGTTCTTCAAACTGGCGCCGATTCAGGAGAAAGGCCAGATGATGGACAACCTCGACTCGATCCTGGGCAACAAGTAAGCGGCGGGAATCACGATGAACCCATGGACTAAAACGTTATTGGCGCTGCTGATAACGCCCGCGGTTTTACTGACCAATGGTTGCCACCTGATTGCGCAGTCGCGCTGGGAAGGACGCGATGTACAGGAAGCGCTGGACCTGTTCGGCAAACCCGACTCGATGAAAAAGCAGACCGGCGCCAATGGCGAGAACCTCGCGGTGCTCACCTGGTATAAATCGTCCAGTTGGACCACCACGGAAGCGGCCGGTACTTCAATGAATCACACCGGTAACGGCATGGTTTACACAGAGTATTACCAGACGGTCGGCCACAGTTCCGATTGCAAACTCGAAGCCACCGTCAATAAGGCGAAAAAGATCGTGCTGTTCAGGATCGAGGACGGAAAGATCATTCACGGCAAGTGCATCAACGTGCCGTTCGTGCCTGGTTACATTCCGCCTGGTTTCTAGTGCAACCCTGAGCAGGCTGCTGCTCAGGGATAGCTGAACGACTTCACCAGCGTCAGTTCACCCACCGCTCGCATCGGCACCACAAACGTCTCCATCTTCTCGCTCGGCGTCCCCTCTTCGGTAATCACCGTCACCTGCGCCGTGGTCAGCGGCTGCACCGCCTCTTCCCCGCCCTCATCATCCCCGCGATAACCACCACCGAAGTAGTTCACATACACCAGATACTGGCCCTTGATCGGCGCCGGCATGGCGAAGATTTCCGGGCCATAGCCGGTGGTGACGTCGACGTCGAGCGCGGCGCCGTTGGGTGCGACGCGGTCGCCGTACCAGATGTGCGCGCCGTCGGGGGTGATCAGGTGCAGGTCGAGGTCGGTACCGTCGCTGTCCCACGACAGCAACACGCGCAGTTTGGCCGGGGTGGCGCCGCCGCTGGCGTTGAGGAACTGCGTGCGGTGGCGTTGCTGGCCGTCGGGGCTGCGCACTTCGACGCTGTTGCTGCCGTTGGGGAAGGAAAACGGGCGGTCGAAGCGGCCGCTGTCGTCGATTTTCAGCGGCATGCTGACGCCGTTGACGATCAGTCGCCCAGGCTCCTTGCTCTTGGGGGTGGCTTTGATTTCGCCGCTGATGCGTGCGGTGTTGGCCTGGCCGACAGGGGTGTTGACCGACGAGGCCGGGTAGTTGACGGTCTGGCGGAAGTTCTCGCCTTCGCCCTCGGGCGCGCCGGTGCGCCAGCCGCCGACCGGGGTATCGAGTTTGACGCTGTCAGCGGCCATTGCCATCGGCCATGCATTGAACGCGCAGAGCAACAGCAAGACCTGTGGATAACGGAGTGTCATGGTCTATTCCAGCAAGAGGTGACGGGCGAGCCCTTCGATGTAGGTTTCATCCTGGCCGTTGGGATGTGCTTCAAAGGCCAGGTGCAGGTATTCGTGAGTCAGGTCGAGGCGATCCTGTAGCGTGAGCACGCCGCGCACATAAATGCGCTGGCGTTCGCGATCGACAAACGGGCGGCCGAACGCCAGTTTGCACACGGCGAAGGTGCTGACTTCGTTGTAGCCGGTTTCGCTTTCCAGCGTGGGACGCCAGCCGCGACGCTGCTTTTGCAGCCAGTCTTGCGCGGCGGGCAACGCTTCGCAGGAGGCCACCGGGTTGTCCCAACGGCTGAGGCTGGCGCGCGGATAGGCGTGCAGCAGAATCGCGTCGTAGCGCTGACCGGCATTGGCCTGCTCGACGGCCTGTTGCCAGGCCAGTCTGTCCGGGCCGGGCTGGTCGGAGTGATAGGTGACGGTGCTGCCGGCCAGCACCAGATCCGCTGTCCATGCGGCGATGTTGCGCGACTCGGCGGAGGCCGGACGCGGAGCGACGCGCTGACGGTTGCTGCTGTCGTCGATGCTCAGGCAATCGCCGTTGCGCGTGGCGTTTTGCAACAGATAGGTGCGGATCGCCACGGCCAGCGCTTTGGCGGCTTCGGCGGGTTCCGGTTTGGCTTCACGCTCAAGGACGCGGGCGACGTATTCTTCGCTATCAAGTCTGGCGACCAGTTTGTCGTTGAGCAGAAACAGTTCGCCGGCACTGTGGATATCCAGCGCATTGCCGTTGGCGAATTCGACACGGTAGTCGCCCTGCAAAGGCCCAGAGCCAGCGACGCGCTCACCCGACAGGACTCGCGAAAGCGGATAACGCGAGAACAGTCCGACCTCAACACAACGCCCTGCTTCCGCCGGCCAGGAAGCAGGCAACAGCGTCGCCAACGCCTGCCCGTAATGGCGCAAAACCATCTGACTGGTGCCACGCCCACCGGCCCAGATCGGCGAGCCGTCCGCCGTCCAACCGGCGAAACCACCCTGGCGCGATTGCGGATCCTGATCGCCGAGCCAGCTCCAGGTTTTCACCCGCAGGCGCCCGCCCAGCTCACCGACGACATTGCCGTCCGCCGCGTTCAGCACGACGTCGAGCAGCACGCGGCGCATCTGCTCCTGTGCCGGCAGCAACGACAACACTTTCAGCAAATCAGCCACGGAAACCCGGGTAGCCGGTTGCACGCCTGGCAAATCCAGCAACCACGCCGGCGCCTGCCGCGCCTGCCAATACGTGCGCCAATCGGCAGCTGCGATGCCCAACCGCGCAGGCTCGAAGTACAAGCCGCAGGATTTCACCAACGCCTGATCACGCTCGATCCTGCCGCCCGCCGAACAGCAATAAACCTCGTCCTTCGACTGCCCGCGACATTCATACGCCGGCTCGCGCGCACCGGTATCCACCAGCCACGCGTAGACGAACAATTTCCACAGGCTGCCCAGCGGCGTATCCAGCGTCGGCGGCAACGGCTCGCGAGCGATCAGTTGCGTCTGATTCAACGCCAGCAACTCACCCTTGTACGCCAGACGCAGCGGCTCATCCTGCGCCGTCGCCAGCGCAGGCATCACACACATCAGCAGCCACAGCAGCGGCCGGTTCATGTCAGTTGACCGTGACCTGACCGAGGGCGGCTTTCGCTTCCTGGGCCTGATGCTGCGGCGCGTAGACCTGAGTGAAACGCACCGGCGGCAGGTTGAACTGGCCCTTCTGCGAGAACCGCACCAGATGGCGCAAACGCAATTCGCCGCTCAGCGCATCCACCGGCACCGCGTAGGCCAGTTGCCCCGGTTCGAAACGTGCTTTCTCCAGCGCGGTCGGTTCGGTACCGTCCTTGCCCTGCAACTTGATGCCCCAGGTAGTGCGCTCGACATCGGCACCCGGTGGCAGCGGCACTTCAAGCATGCCGTAGCGCAGCGGTTTCGGCGCCTTGCTGGTGAGGATCACTTCGTCCAGGTACAGGCTGTCGCTGGACAGCGGTTTAGCGCCGACCGGCTCCAGTTTGAAGGTGAACGCTTCGTCGCCCGGCACCAGTCGCGACAGACGCCGGGTGATGGTCACGGCCATTGGATCGACCGGCGGTTGCGCAGTCTGGAAGCTCAACGCCGCGCGCAGCGGACGCTCCTGAGTGCCGGACACCGACAACACGCTCGGCACCGGCGTCGCACCCTGCCAGGTCCAGTACATCTCGCCGGTGGTGCCGTAGTTTTTCTTCCAGCCTTCACCCGGCAGCAGCGCGATGGTCGGCGAGGCCTGCGCGATGCTGCGTTGCAACCAGCTCAGCGCCAGGGCGCGTTCGAGGGTCGATTGCTGCGGCAACAGACGTTGCAGCAACGCCGTCGCGCGGGCCTGATCGAACGCTTGCAGCGACAAATTCAGCGCTTCGGCAAACGGCTGCGAACTGACCGCCAGACGCTGTTGCGCCGCACCGACCTGTCGATTGAACGCCTCCGGCAACGCGACTTTCGACTGGGTCGCCAGCGCCGCAGTCAATACCCGCGCCGCCGCCAGCCCTAGCGCCGAATCCGGATCGCTCATCACCAGGCTCTCTTCACCGTCGTCCATCAGAGTTTCGGCGTTGCCCTCACCGGCCTTGGCCAGATCGTCCATCAAACCGCTGAGCAAGGTGTTCACCGGCAGGTGCATCTGCTTGGCGAACGACAGGATCAGCGCCCGCTGCAGCAATGGCGTGTTCGGCGCTTGCTTGGCGTAGACCTCCAGCACCCGCTGCCAATGCTCCGGCGGCAAGGTCAGTTCCAGCACCTGACTGGCGTTCCAGTCGGCGTAGTAGGCATACGCGGTGAGGAACGCGTCCGGCTCGCCGTCAAAGCCCCACCAGGTAAAGCTCGCCGACGGTCCGGCCATCTGCACCAGACGCAGACGGCTGTTCTGCATGATCAGGCGCAGGCGATCGCGGATCTGCGGGCTCGACGCCAGCGACGGATAAGCGATGCTCAGCGGCAGCAAGCGGCTGGCGGTCTGCTCGACGCCGCCGTACGGGTAGCTCAGCAGATCGTCGAGCGCGGAACGGAACAGCGCTTGCGGACTGTCATCCAGACGCAGGCGAATATCGGTGGCATCTGCTGGCAAACTCAACGGTGTGTCGCCGCTGGCCACGTCGAGGCTCTGGGTTTGCGTGACCTGCCAGCCGTCACCGGTCGCGCTCAGGCGCACGGCGAGGGCGTCAGCGGTTTTGCCGTCCTGCACCAACTCGGCGGTCCACTCACCCGAGGCCAGTGCGAACGCTGGCAGCGGCACGTAGTTGATGCCGTTGTTCAGGGTTACCGGCAGGCGTTGTTCGGCGCCAGCGTAATGGGTGACCAGCTCAGCCTTGACCGGTTTTTCGGCCTGGCTGAAGGCGAACACACCGAGTTGCGGCTGATCGCCTTTGCGGAATTTGCTCGGCCCGCTCCACTTCAGGTACAGCGGTTTTTCCGAACGGACAAACTGCTTCTTCTGCCCGACCTGGCCGTCATCGGCAATGGCCCGCGCGGTGATGCGCCAGCGGGTCAACGAGTCCGGCATCTTGAAGGTGAAACGGGCTTTGCCGTCGGCACCGGTCAACAACTCTGGCTGCCATGCGGCGGTGTCGACGTCTTCACGACGCGGACGCTCCAGCACTTTCACCCCGCGCTCACTGCGGTTGGCCTTGCCCGGTGCGCCGGGGCTGCCCGGCAGCGCGACGTCGTAACTGATGAACGACAGGCTGGCGCTGGTGCGCACGTTGTTGCGCCGTGGGTGATAGAAGAACTGGTCGATGGTCGGCGCGACTTCCGGTTGCAGCGCGTAGACCATTTCATCGACCACGCTGACGGTCAGGTGCGCCGGTACCGCTTTGCCGGCGAACTGCGTGGTCAGATCGACGGTGACGGTGTCGCCCGGCTGATACAGCGCTTTGTCGGTGCTGATCGCCACGTCGATTTGCGGTGCGACCACCTTGATCCCGGCGTTCTGGAAGCTGTACTGCCCGCCCTTGGTGTACAGCACCGAGAAGGTCAGGTTCGGCGCGAAATTGTCTTTCACCGGAATCCGCGCGCGGTATTGGGTGTCGCTGAGTTTTTCCAGCTTCAGCCAGTCGCCGCCCTTGGCCAGCAGCGCGGTGGCTTCGACTTTGTCGCGTTCCAGCGACAGCAGGGCGTCGCTGACCGGCTCCGGGAAGGTGATCAGCGCCAGTGCTTCATCGCCAGCCTTGTACTCAGGCTTGTCGAGGACGATTTCCACAGTGCCCGGCACCGCTTTGACGCCCTCCCCCGTAACCGAATGGCCGGTGGCGCCGAGGACACGACCGTGCTGATCTTTCAGCGTCAGGTTGTAAGTACCCGGACGTTCGAAGGCAATGCTGAAGCCCTTGTCGGTGGCCGCCAGTTTGCCTTCACCGGTGCTCTGGTCTTCCAGGCGCACCCAGTTGTAGCTGCTCGGGGTGACCGCTTTGCTCTGCTCGCTGCCGCCATCGTTGACGTAGCGGAACGCAACTTTGTCGTTGACCGCGCTGAAGCGTTGCGGCGCGCTCAGGCGGAAGCTCGCGGCGCCACGGTCGATGAGGATTTCCTTGGTGGTTTTGACCCGATACGCCGCGCCATCACTGGCAAACACGGTGAGCATGTAGCGGCTCGGTTTGTCGGCGGCCGGCAGGTCGAGGGTCGCGTTGCCCTTGCTGTCGGTGGTCAGTTCGGTGCTGGTCAGTTCCACCGGGAATTGCCCGAGGTATTGCAGCTCGTTGTCGACCATCGACAGTTGTTGGGCACGCAGGCTCAGGCTCAGTTTGGCGTTGGCCACCGGTTTGCCGTCCGGGTAGAGCAACACCAGACTGCCCTTCACTGGCTCACCAGTGCGGTAATCCTGCTTGGCCAGGTTCAGCGAGATTTCGAAGTGCGGCTTGATGTATTCGGCCACTCGGAAAGCGCTGCTGTAGGCCTGATCCTTGTAGTTGAAGCGGATCTCGTAACCACCGGCCACGGCGTTGTCCGGCAACTGGAACCGGCCTTGTGTACCGGCCTTGGAATCGAGTTTCAGGTCGAGGTGTTGCAGCTCGGTGCCAGTGGCATCAAGCACACTGACGTTGACGTCAGCCGCACCCGGCAATACCGAATCCCGCGCATTCTTGAACTCGCGACCGACGATTTTCAGCGACACCCAATCCCCCGGGCGATACAGCGGCCGGTCGGTGAACGCGTAGAGTTTGGTGTCGTAGATTTCGCTGTCGTAGTAGAAGTTTTCCGAGACGAACACCCCGCCCTCTTCATCCTCGCCAATGACGAACGAGCGCTCGGGGCTGACGTGTTTCAGGCGCAGCAAACCATCGGCATCGGTGGCACCGCTGCTCATCACGCCGAGGCCGTCAGTCCACAGCACATTGACCTTCGGCACCGAACTGCCTTCGTGTTTGCGCGCGGCCCAGACCAGCAATTCATCGCCGGCAATCTTGCTCACCGCCACGGTGTTGGAAACGAAGACCATGGTGGTCGCGCGGTACTTGCCGATCAGCGCCTCGACCAGGTACAGGCCCGGTTTCAGGTTGCCTAGCGGGATGTACACGTTACCCGGCGCAACGCTGACGAACTCGCTGGAAGACCCGGCCAGATTGACACCGGCCGGCGGCTGGATCGGTTTGGCCTGCCACAGCGGATAACGGAACTGGCTGACCACCGGCAGACCCGGAATCAGCGCGAATTGCGGCTGCGCGTCGTACGGGGTCGGCGCGGCGATGGCGTTGCCCATCTTCAATTCCGGCACTTCTTCGGTGACCTGCTTGCGCGACTCATAGGAGAACGCACGCTGCATCACCCGCCGCGACTTGCGGTACCAGTTGTCCCACAGGTACGCGAGGGTGTTGGACAGGCCTTCGCCCTTGAACTGACCGTCGCTGACCACGCGGTGCAGGTTCTTCTGGCGCTTGAGGAAATCCAGCGGTTTCTCGATGCGGTACACGCGAATGTCGGCGCCGCCATACGGCTCCATGCGGAAACGGCGGTAGTCGCGACCGGGTGCTTCGAGACGCACCATCGCCTGCTCGTCGGCGGCGAAACTGCTGTCGGCCAGCAGGAAGAAGCTTTCACCGGCGACCGGCGTGTAGCCACTCGGCTCCACCGAATCTTCAGCGTTGACGGTCGCCAATGGCAGCAACAGCGCCAGCAGCAGGGGAATTCGAGCGCAGAGTCGCAGCATGCGGGCACCGGTCATTGGGAGAGAAAGTTCAGTCGATAGACGCCGATGAAGTTGGGGTTGGCTGCGTCGGGTATCCATCGGGTGTCCTTCCATGTCATGAGTTGCTGCAGGCTTGCCGAACGCATGCCGTTGTCAGTGGGGGTGGTCGTGCCGGTGTGATAGGCGATGTAGCGGCCCATCCAGATCATCAGGTGCTGGTCGTCGCCCTGATCGAAAAACATCAGGTCGCCGGGGCGTGCCTGGGACACGTCGCGGCTGACCAGATGGCTGTTGAACTGAATCAGTTTGATCGCGTTGACGTACGGCCCGACCTTGCCGCCGCCCTGCTGCCATTGCTGGGCGAGCTTGCGCTGCTCGTCGCTGAGCGACAGTTCCGGCGGCAGGTAGCGATTGGACAGGCCATTGCTGCGCAGCCATTTGTCGTCGTGGACCTTCAGCGCTTCGTTGGCGGCAAAACGCACGAGGCCTGCGCAGTCCTGCTGATACCAGCGCGGGCTCGGGCCCTGGCTCAGTTGCTCCTGAGCGATGCGCACGAACCAGGCGCGGAACACCTGGGACTGCGCCGGATCCAGCGCCGGCGTTTCGACGGCTCGGGCGCCCGCGCTGAGCAGTAGCGCGAGCAGGCCGAGGCTGCGGATCAATGCCGTCACAGCGCTTTCCATTCCAGCGGCAACCATTGCCAGTGGCCATCCGGCTCACTGCCTTCAGGCAAGGTCAACGCGTATTTGCCGTAGCCGCCGAGGGTGCGCAGTTTAGGGATCAGGTAGGTTTGCGCGGCGTTGTAGAACACCGGTTCCATGTCCTGCGGCAGGCTGTCGAGGGTTTCCTGCTGCATCAGTTGCGCCATCGAATCCGGACCGAAGTAGATCGGCATCAGCACATCTTTCGGCAGCACGTCGGCCATTGGCGGGAAGCGCTTGTCGAGGGTGCCGAGGGCCTTGTCGACCAGTTTGTCGTCGAGGGAGAACAGCAGCGTCGAACCGTGACGCGCGAGGCTGACTTTCATGAAAGCGCGGCCGCTGATCGCGTCCGGGTTCTCGGCAGTCTTGGCGGCGTACGGGCCGAAATTGGAACTGACCTGACGCTGCCAGACATGACTCTGACCTTCCTGTTTCTCGACCACCGGGAATGCGTGTTCATCGACATTCGTCTCGTAGGCGCCGACCATCGAACCGAACAACGTGCCCAGGTCGCCATCGAGCTTGCTGCTGTCCTCGTCCTTCAGGCTCGCGACCAGCAACGGCGTGTACAACCGTGAATCGGCGTACCAGCACAGGCCCGCCGCACCGGCCACATGCTCGGTGAGTTTCTGCGCCACCGCCTCGTCGGCGCCGAGTTTCACCAGCAGCGGTTTCTGCGGTTCAGCCGCCACCGGCAAGGTCACGCAGGCACTGGCGCCCAGCGGCATGGCTTGCCACACCGGTTTGAAATCGAAGTCCGGCTGGTTATCCAGCTCATCCATGGCGAGATAGCTGTGCCAGCCTTTGTCGTCCATGTCGAAACGCAGCCCGGCAAAGTTCGGGATGAAGCGCTGATAGCCCATGGCAAGGACGCTGGAATTGACCGACAGACGCTGTTTGATCTCCGGCGCCTTGGCCGGCAGACCGAAGGCTTCGGGGAACAGTTTGTCGCCATTGAGCAAGGCTGCCAGCGCTTGCGGCGAGACATGTCCCGACTCCTCGGACTCGCCGTTGGCCGGGTCGTAATATTTGTTCGGGTTGGACAGCACCACCAGTTTGTCGCCGCGCGAAGCGAACAGCAGCGATTTACTGGCGTTGTAGCTGAGCTGGTAAAGCGGCACTTCGTCGCTGCCGACCTTGAGGCTGCCGAAGACGCTGAGCTGCGAATCGTCCAGCGCCACTTTCGCCAGCGGCTCGAGCAGCTTCGCCAAGCCGCCGCGATCCATCACCAACAGAAAATCCTTGAGCCGGCCATCGGCGCCACGCCACAGCGCGACGTCGGCCGGTTGATCGAAAAGCTGCTCGATCAGGCTGTCCTGCAGCTTCAGGTCGTGTTCGTAAATGATCCGGCGCAGGCTGCCGATCAACCCCAGGCGGTCGGCGTGGGTTTCGTAATAGAAGACGAAATCTTCGGTGAGCGTGGCCTTGAGGAACGGCACCGCCAGCAGGTCCTTGGGCAACTGGCTCAGGGAGCGGGTTTCCAGCAGTGCATCCGGACGACTCAGGCCGAGCTTGTCGCTGGCCAATGCCGCCGCCGGCACCTTGGGCTTGTGCAGCAGCCAGCCAAGACCACCGGCTGCTCCAGCCACCAGGGCCAGGCCGATCAGCAGCGCCGGCCAGCGCCGGGAAGGTTGGCCGGCAGGAGTCGGGACGGCCGGAGAAGCAGCGTTATCACTCATGTTCACAAAACCCGAAGTTCATCCGTGGAGCGGGATGCTTAATAGTTGAAAGTCTTGACCAGCAGCAGGTCACCGATCGCCCGCAGGGGCACGATGAATGTTTCGCGTTTTTCGTCGACCGTGTTTTCGTTGAGCACCAGCGTGATTTGCGAGGTGATGACCTCGTTCTGATTGCTGGCCTCCTCGAAGTTATAGCCGCCGTCGCCGAAGTTGCCCCAATAGTTGACGTAAACCAGATAGGTGCCATGCAGCGGCGCGGTCATGGTGAACATTTCCGGACCGGGGCCATCGACGCCATCCGGGTCCAGACCGCCACCATTGGTCAGCGCCGTGTGAGCGAAGAACGCATGCTGGCCGTCCGGGGTAATGATGTGCAGGTCGAGTTCGGCCTTGGGATCGTCCCAGCCGAGCACCACGCGAATCTTCGCCGGGGTACGCAGGTTGTTCGCTTCATAAAACTGCACGCGCTTGAGCGACTGGCCCTCGGCGCTGCGCACTTCGACACTGTTGGAACCGGCGCCGAACGCATAGGGCCGGGCGAATCGCCCGTCATCGTCGGTGTACAGATTCAATGGATTGCCGTTGACCGCCAGCGTGTGCGGCCCGCGCTGATTGCCGATGGCCTTGAGCTGACCCTGGATCATCGTGCGATTGCGCTGAATGCCGCGATCGATCGGCGGCGTGGGATAGGCGACTTGCGGGTTTTCACTGCGATCAAGCAGGCCGTGATAACGCCAGCCACCGGACGGTTCTGACAGCTCGGCAGTCGGCGCCGCCAGCAGCGCAGGCGCGCAAGCCCAACCGATCAGCAGCCAAAGAAATGAACGCATGTAATGCCTCCTGCCATGCCTGAACGAAACCTTGCACCCGATCCTCGGTACTTCACAGCGGTGAAAACTGCGTTTCGTCTGAAAGACCCCGTGACTAGCGGGTCGTAGAAGGCGCGAAGATTAGCGATTCGGCAGTTTTTTAACAATCGGATACATCTGGATTTGCGGTAAGAATCACGTCCGCTTGGTGGACGATGAGCCGAATAGGCGTCATATTCGGCTCACGAAATGAGCCGAATAGCGTTTCTATTCGGCTCACGCACTCAGGAATGGCATTTCATGGCAACTCACTGGATCTGGCAGCAGCCCGACTGGCCCGACTTCAACTGGCAGGCAGAGCGTCTCACTGCGCTGTTGCGCGAATGCGTTCAGGCGCAGGGACAATTGATGGGCATGGCGGGATCAGTGGGCAATTCATTGAGCGCTCAGACTGAACTGGACGCGTTGCTGCAAAACATCGTGACCTCCTCGGCCATCGAGGGGGAACAATTGAATGTTGAATCCGTGCGTTCTTCACTGGCACGACGCCTGGGGCTGGAATCGCCTGATGGCGACAACGTCAGCAAGCGCAGCGAAGGGCTCGCGCAACTGATGCTCGATGCCACTCAACGCTTTGCCGAACCGCTGACACTGCAACGATTGCTGGAATGGCATTCATGGCTGTTTCCAGAACAGGAGAGTGGTTTCCTTTCGCGTGCAATCAATGTCGGCGCATTACGCGGCGATGAGCCGATGCAGGTGGTTTCAGGGCGAATCGACCGTCCGACCGTGCACTTCGAGGCGCCACCGCGACAAGGCCTTGAGCGGCAACTCGACAGTTTTCTCAAGTGGTTCGACGCCAGTCGGCAACAGGCAGGCCTCGATCCATTCTTGCGAGCTGGCATCGCACATTTCTGGTTCGTCACCTTGCATCCGTTCGACGACGGCAATGGACGCCTGACTCGCACCCTTACCGATCTGGCACTGGCTCAGAGCGAAGCGCAGGCGATTCGTTTTTATGCGATGTCCGCCAGCATCCTCGATGATCGTGCGGGCTATTACCGGATTCTCGAATCCAGTCAGAAAGCCACGCTGGACATTACCGACTGGCTCACATGGTTCCTGCAAACCTTACTGCGCAGTCTGCAACAGGCCATCGCGCGGATTGAAAGTGTGTTGGGAAAATCACGCTTCTGGCAGGCGCACCGCGAATCCGGGCTGTCGGCGGAGCAGATCAAAGTGCTCAATCGTTTGCTCGACGGTGGTGAGCGCGGTTTCGAGCACGGTATCAGTGCAGCGCAATACCAGAGTGTGGCCAAGGTCTCCAAAGCCACGGCCACCCGACATCTGGCGGAACTGCTGGAAAAAGGCTGCCTGCAACGTCTTCCGGGCGGGGGGCGGAGCACTCGGTATCAGATTCAATATCCGGGTGACTCGACCGACTGACACCCTTGTCCGTCGGCCCACTCATTTGCCCATAAACCCCCTATCTGCTAGTGTCGCGCCGGTTTAACGTCAACCGGAAATCGCCGCCATGGCCCGCAAAAAAGCTGCACTGGATTTCGAACAGTCCCTCGCCGACCTGCAAACACTGGTCGAGCGTCTGGAGAACGGTGAATTGTCGCTGGAAGACTCGCTGACCGCTTTCGAGCAGGGCATCGGTCTGACCCGTGACTGCCAGGCAGCGCTGGCCCAGGCCGAGCAGAAGGTGCAAGTGCTGCTGGAGCGCGATGGCGAACTCGCCGAGGAACCCTTCGACGCGGAACAGCCAGAATGATTGCGGCGTATTCGGCGACCAGCCAGGCGCGGGTCAATGCAGCACTGGAAATCCTCTTCAAGGCACCGCTGCCGGAGCTGTCGCGCCTGTATGAGGCAATGCACTACAGCGTGATGATCGGCGGTAAACGCGTGCGCCCGCTGCTGGCCTACGCCGCGTGCGAAGCGCTGGGCGGCAAGGCTGAACAAGCCAACGGCGCGGCCTGCGCAGTTGAGCTGATCCACGCTTATTCGCTGGTTCACGACGATTTGCCGGCGATGGACGACGACGATCTGCGTCGCGGCCAGCCCACCACCCACAAGAAATTCGACGAAGCCTGCGCGATCCTCGCCGGCGACGGCTTGCAGAGCCTGGCCTTCAGCGCCCTGCTCGATCCGCGCCTGAGCAATCTGGATGCCGACATCCGCCTGCAACAGGTCACGGCGCTGGCGCACGCGGCCGGCCCGGCAGGTATGGTCGGCGGTCAGGCCATCGACCTCGGTTCGGTCGGCCTGAAGCTCGATCAGCAAGCGCTGGAGCAGATGCACCGGCACAAGACCGGCGCGCTGATCGAAGTCAGCGTCAAGCTCGGCGCTCTGGCCAGCGGCCGTGCCGAGCCGGACGAACTCAAGGCTCTGCAGACTTATGCACAGGCCATCGGTCTGGCCTTTCAGGTGCAGGACGACATTCTCGACGTCGAAAGCGATACCGAAACCCTCGGCAAACGCCAGGGCGCCGACATCGCTCGCGACAAACCGACCTACCCGGCCCTGCTGGGACTGGACGTGGCCAAGGCCTATGCCCTTGAGCTGCGCGATCAAGCCCTGCACGCGCTGCGACCGTTTGACGCGGCCGCCGAGCCTTTGCGCGACCTGGCCCGGTATATCGTCGAGCGGCGCAACTGAACGCCAACTTGCCAAAAAAGACCAACGCGTGGGCAGGGGGCGATGCATCAGGTAAACTGCCGCATCTTTTATACCTATAACGATTCGCCTGATGCCCACGACGTTTCATGAGATTCCCCGCAAGCGCCCGACCACGCCCCTGCTCGATCGCGCGAACACGCCGGACGGCCTGCGCCGGTTAGGCGAAGCCGAGCTGGAAACCCTGGCCGATGAGTTGCGCCTGGAATTGCTCTACACGGTCGGCCAGACCGGTGGGCATTTCGGTGCCGGCCTGGGCGTCATCGAGCTGACCATCGCGTTGCATTACGTCTTCGACACCCCGGATGACCGGCTGGTATGGGACGTCGGTCATCAGGCGTATCCGCACAAGATCCTCACCGGTCGTCGCCAGCGCATGGAAACCTTGCGCCAGAAGGACGGCATCGCCGCCTTCCCGCGTCGCGCCGAGAGCGAGTACGACACCTTTGGCGTCGGCCACTCCAGCACCTCGATCAGCGCAGCGCTGGGCATGGCGATTGCCGCCCGCCTGCAAAACAGCGATCGCAAGGCGATTGCGGTGATCGGTGACGGCGCGCTGACCGCCGGCATGGCTTTCGAGGCGCTGAACCACGCGCCGGAAGTCAACGCCAACATGCTGGTGATCCTCAACGACAACGACATGTCGATCTCGCGCAACGTCGGTGGCCTGTCCAATTATCTGGCAAAGATTCTTTCCAGCCGTACTTACGCGAGCATGCGTGAAGGCAGCAAGAAAGTCCTGTCGCGCCTGCCCGGCGCCTGGGAAATCGCCCGTCGCACCGAAGAATACGCCAAAGGCATGCTGGTTCCCGGCACTCTGTTCGAAGAGCTGGGCTGGAACTACATCGGCCCGATCGACGGCCACGACCTGCCAACCCTGATCGCCACCCTGCGCAACATGCGCGATCTGAAAGGCCCGCAGTTCCTGCACATCGTCACCAAGAAAGGCAAAGGCTTCGCTCCGGCGGAAGTCGACCCGATCGGTTACCACGCGATCACCAAGCTCGAACCGCTCGACGCCCCGGCCGCTGCGCCGAAAAAGGCCGGCGGGCCGAAGTATTCGGCGGTGTTCGGCGAATGGCTGTGCGACATGGCCGCGGCTGACCCGCGTCTGGTCGGGATCACCCCGGCGATGAAGGAAGGCTCGGACCTGGTGGCGTTCAGCGAACGTTTCCCGCTGCGCTACTTCGACGTGGCGATTGCCGAACAGCACGCGGTGACGTTCGCCGCCGGCATGGCCTGCGAAGGCGCCAAACCGGTGGTGGCGATCTACTCGACGTTCCTGCAACGCGGCTACGACCAGTTGGTGCACGACGTCGCGGTGCAGAACCTCGACGTGCTGTTCGCCATCGACCGCGCCGGTCTGGTGGGCGAAGACGGCCCGACCCACGCCGGCAGCTTCGACCTGTCTTACCTGCGCTGCATTCCGGGCATGGTCATCATGACCCCGAGCGATGAAAACGAACTGCGCAAGATGCTCACCACCGGCCACCTGTACAACGGCCCGGCGGCAGTGCGTTATCCGCGCGGCACCGGCCCGAATGCGACCATCGACAAGGATCTCGAACTGATCGAAATCGGCAAGGGCATCGTCCGCCGCCAGGGCAGCAAAGTCGCCCTGCTGGTGTTCGGCGTGCAACTGACCGAAGCGCTGAAAATCGCCGAGAAGCTGGATGCGACCGTGGTCGACATGCGCTTCGTCAAGCCGCTGGATGAAGCGCTGGTACGCGAGATTGCCGGCAGCCACGAGTTGCTGGTGACCATTGAAGAGAACGCGATCATGGGCGGCGCCGGTGGTGCGGTCAGCGAATTCCTGGCGCGGGAGAACATCCTCAGGTCGATGCTGCACCTGGGCTTGCCGGACATTTACGTCGAGCACGCGAAACCGGCGCAGATGCTGGCCGAGTGCGGGCTGGATGAAGCGGGGATCGAAGCGGCGGTGCGTGAGCGCCTGTCTCTGCTCAACAAGTAATCACCATCCCTGTGGGAGCGGGCTTGCCCGCGATGAGGTCGGCNGTCAACATTGATGTTGGATGTACCGACGCCATCGCGGGCAAGCCCGCTCCCACAGTGTTTTGTGTCGCTAGAAATTTTGTGCAAACCAGAAACACCAACGGAACACCGATGAAACTCGCGCGCCTCGCCCTGCCCCTCTTCCTGCTTCCCACCGCCAACACCCTCGCCGACACCTTCGAACGCGATCAGGCCCTGAAACTGCCGGACACGCTGATCAGCGCCAACCGCCAGGTCGAAGCGCGCAACGACAGCAGCGCCGCCAACACCGTGTTCACCCGCGAAGACATCGACCGCCTGCAACCGGGCAGCGTTACCGACCTGCTGCAACGGGTGCCGGGTGTGCAAGTGGCGCAGGCCGGCGGACGCGGCAGTCTGCCGGGGATCTATATTCGCGGCACCCAGTCAGCGCAGAGTCTGGTGCTGGTCGATGGCCAGCGCATCGGCAGCTCGACCTCTGGCGACAGCAATCTGCAGCACCTGAACATCGACCAGATCGAGCGCGTGGAAGTGTTGCGCGGTTCGCGCTCGGTGATTTACGGCAGCGATGCGATTGGCGGGGTGATTCAGATCTTCACCCGGCGCGGCAACGAGCAGGGCCTGCAACCACGTCTGCACGTCGGCTTCGGCAGCAACCAGACCTGGGAACGCAGCCTCGGCCTGTCCGGTGGCGATGACAAGACCCGCTTCAACCTGGGCGCCAGCCTCGATGACACCGCCGGTATCGACCGTACCCACGAGTCCTACCCGAGCGACAGCGATCATGATGCCTATCGCAATCAATCCGTCAGCCTGAGCCTCAGCCATGCGCTGACCGATGACATCGAAGTCGGCGCCAACCTGCTGGATAACCGTGGCAAGAGCGAGTTCGACAATCCGTTTGGCCGCTTTGACACGAGCACCTTCGAGTCGGTGCAGCAACAGCCCTACAGCGACTTCAACGTCAGCAGTGTCAGCAGCTACGTCGACGCGCGGGTCAACGACATCTGGAAAACCCGCGTCGAGTTCGGCCACAGCGAGAACCGCGAGAAAACCCTCGACAAGCTCAGTGACGAGCGCACGGTGTTCAATACCTATCGCGACTCGGTGAACTGGCAGAACGACCTGACGCTGGATGCGCGCAACAGCCTGATCCTCGGCGGCGACTGGTACGAGGACCGGGTCAACAGCAGCACCGCATTCAACGAAGACAGCCGTTGGAACCGCGCCGCATTCATCCAGCATCGCTATCAGGCCGACAGCTTCTCCACGGAGCTGGGTCTGCGTCACGACGACAATCAGCAGTTCGGCAGCCAGAACACCTGGAGCGGCACCTTTACCCTGCCGCTGAACCCGGACAACGACCTGCTGCTGAGCTACAGCGAAGGCTTCCGCGCGCCGACCTTCAACGACCTGTACTACCCGGACTTCAGCAACCCGGACCTGAAACCGGAAACCTCGAAAAGCTACGAACTGCAATGGCGCAGTCAGTTGAGCGATAGCAGCCGTCTGGAAGCGTCGATCTACCGCACGGATCTGCAAGACGCGATTATCTTCGGCAGCAACTCACGCCCGGAGAACGTGGCCGCGGCGCGGATCAATGGTTTCGAAGCCGCGCTGAAACAGGAACTGTTCGGCTGGCAGAGCAATCTCGGTGTGGCGATTATCGACCCGCGCGATCGTGATACCGGGCACACATTGGCGCGCCGTGCGCGGCGTACATTGAGCTGGGATTTGGATCGGCAGTTTGACCAGATCGGCGTCGGAGCGAGTTTGCAGGCTGTCAGCAGCAGTTATGACGACCTGAAAAATGAAAACCCGCTGGGTGGCTACGCCTTGTTCGGCTTGCGCAGCAGTTGGGCGCTGAACCGCGAGATCAAGCTGGATCTGAAGGTCGATAACGTTTTCGACAATGGCTACAGCCGGGCGAACTACAGCTATGACGGCAGCCAGTATGGCTATCGCGAGGAGGGTCGAGTCTGGATGTTTGGGGTCACCTGGACTCCAGGACTTAACTGAACTCCCTGTAGGAGCTGCCGAAGGCTGCGATCTTTTGATCTTGCTTGTGGCTGACTAGGAGTCGCCGAAGATCAAAAGATCGCAGCCTTCGGCAGCTCCTACAGAGGTCAGCGGTGGGGCTGAATGAGTTGGCAGAGTTTGGCGGTCGCTTCGATCATCTGGCCGCTTGGGCGCTCCAGGCCTTTATCCGTGACCAATAGCAATTGTCCTCTCCTCACCGCCGCCACTTGCGGCCAGGCTTTCCACGCATCAAGCTGCGCCTGATCGCCAGCCAGAATCACCTGCGGATCGCGCTGTAACACCGCCTCGATACTCACCTGTGGCGCCGGCAAACTCAGGTCGGCAAACACGTTGCGAGCGCCACACACCTCAAGCGCATCGCTGATGATCTGCTCGCCACCGACGGTGTACAGCGGCTTGTCCCAGACTTGATAAAACACGTTCAGCGGCGTGTCCCGGCGGTAACGCTGGCGCAGGTCATCGAGTTTCTTGCGCAGGCCTGCCGCCAGTTTCACTCCGCGCTCAGGCCGGCCTAGTTGCGCGGCAATAGCTTCGATCTGTGCAGAAAGTTGTTCGAGACTGTGCGGCTCGGCGACGTAAGTCGGGATATTCAGGCGTTTGAGTTGATCGCGTTGCGCGGGGCCGACGCTGCCGGGCCACAGCAACAACAAATCAGGCTTCAGGCTGAGCAGGCGTTCCATGTCCAGCTGACCGTAGTGGCCCACTGACGGGATATCCTTGAGTTCCTCCGGACGCTCGCCAGCATCGAGTACGCCAACCAGCAAATCAGCCGACCCCAGCTCGATAACGATTTCTGACAAAGAAGGCGCGAGGCTGACCACCCGCAGACTCGCCAGCACCGGGCCGGCGCAGGCCAGCAGCAGAACCGCCAGCCACAGACGACGCATCAGCCGAGTTGACGCGGGATGCGATAGAGGTAGAACAGCACCGCCGTGGACAACGCCAGCAGCATCAGCGGTACGGCTTCGAGGCCGACGAACACCGCCAGCGCACCGATCCATGCCGGCAACGATGCCGCGAGCAATGCAATACGGCGCTGAGTGGCCAAAGCAATCCAGGCCGCCGGTTCATCAGGGGTATCGAGGGCTTTCTGCGTGGCGATCAACGCGTGTTTGTAGCGCCCGAAGAACTTCAGGCTGACAAACATCGACGCAACGCCGGCGATGAACAATGGCATGGTCAGCACCGGCAGAATGCCTTCGCCCTGGCCGAACAGGCCATTGAGGACAAACAGCGGCAGCAGCGCCAACGCCAGGTATTTCCACCAGTCGACCGCCAGGCGGCGGCGCACCTGACCGCGGGTCACGCGCGGTCGACCTCGCCCTGATGCTCGTTGCCCATCATGTGGTCGAGCTTGCTGGCCTTGGTCGCCAGGTACAGTTTGTTGTGCGGATTATGGCCGGTGTGCAGCGGCACGCGCTCGGCGACGACGATGCCCATGTCGGTCAGGGCTTTGACCTTGCGCGGGTTGTTGGTCATCAGGCGCAGCGACTTCACACCCAGATGCTCGAGCATCGGCAGGCACATCGCGTAGTCACGCTGATCGGCGGCAAAGCCCAGACGCTCGTTGGCTTCAACGGTGTCGGCGCCGCCGTCCTGCAACTCGTAGGCGCGGATCTTGTTCAGCAGACCGATGCCGCGACCTTCCTGACGCAGGTACAGCAGCACGCCACGGCCTTCACGGGCGATGGCCTTGAGCGCCGCTTCGAGTTGCGAGCCGCAGTCGCAGCGCTGACTGAACAGCGCGTCACCGGTCAGGCACTCGGAGTGCAACCGGCCGAGCACCGGGGCACCGTCGGCGAAATCACCCAGGCTCAGCACAACGTGCTCGCGGCCGGTGGCTTCATCGAGAAAACCGTGCATGGTGAATTGTGCAAAAGGCGTTGGCAGCTTGGAAGCGGCGACAAAAACGACAGGCACCGGTGTGCTCCTGATCTAAAAGTCTGAAGATTCGCAGGCCGGCATTGTAACAGCAGGTTCCTGCAGACGCTTAGGCTGAATTATCGGGCATAACGATCAAAAAGTTTGATAACACCCGGCCATTGCAGATCCCTGTGGGAGCGAGCCTGCTCGCGAAGGCGTCGGTAGATTCAATCTCTATGTTGCCTGACCCAGCGCTTTCGCGAGCAGGCTCGCTCCCACAGGGGGGGGGGGCAGTGCTGCACACAAGATCTGCACTCAGTTCGACTCAAATGGATACGGCTGCTTCCACTGCTCGAAAACCGGCTTCAGTTCCCCGCTCTTGACCAATTGCTCCATGCGCCTGTCGAACAGCGCCATCAGTGTGCGCGCTTGCGGCGTGTCGGCGAAGCACAGGTACAGCGGCAATTCGGCGATATGCGTCTTGCGAAACTGCGTCGGATCCTTGGCCCGGCCGATCACATAATCGATTTCGGTCTGCGCATCGATGTAATAGTCCGCGCGGTTGTGGGTGAGCATCGACAGGATGCCGGTGCGCCGCACGACCTCATTGTAGTTGCGCACATTGGGCAAATAATCCTGATAGTCGTAACCGCGTACCCACGCCAGGCGATAGTTGCCGAGGGTCTCCGGGGTCGGTGACGGATTGCTCGCCAGGCCCAGGGCGTAGATGTGATCGGTGTCGAAGTTCCAGCGCGGGTATAGCAGGTCGCTGGCCTCGTTTTTATACGAACCGACGCAGGCATCGACTTCGCCGCGCTCGGCCAGACCGACGGAGCGCGTATAGGGTTCAGTGCGGATATCGAGCTTCACCCCGGCCGGTTCGAACACCTTGCGCAGCACGTCCCAGCCCAGGCCATGGCCGTCGGCGGCGGTGTAATCTTCCCAGTCTTCGCTGGCCAGATGGATGACCGCAGGCGTCGGCGCAGCTTCCTGCGCACTGGCAACAGTGCCCAGCAAGGTCGAAAACACAAGCGCCAGCCAGCGTCGAGCCATCCCTCGTTTCCTCACTTAACCCTGACGATCCGGATCAGGCGAAAATCCACACCAGCCCCTGCATCGCCAGCCAGGCAAACACGCCGGCCAGCACGTCGTCGAGCATGATGCCGACGCCGCCGTGGACATGCCGGTCGATCCAGCGAATCGGCCATGGCTTGAGAATGTCGAAGAAGCGGAACACCAGGAACCCCGCGAGCAACCAGTACCAGCCTTCCGGCACCAGCCACAGGGTGATCCACATCCCGACCATTTCATCCCAGACGATGCCTTCGTGGTCGTGCACCCGCAGATCGTCGGCGACCTTGCCGCACAGCCAGAAGCCGAACAGCATGGTGATCCCGAGCATCAGCCAGTAACCCCAGTCGGGCAGCATCTGCCACAACGGGATAAAGGGTAGCGCAACTAACGAACCCCACGTGCCCGGCGCTTTCGGCAAGGTGCCGGAGCCAAAGCCGAACGCGAGGAAATGCCAGGGATTGCGCCAGACCGACGGCGGAACGAATTCGGCCGGAACCTGTTTCGGGTGATCTGTCACGGTGTCTCCTGAAAATGTTGATAACCGCGGATTTGCGGGGTGATGTCGTGTCCTTCGCGATCCAGCAGCACCACACCCTGGCCCTGCGCCACACGCCCAATCACATGGATCGGCCAACCATCGGCCAGCAGTGCCGGCAACTCGACGGACGGTAGCGTGAAGGCCAGCACATAGTCGTCGCCGCCGCTCAACGCTGCTCGTTCGGCACCGCGCTGGCCGAGAAACGCCACTAAAGCATCGGACAACGGTACGCGCTCGCGTTCAACTTCGAGTCGAACCCCCGAGGCCAGAGCGATATGCCCGCAATCGGCGAGCAGGCCGTCAGAGATGTCGAGGGCCGATGTGGCCTTGCCACGCAAGGCCTGACCGAGCGCCAGTTGCGGTTGCGGCGACCAGTAATGATCGAGCAACGGCTGGGCGATATCTGCTTCGGCCTCACGCTGACCAAGCACCAGCGGCAACGCCCCGGCGGCATTGCCCAGCTCGCCGCCGACGCAGAGCAGATCGCCCGGTTGTGCGCCGCTACGGGTCAAGGCCTGCCCGGCCGGAACGCGACCGAATACGGTCACCGTCAGGCTCAACGGCCCGCGCGTGGTGTCACCGCCGACCAGCGCGATGCCGCAGCTCTGCGCCATGCGGTTCAAACCGCGGGCGTAGGCTCGCAGCCAATCGGCAGTCACCGTCGGCACAGTCAGGGCAAGGGTAAAGGCAACGGGCGTAGCGCCCATGGCGGCCAGGTCGCTGACCGCAACGGCCAGCGAGCGCTGACCGAGCAGAAACGGATCGCAGGGATCGGCGAAATGCACGCCGGCCACCAGCGTATCGGTGGAAATCGCCAGCTGTTCCCCGGGGGGAACCGTCAGCAAGGCGCAGTCGTCGCCGATCCCCAAGGCAACGCCCTCGCCGCCCTGCGCACAAGGCGCGGCGGCGAAGAAATTGCGGATCAGCTCAAACTCGCCCATGAGGTCTCAAGCGCGTATCAGCGCTTGAATGCCTTCACTTCAGCTTCACGCAGGCGCGGAGCCAGCTTGTCGAGTACGCCGTTGACGAACTTGTGGCCATCGGTCGAACCGAAGACTTTCGCCAGCTCGATACCTTCGTTGATCACCACGCGGTACGGCACATCGACACGCTTGAGCAGTTCCCAGGTGGACAGGCGCAGAACCGCCAGTTCAACCGGGTCCAGCTCTTCGATTTCGATGTCCAGGCATGGCTTGAGCGCGGTGTCGATTTCGCTCTTGAACTGCGGAACCCCGTGCAGGATCTCGCGGAAGTAGGCGCCATCGACATCGGTGAAATCGTTATCAACGCGAAACTGCGCTTCGATCTCGTTCAGCGATTGCCGGGCCATGTGCCACTGATACAGGGCCTGAGTCGCGAGCTGACGGGCTTCGCGGCGCTTGGCGCTCTTCGATGGCTTGCCGGCATCCGCAGGTTTCGGATCGCGCGGGTTGAAACGATCGCTATCGTCGCTAATCACTTGGCCTCCAACTGCGCCAGCAGGCTGACCATTTCCAGAGCGGACAGGGCAGCTTCAGCACCTTTGTTGCCGGCCTTGGTGCCGGAACGTTCGATGGCTTGCTCGATGGAGTCAACGGTCAGGACGCCGAACGCGACCGGTACGCCGAATTCCATGGACACCTGGGCCAGACCCTTGGTGCACTCGCCTGCCACGTATTCGAAGTGCGGAGTGCCGCCACGAATGACCGCACCGAGGGCGATGATGGCTGCGAACTCGCCTTTCTGGGCGACTTTCTGCGCAACCAGCGGGATTTCGAAGGCGCCAGGTGCGCGGATGATGGTGATGTCGCTTTCGCTCACGCCGTGGCGAACCAGGGCATCAACTGCACCGCTGACCAGGCTTTCAACCACGAAGCTGTTGAAACGGCCCACTACCAGAGCGTAGCGGCCTTTAGGGGCGATGAAGGTACCTTCGATGGTCTTCAGGGTCATTCGTCAGATCTCTTAAAGAGCCGGGACGCGTCTCGTACGCATCCCTCAGTGATATTAGCTGTGGCGAGGGGATTTATCCCCGATGGACTGCGTAGCAGTCCCAAAACAGGGGCCGCTGCGCAGCCCGTCGGGGATGAATCCCCTCACCACAAGAATCCATGTCAACAATGCCGGAAAAACCGGGTCATTATTCGGAGGGCACGTATTCTACAACTTCCAGATCGAAACCGGATATCGCATTAAATTTCATTGGCGCCGACATCAGGCGCATTTTGCGCACACCGAGGTCACGCAGGATCTGCGAACCGGCACCGACGATGCTGTAGGTGGTCGGTTTTTTCACCGCCGCCTGATCAGCAGTTTCACGGATGTGCGCCAGCAACACGTCGCCATCAAGCGGGTGGCCGAGCAACAGCACCACACCGCTGCCGGCCTCGGCCACCGCAGCCATCGCGGCGCGCAGGCTCCAACGGCCCGGTTGCTTGACCATCAGCAGGTCGCGCAGCGGGTCCATGTTGTGCACGCGCACCAGGGTCGGCTCTTCGGCGCAGACGGTGCCCAAAGTGAGGGCCATGTGCACGTCGCCTTCCACCGAATCACGATAGGTCACCAGGTTGAATTGGCCCAGTTCGCTGTCCAGTGGCTGCTCGGCAATCCGCTGAACGGTACGTTCGTGGATCATCCGGTAGTGAATCAGGTCGGCGATGGTGCCGATCTTGATGTTGTGTTCAGCCGCGAAAGCTTCCAGTTCGGCGCGACGGGACATGGTGCCGTCGTCGTTCATCACTTCGCAGATCACCCCGCTCGGCTCGAAACCGGCCATGCGCGCCAGGTCGCAGGCGGCTTCGGTGTGGCCGGCACGCGCCAGCGTACCGCCGGCCTGGGCCATCAGCGGGAAGATGTGGCCCGGGCTGACGATGTCTTCAGCCTTGGCATCTTTGGCCGCAGCCGCTTGCACGGTACGCGCACGGTCGGCGGCGGAGATACCGGTGGTGACGCCTTCGGCGGCTTCGATCGATACGGTGAACTTGGTGCCGAAACCGGAACCGTTGCGCGGCGCCATCAATGGCAGCTTCAACAGCTCGCAGCGCTCGCGGCTCATTGGCATGCAGATCAGGCCACGGGCGTGCTTGGCCATGAAGTTGATGTGCTCGGCCTTGCAGCATTCGGCGGCCATGATCAGGTCACCTTCGTTCTCGCGGTCTTCGTCATCCATGAGGATGACCATCTTGCCTTGGCGGATGTCTTCAACCAGTTCTTCGATGCTATTGAGCGCCACAAGGCACCCCCTTCAGTCAGGATTTGAGGTAGCCGTTGGCGGCCAGAAAGCTTTCAGTGATACCACCGGACGTCGGCTCTGCAGCCTTGTCGCCCAACAGCAAACGCTCCAGATAACGCGCCAGCAAATCGACTTCCAGGTTCACCCGGCGGCCTGGCTTGTAGGAGGCCATGATGGTTTCGCTCAGGGTGTGCGGAATGATCGTCAGCAGGAATTCAGCGCCATCCACCGCGTTCACGGTCAGGCTGGTGCCGTCGACGGTGATCGAGCCTTTATGGGCGATGTACTTGGCCAGCTCTTTCGGCGCGCGAATGCGAAATTCCACGGCGCGGGCATTGTCGCTGCGCGACACCACTTCGCCGACACCGTCGACGTGACCGCTGACCAGATGCCCGCCGAGACGGGTGGTCGGGGTCAGGGCTTTTTCCAGATTGACCGGGCTGCCGCTTTTCAGGTCGTTCATCGCGGTGCAATCGAGGGTTTCGCGGCTGACGTCAGCAGCAAAACCGTTGCCCGGCAATTCAACCGCCGTCAGGCACACGCCGTTGACGGCGATGCTGTCGCCGAGTTTGACGTCGCTCAGGTCGAGCTTGCCGGTTTCGACATGCACCCGCACATCACCGCCCTTGGGGGTCAGTGCACGGATACTGCCGATGGATTCGATGATGCCGGTAAACATGGGGTTCTCCTTGAGAACGAAGCCAGCGCTAAGGCGATGGCCGGGAATTATACGCTCGCCGAAACGACTGGCGTCGCAATGACTCGCCAGTCATCGCCAACCGCGCGGATTTCAGTGATTTTCAACTCCGGAGCGTCCTTCATATAGGCCAGCGGCCAGTCCAGCAGCGGACGCGCCGTGGAGCCAAGAAACTTGCCGGCGATGAAGATCACGAACTCGTCGACCAGACCGCGCTGGGCAAACGCGCCGGCCAGACGCGGGCCGGCCTCGACCAGCACTTCGTTGACGCCACGATTGGCCAGCTCGATCAGCAATTGATGCAGATCGACCTGACCGTCATCGCCCGGCACGATCAGGCATTCCGGGCCATGGGCGTACTGTTCTTCGATGGCCACGCAGGTGGCGACCAGCGCCGGGCCGGCCTTGAAGAACGGTGCATCCAGCGGCACTCGCAGACGTCCATCGATCAGCACCCGCAGCGGCGGACGGCTCAAGGCCAGCGCGGTTTGTTCGGCATCCAGCCCCAGCTCATCGCCGCGCACGGTCAGGCGCGCACCGTCGGCCAGCACGGTGTCGGCCCCGGTCAGCACCACTGCAGCCTGCGCGCGCAGACGCTGCACGGCGGAACGCGCCGCTGGGCCGGTGATCCATTGGCTTTCGCCGCTTTCCATCGCCGTACGACCGTCGAGACTCATGGCCAACTTGACCCGCACGAACGGCAAGCCGTGTTCCATGCGTTTCAGAAAACCTTGATTGAGTTGACGTGCTTCGGCTTCCAGCACGCCGCTTTCGGTGGCGATGCCGGCATCGGCCAGGCGCTGCAAGCCACGTCCGGCGACCTGCGGATTCGGATCGCGCATCGCGGCGACCACCCGGGCAACTCCGGCATTTACCAGCGCATCGGCGCACGGCGGCGTGCGGCCATGGTGGCTGCACGGCTCAAGGGTCACGTAAGCCGTGGCGCCTCGGGCCAGCTCACCGGCTGCGCGCAAGGCGTGGACTTCAGCGTGGGGTTCGCCGGCACGCTCGTGAAAGCCTTCGCCGACAATCTGCCCGTCCTTGACGATCACGCAGCCAACCCGAGGATTGGGATGGGTGGTGTAGTGGCCCTTGCGCGCCAGCTCCAGCGCGCGTGCCATGAAACGGGCGTCGAGGATCGCCTGCTCGGCGGCGCTGGTCATTCTTTCACCGGTTCGCGGGCGAGGCGGTCGATCTCTTCGCGGAACTCGTTGAGGTCCTGGAAGCGGCGGTACACGGAAGCGAAACGGATATAGGCGACTTCATCGAGCTTTTGCAGCTCGGCCATCACCAGTTCGCCGACCACGAGGGATTTGACCTCGCGCTCGCCGGTGGCGCGCAGCTTGTGCTTGATGTGGACCAGGGAGGATTCGAGACGCTCGACGCTCACCGGACGTTTCTCCAGGGCGCGTTGCATGCCGGCGCGGAGTTTTTCTTCGTCGAACGGTTGGCGGCTGCCGTCGGTTTTGATCAGGCGCGGCAACACCAGTTCGGCCGTCTCGAATGTCGTGAAACGTTCGCCGCAGGCCAGGCATTCACGCCGGCGGCGCACCTGTTCGCCCTCGGCGACCAGACGCGAGTCGATGACCTTGGTGTCGTTGGCACCGCAGAAGGGACAGTGCATGGTGGCTGGCAACAAAAAAAGGGAGGGCCATGGTAGCGCATCCCGGTGGCAAGACAAGCCATAGGGTTTGCGGTATACAGACTGCCATGATCGTTTGATCCACGGATTTCATTTTCTGGAGCTGCCAATGTCGCTACGACCGCTCGTTTTGCTCAGTCTTTTCGCCCTGCTGGTGGCCTGCGGTAGCGATAAACCCAAACCGCAACCGCCAACACCGGGCCCGGCACCACAACAGGCGCAGAAAAAAGCCAAGGAAGCCGCCGACCTGGGTCCGCTGCCTGCCTATCAACGGGAACTGAGCGGCACCCTGCAAGGCGTGCCGGCCGGGGCCGAAGTCGAACTGGCGCTGCTGGTGATCGATGAAAAATCGCGTCCGCAACAACTGCTCGCCAGTTCCAGCCTGATCGGCAACAACCAGATTCTGCCGTTTCGCCTGCGCTTCAATCCGGAGTCATTTCCGGCCGGCGCACGGGTTGAGCTGCGAGGTCGTGCCACGCAATCGGGCCAGTTGATCCTGCACCTGCCGTCACAAACCATCACCCAGCCGACCACACAGGCGCTGGGCCAGCTGCAATTTGTCAAAGCACCATGACCGTACCGCTCGACCTGCAACAGGCGCTGGGTGAATTGCTCGGTGATGCGCGGCTCAAGTCCTGCACATTGCCCGGCACCGATTTGCAGCTGTGGCTGATCGACGGCGAGAACATGGATCGTGAATTCAGCCCGGACGAAACCCGGCGCATCCTTCACGAGCCGCCCTATTGGAGTTTCTGCTGGGCCAGCGGCCTGGCGGTGGCGCGCTATCTCGCGGAGTTCCCCGAGTGGGTGCGCGGCAAGCGGGTGCTGGATTTCGGCGCCGGTTCCGGGATCGCCGCGATTGCTGCGGTGAAGGCCGGGGCGTTGGAGGTGGTGGTCTGTGATCTGGATCCGCTGGCGATTGCTGCGTGTCGGGCCAACGCTGAACTCAATGATGTGCAGATGAGTTATTCGACGGACTTCTTTGCCGAGGCTGATCGTTTCGATCTGATTCTGGTGGCGGACGTGCTCTACGACCGCGAGAACCTGCCGCTGCTCGATGCGTTTCTCAGCCGTGGCCGCGAGGCGCTGGTAGCAGATTCGCGGGTTCGGGATTTTCGTCATCCGTTGTATGAGCGCATTGAAATGCTTGAGGCGATGACGTTGCCGGATCTGGCGGAGCCGGAAGAGTTCAGACATGTCAGTCTTTACCATGCGCGGCGCTAACCAAAAGCATCGCGGGCAAGCCCGCTCCCACAGTGACCGAGTCGAACCAACATTTCTTCTACGACACAGAATCCTGTGGGAGCTGGCTTGCCAGCGATGGCGTCCTGCCTAGCGGTACACCTCTCAAATCTGCCCCGCTTCCGGCCACACCCCGCCAAGCCGTATAGTTGCCCCATCCACGCTTTTACGAGATCCCCCATGAGTCAGCAAACGCCGTACATCTTCGACGCCACGACTGCCGATTTCGACCAGTCGGTGATCGAAGCCTCCTTCAACAAACCGGTGCTGGTGGATTTCTGGGCCGAATGGTGTGCGCCGTGCAAGGCGCTGATGCCGATGCTGCAAGGCATTGCCGAGAGCTATCAGGGCGAACTGCTGCTGGCCAAGGTCAACTGCGACATCGAACAGGACATCGTCGCCCGCTTCGGCATTCGCAGCCTGCCGACCGTGGTGCTGTTCAAGGACGGCCAACCGGTCGACGGTTTTGCCGGTGCGCAGCCGGAGTCCGCCGTGCGCGCCCTGCTCGAACCGCATGTACAGATGCCACCGCCGGCCGCTGCCGATCCGTTCGAACAGGCGCAGGCACTGTTCGATGAAGGTCGTTACGCGGAAGCAGAAGCCGCGCTGGTAGTGATGCTCACCGAAGACAACAGCAACGCCAAAGCGCTGATCCTCTACGCCCGCTGCCTGACCGAACGCGGCGAACTGGGTGAGGCGCAAACCGTGCTCGACGCAGTCAAGAGCGATGAGCACAAGGCTGCACTGGCCGGCGCCAAAGCGCAGATCAAATTCCTTGGCCTGGCCCGCGATCTGCCGGATGCCGCCGACCTCAAGGCGCGTCTGGCCAAAGATCCGCAGGACGACGAAGCGGTGTATCAACTGGCGATCCAGCAACTGGCGCGTCAGCAATACGAAGCGGCGCTGGAAGCCTTGCTCAAGCTGTTCATCCGTAACCGCAGCTACGGTGAAGGCCTGCCGCACAAGACCTTGCTGCAGGTGTTCGAACTGTTGGGCAACGATCATCCGCTGGTGACCGCTTACCGCCGTAAGGTATTTGCTGCGCTTTATTAAGATCAAAAGATCGCAGCCTACGGCAGCTCCTACATTTGATCGTGTTCTTCCATATTTTGCGGATGAACCTGTAGGAGCTGCCGCAGGCTGCGATCTTTTGCGGCCTACTCGATCCAGCTATAGAGCGGCGTATCCCCGCCGCTCGCTACTTTCACCTGTGAACTGTGGCGTAGACGTACCAACAGCCGTTTGCCTGCAGCCGCGCTGCCAGTCAATCCCTCAAACTGCTCCAGCAAATCCGGCCCGCTGAGCTGCCCGGCCTTGCGCAACAGATCCTGCGCGACCTGCCACAACGCATCGTCCTGGTTAAGTGGTTTCGCTGCCGACGCGCTCAATGCCGCTTCAGGCTGATCACCCTGCGGCTGCGCGCCAAGGGCTGCGCCGAGCCTCACCCAATCGCTGTCATCCAGCTCCACCGTCAAATCCACCGGCGTCGCGCCAACGGTTCCGCGTATCCGCAACATCTGCTTCGCTCCTGCACATTTCTGACCTGCATGCTCCCACGGGACTTGTGCAACGCCAAGCGCACGGGCAAACTCTGCGCACTTTCGTTATAAGATTACATAACAATCTCTTCACTTTACTTTCCGGAGACCGCCATGCGTCGTCTGCTGCTCGCTTTGCCGTTTGCCCTGTTGCCGCTGGCCATCGCCCATGCCGCCGATGAGCACGATCATGATCACGACCACGAGCACGGCAGCCTCGGTGCCCACGAACATGGCGTCGGCCGACTGAACGCCGCACTCGACGGCCAGACTCTGGAGCTGGAACTGGAAAGCCCGGCGATGAACCTGGTGGGCTTCGAACATGCCGCCACCAGCGACGCCGACAAGGCCAAGGTCGCCGCCGCCCGCGCCAAACTGGAAAACCCGCTGGCGCTGTTCAGCCTGCCGGCCGCCGCCGGTTGCAAGGTCACCAGCCAGGAACTGGAAAGCCCGCTGTTCGGCGACAAGCCGGCTGCCGACGAGCATGACGATGATGACCACGACGAAGATGCCAAGGGTGGTGAAGCGCATCACCACGATCACAGCGAAATCCACGCACACTACCAATTCAGTTGCGCTGCACCAGGTGCCTTGAAGACCCTGGATCTGGCGAACCTCTTCAATACCTTCCCGGCCACACAGAAAATTCAGGTACAACTGATCGGCCCGAGCGGCCAGCAAGGCACCGAAGTGACCGCCAAGGCTGCCGCCCTGAAATTCTGATTGCCTGAAAAATCCCCTGTAGGAGCTGCCGAAGGCTGCGATCTTTTGATCTTGCCTTTAAAAACTGGATCAAAAGATCGCAGCCTCCGGCAGCTCCTGCACGGGCCCGTGATCAAACATGAAACTGGTGCCATGACCCAAGCACTCATCGAACTGTCCGACCTGGGCTTCAACTGGCCCGGCCACCCGCCGCTGCTGGACATCCCGACGTTTCGCCTGGAGCCCGGCGAAACCCTGTTCCTCAAAGGCCCCAGCGGCAGTGGCAAGACCACCCTGCTCGGCCTGCTCGGTGGCGTGCAGAAGCCCGGACGCGGCAGCATTCGCCTGCTCGGCCAGGAACTGACCGAACTGGGTGCCGGCGCCCGCGACCGCTTTCGCGTCGATCACACTGGCTACATCTTCCAGCAATTCAACCTGCTGCCGTTTCTTTCGGTACGCGAGAATGTCGAGTTGCCCTGCCACTTCTCCAAACTGCGTGCCGAGCGGGCGAAACAGCGCCACGGCAGCGTCGACCAGGCCGCCGCCACCCTGCTCGCTCACCTGGGTTTGAAGGACGAAAGCATCCTCGGCCGTCGCGCCGATTCGCTGTCGATCGGTCAGCAGCAACGGGTCGCCGCCGCCCGGGCCTTGATCGGCCAGCCGGAACTGGTGATCGCCGACGAACCGACCTCGGCGCTGGATTACGACGCCCGGGAAAACTTCATTCGTCTGTTGTTCGCCGAATGCCGCGAGGCCGGTTCCAGCCTGTTGTTCGTCAGTCACGACCAGAGCCTGGCGCCGCTGTTCGACCGTCACCTGTCCCTGGCCGAACTCAATCGCGCCGCCACGTCTGCCGAGGTCTGAGATGTATCTGTTTCGTCTGGCCATGGCCAGCCTGGCCAACCGCCGCTTCACCGCCCTGCTCACCGCGTTCGCCATTGCCCTTTCGGTGTGCCTGTTGCTCGCGGTCGAGCGCGTGCGCACCGAGGCCAAAGCCAGTTTCGCCAGCACCATCAGCGGCACCGACCTGATCGTCGGCGCTCGCTCCGGTTCGGTGAACCTGCTGCTGTACTCGGTGTTCCGCATCGGCAACGCGACCAACAACATTCGTTGGGACAGCTTCGAACACTTCGCCAGCAACCCGAAAGTGAAATGGGCAATCCCGATGTCCCTCGGCGACTCCCATCGCGGCTACCGGGTGATGGGCACCACCGAAGCCTATTTCGAGCATTACCAGTACGGTCGTCAGCAACATCTGGAACTGGCCGACGGCCGTGCCTTCGCCACCGATCCGTTCGAAGTGGTGCTCGGCGCCGAAGTCGCCGAGGCGCTGCATTACAAGCTCGGCGACCAACTGGTGCTGGCCCATGGTGTGGCGGCTATCAGTCTGGTCAAACACGACGACAAGCCGTTCACCGTGGTCGGCATTCTCAAGCGCACCGGCACGCCGGTAGATCGCACGTTGCACATCAGCCTCGGCGGCATGGAGGCGATTCACATCGACTGGCACAACGGCGTGCCGGCCCGGGGCAACGGCCGGATCACCGCAGATCAGGCACGCAACATGGACCTGACGCCACAGGCGATCACTGCGTTCATGCTCGGCCTCAACAGCAAGATTTCCACCTTCGCCCTGCAACGCGAGATCAATGAATACCGGGGCGAGCCAATGCTGGCGATCCTCCCGGGCGTGGCCTTGCAGGAGCTGTGGAGCCTGATGAGCACCGCTGAAAAGGCGCTGTTTGTGGTCTCGCTGTTTGTGGTGCTGACCGGGTTGATCGGCATGCTCACGGCGATTCTCACCAGCCTTAACGAGCGCCGCCGGGAGATGGCGATTTTGCGCTCGGTCGGCGCACGACCGTGGCACATCGCGAGTCTGCTGGTGCTGGAAGCTTTCGCGCTGGCACTGACCGGCGTAATCGCCGGACTGGCGTTGCTGTACCTCGGCATCGCCGCCGCGCAGGGTTACGTGCAGGCCAATTACGGGCTGTATCTGCCGCTGGCGTGGCCGAGCGAGTATGAATGGACGCTGCTCGGTGGCATTCTGGCGGCCGCGCTGCTGATGGGCAGCGTGCCGGCCTGGCGCGCGTATCGCCAATCCCTGGCCGATGGCCTGTCGATCCGTTTATGAGGATGTTCACCATGCCCCGCGCCGTGCTTGCGCTGCTGTTGCTGGTTGCCCTGCCTGTGTGGGCAGCGGCGCCGAAAGACCTGACCTGGTCGGAGATGATCCCGCCGGACGCCGCGCCGGAAGTGCCGAACATGACGCCGTTGCACGACCTGTCGAAGATGGGCGACGCGCTGTCCGCCGAGTCGGCGCCGGCGGCGAAACAGGACATGCCCAACGCGCCGGTGGTGCAGAGCCTGGACGGGCAGAACATCCGCCTGCCGGGCTACATCGTGCCGCTGGAAGTCAATGAAGAAGGACGCACTACGGAGTTTCTGCTGGTGCCTTACTTCGGCGCCTGCATCCACGTGCCGCCACCGCCGTCGAACCAGATCGTGCATGTGAAAAGCGAGCTGGGCGTGAAGCTCGACGAGCTGTATCAGCCGTACTGGGTCGAGGGACCGCTGCAGGTCAAGGCGTCCACCAGCGAACTGGCCGATGCCGGGTATCAGATGGCGGCGGACAAGATTTATGTGTATGAGCTGCCGGAGTAATTCCGGCACTTCTGTGATGTTTTTAATGGCCCCTTCGCTGGCAAGCCAGCTCCCACAGTGATCGAGTCGTTCACCCATTTTGTGAACACCAACGAAACCTGTGAGAGCGGGCTTGCCAGCGAAGGGGTCGGCAAAGGTTCCACAAAAAACCGGGCCATCACTGTTTCATTGAGCTGAGTCAAAAGACCGTATCAGTTGGCTTCATACCATAGGACATCAGACATTTTTAACGTCCTTTTGGAGCCCCCATGAACAAGTCCTTGCTCAGCGCCTCGCTGTTTGCCCTCGCGCTCGCAGCCCCGCTCGCCCACGCTCACGAAGCCGGCGACATCATCGTTCGCGCCGGTGCGATCACCGTCAACCCGAAGGCCGACAGCTCCAGCGTCAAAGTCGATCAGGGTCCTTTGAGCGGCACCAACCTGGGCGGCAAGGCGACCATGAGCAGCGACACCCAACTGGGTCTGAACTTCGCCTACATGCTGACCAACAACATCGGGATCGAGTTGCTGGCGGCCTCGCCGTTCGAGCATGACGTGAAGATCAAAGGCACCGCGCTGCCAGCGGCCAACGGCAAACTCGGCACCCTGAAACACCTGCCGCCCACCCTCAGCGTCGTGTACTACCCGCTGGATGCGAAATCGCCGTTCCAGCCTTACATCGGTGGCGGCATCAACTACACCTGGATCTACGACGAGCACGTCGGCAGCGAAGCCCAGTCCAACGGCTTCAGCAACTTCAAGGCGAAAAACTCCTGGGGCCTGGCCTGGCAGGTCGGCGCCGACTACATGCTGACCGACAACATCATGCTCAACGCCCAGGTGCGCTACATCGACATCGATACTCGTGCCACCGTCGAGAACAACGCCGTGGCACCGGGTACCCGTGCCAAGGTGAATGTTGATGTCGATCCGTTTGTGTACATGGTGGGTCTGGGCTACAAGTTCTAAGGCAGATTCAACCAGGAACGTTCACGTGGTGGTGAATGAGGCTTTGGGTGAGCAGGCTTAGAACTGACGACGATCACTTCGTGATCGATCGGGGATAAATCCCCTCGCCACAGGATTAGCGACACATTCCGGCCGTGAAAAAGGCGCCTGTCAAAAGGCGCCTTTTTCATGTCTGCGATAAACCTATTTGCCCAGCAACCGCGCCAGCCCCACACGCATCGGCGTCGGCTCTGGCAGCTTGAAACGTTGCAGCAAACGCGTGTTGTTCGCCCGCGAATGACGGATGTCGCCGGCGCGCGCCGGGCCATAGCTGACCGGTGGCAGTTCACCGACCACTTCCTGCAGCGTTTGCAACATCTGCTTGAGGTTCATCGCCTGATTCCAGCCGACGTTCATCGCGCCCACTTCCACTTCAGGCTTGTCGATTGCCTGCACCAGCACGTCGACCAGATCCTCGACATAGAGGAAATCGCGGGTCTGCTCACCATCGCCGAACACGGTGATCGGCAGACCTTTCTGCGCCCGCTCGCTGAAAATGCTGATGACCCCGGAATACGGCGAGGACGGATCCTGGCGTGGGCCGAAGATGTTGAAGAAGCGGAAGATCACCGGCTCCAGACCGTGCTGGCGACGGTAGAAATCGAAGTAGTGCTCGCCGGCCAGTTTGTCCGAGGCATACGGGGTCAGCGGGGCCTTTGGCGTGTCTTCGTCAATCGACTCGCCTTCGCCATTGTTGCCGTACACCGCTGCGCTCGACGCGTAGAGCACACGCTTGACCCCGGCCTGGCGCATGGCTTCGCAGACATTCAGGGTGCCGATGAAATTGCTCTGGTGCGTCTTCACCGGATCGTCCACCGACGCCTGCACCGAAGCGACTGCCGCCAAATGCGCAACGGCGCTGCAGCCTTGCATGGCCTGCGCGACCAGCGCGGCATCGGCGACGTCACCGACGATCAGTTCGACCTGTGGATTATCCAGCGGCAGATTGCTGCGTTTGCCAGTCGACAGATCATCGAGAATCCGCACCGAATGGCCGGTGGCGAGCAATGCATCCGTCAGGTGCGAGCCGATGAAACCGGCGCCGCCGGTGATTAAAACAGGGCCTTCAGCCATGACGATAAAACCTATCCAGTAAAGCCGGGAGTGCGGCGCGCCAGGCGCGGGGCTTGATCCCGAAAGTGTGCAGAATTTTCTTGCAGGCGAGGACCGCGTGCTGCGGTTCCTCGGCGGCATCCGGCCGCGCGGCATGGGCCTGGGCGGTCGGCGCTTCGATCGCCAGCGGATGCAGGCTGCGTGCTTCGGTCAGAATCGCCTGACCGAGCGCCAGCGGCGTGGTCGCCTCATGGCCGGCGTAATGGTAAGTGCCCCACAGCGGCGCCGCGCAATCGAGTTGCTTGAGCACCGAAATGATCACTCGCGCCGCATCGTCCACCGGGGTCGGATTGCCCCGGCGGTCATCGGCCATGAGCAATTCATCCGGCTGTTCGGCGCGGGCGAGGAAACGTCCGAGGGTGCCTTCAGGGCTGTCATCGAGCAGCCAGCCGAAGCGCAGCAACACGTGTTGCGGGCAGGTCGCGCGGACACTTTGCTCGATGCGCCACAGCGCCTGGCCGCGCAGGCCCAGCGGCACCGGCTCGTCTTTTTCGCTGTAGGCAGTCGCCCGCGAACCGTCGAATACCCGGTAACTGGACGGTTGCACAAGAATGATGTTGTGGTGCTGGCACAGTTCCGCCAGCCGTTCGATGGCGCGCTCCTGGCCGGCCAGACGGCTTTCGCTGACGGTCTCGGCCTGGAACCAGTCGAAATAGTAGGCGAGGTTGATCAACGCATCCGGACGGGTATCGTCGAGCAGTTGCGTCAGGCTCGCGGCATCCCAGCCGTCTTCTGGCGGGCGGGGGGCGAGGAAACCGATGTCTTCTTCCGCACCGAGGCGAATCAGCGCCTGCCCAAGGGCATTTCCGCCGCCCAGTAACATAAGGCGCATTCGCATAGAGTCAGCAGGCCCAGTCTGATTGGAACGATGGCTTTAGCGACGGTGCGGGTGACACCGTCATCGATAATTGCCGGAATCGTTGCATTTTGCGGGTTTAGTGCGCAACCGTCACCCGTAAAGTGTAGATCGCCGGGAATTGTGCTGAATCAACTGGCCCCATCGCTGGCAAGCCAGCGCCCACAGGGTTCAGTGTTGATTGCCAAACTGTTGAACAACAACAATCACTGTGGGAGCTGGCTTGCCAGCGATGAGGCCCTGATGAACAGCGCAGATCCCCAGCGGTACTTGCATCTTGCCGCCCCCACCCGCATAACTTGAGCATGAATCTGCCCATCCCCAAGGACGCCGCCCTGGCTGGCTTTCACCCCGCCGTCAGCGCCTGGTTCAGCAGCACCTTCCCGTCGGTCACCGCCGCCCAGGCCCGCGCATGGCCGTTGATCCGCCAGCGCCGCTCGACGCTGATCGCCGCGCCCACCGGCTCCGGCAAAACCCTCACCGCGTTTCTCGCGGTGCTCGACGACCTCGTCCACCGTGGCCTGGAAAACCCCGACGGCCTGCCCGACGAAACCCTGGTGGTCTACGTTTCACCGCTCAAGGCTTTATCCAACGACATCCGCATCAACCTGCAAAATCCGCTGGCCGGAATCACTGAGCAGCTGCGCCAGATGGGCCTGGCCGAATTACACATCACCACCGCCGTACGTACCGGCGACACGCCACAGAAAGACCGCGCCGCCATGCGCAAAAGTGCGCCGCACATTCTGGTGACCACGCCAGAATCGCTGTACGTGCTGCTCGGCTCCGAGTCCGGGCGCAAAATGCTCGGCAGCACGCGCACGGTGATCATCGACGAGATTCACTCCATCGCTGCCGGCAAACGTGGCAGTCATCTGGCGCTGAGCCTCGAACGCCTGCAGGCGCTGTGTGCCGAACCCTTGACCCGCATCGGCTTGTCCGCCACGCAAAAGCCGATTGATGCCGTGGCACGATTTCTGGTCGGCACCGATCGCCCCTGCGAGATCATCGACATCGGCCACGCCCGGCCACGGGATCTGGGCATCGAAGTGCCGCCAGTGCCGTTGTCGGCA
Organism: Pseudomonas sp. 22189; assembly: GCF_052045635.1. Taxonomy (NCBI): domain Bacteria; kingdom Pseudomonadati; phylum Pseudomonadota; class Gammaproteobacteria; order Pseudomonadales; family Pseudomonadaceae; genus Pseudomonas; species Pseudomonas sp. 22189. The sequence goes on from NZ_JBQEPG010000004.1 coordinate 279,908, forward strand.
GTGATGGCCAACGACGTTTGGGAACTGGTTTATGACCGGCTCGCCGAATTGGCCCGCGAACACCGCACCACGCTGATTTTCGTCAATACCCGGCGCCTCGCCGAACGCCTGAGCCGACACCTCAGCGAACGCCTGGGCAAGCACGCAGTGGCCGCGCACCACGGCAGCCTGGCCAAGGAATTCCGCCTCGACGCCGAACAGCGGCTCAAGCGCGGCGAGTTGCAAGTGCTGGTCGCCACCGCTTCGCTGGAATTGGGCATCGATATCGGCGAAGTCGATCTGGTCTGCCAAATATCCTCGCCACGTTCGATTGCCGGGTTTCTGCAAAGAGTCGGACGCTCCGGGCACCAGGTCGGCGGCACGCCCAAGGGCCGCTTGTTCGCCACCACCCGCGACGACCTGATCGAGTGCGCCGCCCTGCTCGACTGCGTGCGCCGTGGCGAACTCGACACCCTGCACATCCCCGAAGCGCCGCTCGATGTACTGGCGCAGCAGATCATCGCCGAAGTCAGTTGCCGGGAATGGGCGGAAGATGCGCTGCTCGCGCTGTTCCGCCAAGCATCGCCGTACCGCGGTCTCGACGAAAAACACTATCAGGCGCTGCTGACCATGCTCGCCGAAGGCTACAACGGCCGCCAAGGCATCCGCAGCGCCTACCTGCACCGCGACGCCGTCAGCCGCACGCTGCGCGGCCGCCGTGGCGCGCAGCTGACCGCCGTGACCAGTGGCGGCACCATTCCCGACAATGCCGACTACAGCGTGTTGCTCGAACCGCAGGGCCTGAACATCGGCAGCGTCAATGAAGACTTCGCCGTGGAAAGCATCGCCGGTGATGTGTTCCAGCTCGGCAATACCTCCTACCGCATCCTGCGGGTGGAAACCGGCAAGGTGCGCGTCGAGGATGCCCAGGGCCAGCCGCCGACCATTCCATTCTGGCTCGGCGAAGCCCCGGGGCGCAGCGATGAATTGTCTGCGGCGGTGGCGCGGCTGCAAGCGACTCTCGACCTGTTGCTCGGCGCCAGCCCCGGCGATCTGCAACCGGCGCTCGACTGGTTGACCGCAACCCTCGGCCTGAACCGTGCCAGCGCCGAACAACTGGTGGAGTATCTCGCCCGCGCTCGCCTGACCCTCGGCGCCCTGCCCTCGCAGGACACGCTGCTGATGGAGCGGTTTTTCGATGAGTCCGGCGGTACTCAGTTGATCATCCATTCACCGTTCGGCAGCCGCATCAACCGCGCCTGGGGCCTGGCCTTGCGCAAGCGTTTCTGCCGCACGTTCAACTTCGAGTTGCAGGCAGCTGCCAGCGAAGACGCGATCGTCCTGTCGCTGTCCACCAGCCACAGTTTCGAACTGGATGATGTCTGGCGGTACCTGCACAGCAACAGCGCCGAGCACATCCTGATTCAGGCGATTCTCGACGCGCCGCTGTTCGGCGTGCGCTGGCGCTGGAATGCCGGCGTGGCCCTGGCGTTGCCGCGTTTTACCGGCGGGCGCAAAGTCGCGCCGCAGTTGCAGCGGATGAAAAGCGAAGACCTGATCGCCAGCGTGTTCCCCGATCAGATCGCCTGCCTGGAAAACCTCGCCGGCGAGCGGGAGGTTCCCGAGCATCCGCTGGTGGAGCAGACCCTCGACGATTGCCTGCACGAGGCCATGGACAGCGACGGCTGGCTCACGCTGCTGCGGCGCATGGAGCGTGGCGAGGTGCGGTTGATCAGCCGCGATCTGCCGGCACCCTCGCCGCTGGCGGCGGAAATTCTCAGCGCGCGGCCGTACAGTTTTCTCGACGATGCGCCGCTGGAAGAACGCCGCACCCAAGCGGTGATCAACCGGCGCTGGAGCGATCCGCAATCCACCGATGATCTCGGTGCACTCGACGCCGACGCCATCAACGCGGTGCGCGAGCAAGCGTGGCCGACGCCGGCCAACGTCGATGAAATGCACGAGGCGCTGATGAGCCTGGCGTGCGTCAGCGACCTTGAAGTTCAGGCTGGCGAACACTGGCGCGAATGGCTTGACGCGCTGACTGCGAGCGGTCGCGCCTGCCGCTTGGCCGTTCCGCCAGTAACGGCAAAAGAAAAGCTTCGCGAGCAGGCTCGCTCCCACATTCAACCGGGTTCCGCCCNGCCCGTTGGAACACCGTCAACTGTGGGAGCGAGCCTGCTCGCGAAGACGGCCTCACAGTCACTACACATCCACAGCCTGGCTCGTTGTGGCTGGCGCGAGAACGCCTGAAGTGTCTGCAAGCGCTTTATCCACAGGCCACGTTGCAACCGCCGCAAGCAGCGCTGCCCGGGTTCGATGATATCTGGACGGTCGATGACGCATTGATCGAAGTGATCCGCGCCCGACTCGGCGCCTTCGGTCCGCTGCCGTTAGCCGCCATTGCCGAACCACTCGCGTTACCGATACCGCAGGTCAATCAGGCCCTCGCGCAACTGGAGCGAGAAGGCTATGTGCTGCGCGGGCATTTCACTCCGGGTGTAGCCGTTGAAGAATGGTGCGAACGGCATCTGCTGGCGCGCATTCATCGCTACACCGTCAAGCGTTTGCGTCGGGAAATCGAGCCGGTAGCACTGCAGGATTTCATGCGTTTTCTGTTCGACTGGCAGCACCTGTCCCCTGCTACGCGCGGTCAGGGCCACGCGGTGCTGCCGGCAATTATCGGCCAGTTCGAAGGCTACCCGGCAGCGGCTTCGGCGTGGGACAGCGACCTTCTCCCGGCGCGCCTGAAAGACTATTCGCCGAGCTGGCTGGATGACCTGTGCCGCAACGGCAAGCTGGTGTGGACGCGCCTCAGCGCCCGACAAAAAGTCAGCGGCACGGCGTTGCGCAGTACGCCGATTGTGCTGCTGCCGCGCAGTCAGGTCGGGCTGTGGAGTGGACTGGCCGAGCAGACGCCGGCCAGCGAACTGTCGCCGAAAACGCAAAAGGTTTATGAGGCGCTGAGTCAGCACGGCGCGCTGTTTTTCGATGAGCTGATTCACGAGGCGCATCTGCTGCGCACCGAGCTGGAAATCGCCTTGCAGGAACTGGTCGGCGCCGGCCTGGTAAACGCCGACAGCTTCGCCGGGTTGCGCGCCTTGATCACCCCGGCGAGCAAGCGCCAGCAACGCAGCAGTCGTCGTGGGCGCGGTGCATTTGTCGGTGGCATGGACGATGCCGGACGCTGGGCATTGTTGCGCCGCGGGCCACGGCAGGAAAGCGCTGAGATAGCGTCACCGGAAACCCTCGAACATGTCGCCATGACGTTGCTGCGCCGCTATGGCGTGGTGTTCTGGCGCCTGCTGGAGCGCGAAGCGGAATGGCTGCCGAGCTGGCGCGAATTGCTGCGCACGTTTCATCGGCTGGAGGCCCGTGGCGAGATTCGTGGCGGGCGCTTTGTCAGTGGTCTGGCGGGGGAGCAGTTTGCCTTGCCCGAGGCGATTCCATTACTGCGCGAGGTTCGGCGCCGGGCGCATGACGGCAGTCTGGTTGCGGTGTGCGGGGTTGATCCGCTGAACCTGGCCGGGACGTTGTTGCCAGGGGCGAAAGTACCGGCGTTGGTGAGTAATCGGCTGGTGTATCGCGATGGGATGCCGGTTGCTGCCGAGATTGCTGGCAAGCAGGTTTTCTGGACTGAGCTGGATCAGGTGGCCATGGAGCAAGTGCGCAGCAAGCTGATCCAGCATTGATGTCGACAGTTCCGGCCCTTTCGCGAGCAAGCTCGCTCCCACAGTGATTTTTGGTGTGCCTACTATTTCAACATCACCCAGAACCCTGTGGGAGCGGGCTTGCCCGCGAAGAGGCCAGAAACCCCACTACACAATCCGCCCATCAAGTACTCGACTTTTGTGGCACCTCGCTCGCTACCCATTCCCCCTCACCCTGCCGCCTGGGCAACAAAACCTGCTGTGGATAAGTCTGCGCGAAATGCACCTCGGCGCTGTTATCCACAAGCTTTTTCAAACGCTGATTGAACGCCCGGCTCACCGCATATTGCCCGCCCGACACGGTACGGAATTGCGCGGTCAGCACCACGCCGTTCAAGTCCATCCTGTCCACGCCGAATACATCCAGCGGCCCTTGCAGGTTGTACTTGAGGAACGGGTCTTCGCGAATTGAATCACCGGTCTGGCGGATCAGTTCGATGGCCTTGTCGACATCGGTGTCGTAGGTGAACTGCACCGAGAAAAACGCGAAGGCAAACTGGCGTGACTGGTTGGTGACTGCCTTGATCTGACCGAACGGTACCGAGTGCACAAACCCCTTGCCGTCGCGCAGGCGCAGGGTGCGAATGGTCAGGCCTTCTACCGTGCCGGCATGCCCGGAATCGAGCACCACCCAGTCGCCGATCGACAGCGTGTCTTCGATGATGATGAACAGCCCGGTGATTACATCCTGCACCAGTTGTTGCGAGCCGAAACCGATGGCCAGACCGACCACCCCGGCACCCGCCAACAGTGGTGCGACGTTGATGCCGAGGTTAGCCATGGTGGTGATCGCGCAGATCACCACCAGGATGATTTTGATTGCGTTGCGCAGCAGCGGCAGGATGGTTTTCACCCGGGTGCTGGGCTGGCGCGACGAGCGTTTGCTGACCGGTGGTTTCAGCGCTTCCTGAATCGCCGTGTCGAGCACCACCCACAACAGCCAGGTGACGAGGAAGATCAGGCCGATGCTGCTCAACGCATTGCTGATCGCCCGGCCGACGGTGCTGCTCTGGGCAAAATCGAGCAGCGAAACGCCCCAGATCCGCCCGAGAATATCGATGAAGGCGATCGCAATGACGATCCGCAGCAAGGCGTGCAACAGGCTGAGAAAGCGTTCCTTGTAAGCGCTGCTGCGCTGGATCGCTTCGGCTTTGCGCGACTTGAACAGGTGCTGGAGGATGGTGCTGAGGAACACCGTGCCGATCAGCAAAACCGTGGTGAACAACGCGCAGCGCAGAGCCTTTTGATTGTCCTCGCCGATACCGATCAGATTGACCGCCGAGACCAGCACCATCAACACAATCGGCCAGTACCAGAGCCCGGAAAAAATCCGCAGTGACTCCTGCATCGACGGCTGCTTCAGGCGCTGGGCCAGCGGCCGGTTGCGAATCAGATGTGCCACCGGCCGGCGCAGGCGAATCACCAGCAGACCGAAGATGACCGAGGCGATCAGCCCGGTGAACACCGCGACGCTGCTGGTGATGTTGCCGCCCAACTGACGGGCGATCTGCGGGCTGGTCAACGCGTCACTGAGGGCCGCGAGGAAGCCGATCAGGAACAGCGGTTTCGGGCAGTAGTCGCGGATGATCCGCGCGGCAGGCCGTTTGTGCCCGACGTTGAACATCACCACCACGCACAACAACATTGAAGTGGAGAAAATACCGCTGCTGGTGGCGTACGCCAGACACAGCGCCAGCGCCCGTCCCACCGAGGCTTGCAGAAAGTGGCTGACGTACAGCGTCAGCGGCAGACAGATCAGCGCCGGCAGCGTGTACGGCAGCAGGTAGCCGACCAGGTCCTGACTGCGCTGGCGGGTCCGCAGCCAACGGCCCTGACTCAGCCGCTTGGCCAGCAGGCTGCCGAGCACGGTCAGCAGCGCAAACGCGCCGAGCCAGACGCCGGACAACATCAGGAAATCCCCGGCGACGCTCCAGCCGGACCGGTTCGACGGCTGGTTGACCAGTTTGTCGACTTCGTCCGCCGCGCGGTCGGCACGCAGGCGCCAGGCATCGACCAGATGTTCATTGAGGTCGAGTTTGTCCTGCACGTCGTCGATGCTCGAACTGATCGCGCCGAGCAGACCGCCCTGCACAATCGGCTCGGGTTTGGCCGGCTCTTCAGCGGCAGCCGGAACCCCCGGCAGCGCGGCGGCTTCGAGTTCGCTGGCGCCGAGAAACAGTAGCGCTCCCAGCAGAATGGCGATCCTGAACTTGATCAAAACTGCGATCCCTCTTGGCTGAACCTATAAGGAACTGATCGGTAATTGTCAGGCAAGTTCAAGAGCACCCTCACCCCAGCCCTCTCCCCGAGGGAGAGGGAGCCGACCGAGTTGTGCTCTCGAGCTACATCGACCTGAAATATCCAGCCGAACTCAATATTGAGTGCAACCGAGATCAGCTCCCTTCCCCCTCGCCCCTTTGGGGGAGAGGTTTGGGGTGAGGGGGAGCGCTTTTGACCTTTGCGTCCAAGGCAAATATCAAATGCCCAATCCCGTATTTTTCCGCACACATCAAACCCCGACACTGCGCTCCATTCAAACCTCTACCGGAGTGCTGTCATGCCCATTGCCTTGCTCGCGCTGACCCTCAGCGCCTTCGCCATCGGGACGACCGAGTTCGTCATCGTTGGCCTGCTACCCACCATCGGCGCCGACCTCGGCGTCAGCCTGCCGTCCGCCGGCCTGCTGGTCAGTCTGTATGCCCTGGGCGTTGCCATAGGCGCGCCGGTGCTGACCGCCCTGACCGGCAAAGTCCCGCGCAAACTGTTGCTGTTGTCGCTGATGGTGCTGTTCACCCTCGGCAACCTGCTGGCCTGGCTGGCGCCCAGTTATGAATCACTGGTGCTGGCGCGGATCGTCACGGGCCTGGCGCACGGGGTGTTCTTTTCCATCGGCTCGACCATCGCCACCAGCCTGGTGCCCAAGGAAAAAGCCGCCAGCGCGATTGCGATCATGTTCACCGGCCTCACCGTGGCGCTGGTCACCGGCGTACCGCTGGGCACGTTCATCGGCCAGCATTTCGGCTGGCGTGAAACCTTCCTCGCGGTCTCGGCGCTGGGTGTGATCGCCTTCATCGGCAGCCTGCTGTATGTGCCGAACAACATCGCCCACAGCAAACCGGCGTCGCTGTTGCAACAACTGCAAGTGCTGAAACAACCGCGCCTGCTGCTGGTGTACGCCATGACCGCGATCGGTTACGGCGGCTCGTTCATCGCCTTCACCTTCCTGGCGCCGATCCTGCAGGACATCTCCGGTTTCAGCGCCGGTACCGTCAGCCTGGTGCTGCTGGTGTACGGCGTCTCGGTGGCGGCCGGCAACATCTGGGGCGGCAAAATGGCGGACAAGCGTGGGCCGATCAGCGCCCTGAAAATCATCTTCGCCCTGCTCGCCGCCGTGCTGTTCGTACTGACCTTTACCGCCAGCAACCCATGGCTGGCGCTGGCCACGGTGCTGGTGTGGGGCGCGGTGGCGTTCGGCAATGTGCCGGGGCTGCAAGTGTACGTGGTGCGTCAGGCTGAACATCACACGCCGCAGGCGGTGGACGTGGCATCGGGGCTGAACATCGCGGCGTTCAACCTGGGGATTGCCGGTGGCGCATGGGGCGGCGGGCTGATCGTCGAACACCTTGGCCTGATTCACACAGCGTGGATCGGCGGGCTGGTGGTGTTGGTGGCGCTCGCGCTGACGGCCTGGAGCGGGCGACTGGATCGCCTTGGTCCGACCTATGCCGAAAGCACTACACGAGTCGTCACCGGTCACTGATCCCATGATCCCCTGTAGGAGCTGCCGCAGGCTNCTTTTCAAGATCAAAAGATCGCAGCCTGCGGCAGCTCCTACAGGGATGATGTTGTCTCCAGGCTACCGTCCGTAACGCCGTCGAAACTTTCCCGAACCGCCCACAGTCATCAACAAACACAGGCTGTATGAGGACTGACGACGGGAGGGGCGGCATGGCAACGATTCACATCGGTATTTCCGGCTGGCGCTACGCTCCGTGGCGCGGGGATTTCTACCCGAAGGGACTGACCCAGAAGCGCGAACTGCAATTCGCATCACGGGCGGTCAACAGCATCGAAATCAATGGATCGTTCTACGCCCTGCAACGGCCCGAACGTTATGCGCAGTGGTACAGCGAAACGCCGGACGACTTCGTCTTCAGCGTCAAGGCGCCGCGTTTCATCACTCACGTGCGCCGCTTGCGCGAGATCGAAAAACCGCTGGCGAATTTCTTCGCCTCCGGGGTGCTGGAGCTCAAGGAAAAGCTCGGGCCGATCCTCTGGCAGTTTCCGCCGAACTTCAAATTCGACCCCGAGCGCTTCGAACACTTCCTCTCATTGTTGCCCCACGATACCGAGGCGGCCGCCGCCCTCGCCCGTCAGCACGACGCGCACCTGCACGGCCACGCCAGCCTGAAAGCCTGGCGCAAAAAACCGCTGCGCCATGCCGTCGAAATTCGCAACGACAGCTTCATCGATCCCGACTTCGTGCGCTTGTTGAAACGCTACAACACCGCCCTGGTGATCGCCGACACCGCCGGCAAATGGCCGTATCGCGAAGACCTCACCAGCGACTTCATCTACCTGCGCCTGCACGGTGCCGAAGAACTCTACGCCAGCGGCTACAGCGAATCGGCGCTGCAGAACTGGGCCAAACGCATCGACGCCTGGCACCACGGTCAACAGCCCGGCGATGCGCACCTGATCGCGCCACGCCTCAAGCCCCGGGCGCGCAAGTCCCGCGAAGTGTTCTGCTATTTCGACAACGACATCAAAGTCCGCGCGCCCTACGACGCGCGCCGGTTGCTCCACTGTTTTGAGCTGGATAAAACACTCGCCACCGCCCCCGGCGAACCCGCTGCCGAAGGGGTGCTGACATGAGTATTCCAGAGCCGGTCGGGTTCACCGACGAGCAGACCAGCGTTGAAGTGTCGGTGCGTCGTTTCACCGTGCTGACGGTCAACACCCACAAGGGCTTCACTGCGCTCAACCGACGTTTCATCCTTCCGGAGTTGCGCGAAGCCGTGCGCAGCGTGGCCGCCGACGTGGTGTTTCTGCAGGAAGTCCACGGCACCCATGAGCATCATCCCAAGCGCTACAGCAACTGGCCGACGATGCCGCAGTACGAGTTCCTCGCCGACAGCCTGTGGCCGCAATTCGCCTATGGACGCAACGCGGTGTACCCGGAGGGCGATCACGGCAATGCGCTGCTGTCGAAATTCCAGATCATCCGCCACGACAACCTCGACGTTTCGATCAGCGGCCATGAGAACCGTGGCGTGTTGCATTGCGTGCTGCGCCTGCCGGGCGAAGGCGTCGAGGTGCATGCGATTTGCGTGCATCTGGGCCTGCGCGAAAGCCATCGCAATGCGCAACTGAAGCTGCTCGGCGAGCGCATCGCGCAACTGCCGGCTGATGCCCCCGTGATCGTCGCCGGTGACTTCAATGACTGGCGCCAGCGCGCCGATGCGCTGCTCGAACCCTGCGGCCTGCGCGAAGTGTTCGCCGAACATCACGGCAACCCGGCGCGCAGTTTTCCGGCACGTCTGCCGATCCTGCGTCTGGACCGCATCTACGTACGTAACCTCAAGGCCAGCCAGCCAAACGTGTTGACAACACGGCCCTGGTCGCACCTTTCCGACCACGCCCCGTTATCGGTGGAGATCGAACTATGAGCAGCGCACCGCTGGAGAAATCCGCCGTGGAACCGATCAGCATCAACCCGCCGGTACGCGAGCCCGGACCTGTCGATGTCGAGTACAACTGGCAGGGCAACAACCGTGTCGAGTTGCTGGAAAACGGCGAGGAATATTTCCCTCGGGTGTTCGACGCCATGCGTGCGGCGAAGAGTGAAATCCTGCTGGAGACCTTCATCGTTTTCGAAGACAAGGTCGGCGCAGAGTTACAGCAGATCCTGATCGACGCCGCCCGGCGCGGCGTGCGCACCACCGTCAGCCTCGACGGTTTCGGCTGTGGTGAGTTGACCACCGGTTATCTCGCGGCATTGAGCGACGCCGGCGTGCACTTGCAGATGTTTGACCCGGCGCCCAAGCACCTGGGTTTTCGCACCAACTGGTTCCGCCGTCTGCACCGCAAGATCGTGGTGGTCGACGGACTGATCGCGTTCATTGGCGGGATCAACTTTTCCGGCGATCACCTGGCCGACTTCGGCCCCGAAGCGAAACAGGATTACGCGGTGCAGGTTCAAGGGCCGGCGGTCGCTGACATCCATCATTTCGCCCTGCTGCAAAGTGGTCGGCCGGGCCGCGCACGCTTCTGGTGGCAACGTCGGCGCCAGCGTCGGGCAGACATGGCTTTCAACGATCACGACGGTCAGGTGCGCCTGGTGTTTCGTGATAACGATCAGCACCACACCGACATCGAAGACGTGTACTTGCACGCATTGCGCCGGGCCAAACGCCGGGTGGTGATCGCCAACGCCTACTTCTTCCCCGGCTACCGCCTGCTGCGCGAGCTCCGCAACGCGGCGCGCCGTGGCGTCGAGGTGCGCCTGATCCTGCAAGGTCAACCGGACATGCTGGTGGCCAAACTGGCGGCGCGCATGACCTACGACTATCTGCTCAAGGCCGGGGTGCAGATCCACGAATATTGCCAGCGCCCGCTGCACGGCAAAGTCGCCTTGGTGGATGAGGAATGGAGCACGGTCGGTTCGAGCAATCTCGACCCGCTGAGCCTGTCACTGAACCTGGAAGCCAACGTGCTGATCCGCGATCGCACGTTCAATCAGCACTTGTTCCAGCGTCTCGAAGACCTGAGCCACAACCACTGCAAGGCGATGGACCCGAGCAAGGTGCCACGCGGACGGATCTGGCACATGACCGTGGGGTTTCTGGTGTTCCACTTCCTGCGGCATTTTCCGGCGATGGCCGGTTGGCTGCCGGCGCACAAACCACGGCTCAAGCCGTTTCGGGGGCGCATGTCATGAGCCATTCCCCAGCGCAAGCAGCGCCCGCCGTGCATTCTCGATGGAGTCGCTGGAAACGCCCACTGACGCTGCTGTTCTTCCTCGCGTTGATCGTGTTGCTGACAATGTTTGCCACCCGCATCGAATGGGCGGAAGTGCTGCAGACCCTGGCCGACTTCAAGGTGCGCACACTGCTCATCGCCGCCGGCGTGACCCTGTTGAGCTTTCTCACCTACGCCAGCTTCGACCTGATCGGGCGCACCTACATCCGCCAGGACCTGACCTGGAAACAGATCCTCCCGGTGGGGATCATCAGCTATGCGTTCAACCTCAATCTCAGCGCCTGGGTCGGCGGGATCGCCATGCGCTATCGGCTGTATTCACGCCTGGGGGTGAGCAAAAGCAACATCGCCAAAATTCTCGGTCTGAGCCTGGCCACCAACTGGTTCGGCTACATGACGATTGCCGGCGTGGTGTTCAGCAGCGGCCTGGTGAGCATGCCGCCGGGCTGGAAAATCAGCAGCGATGCGTTGCAGGGCATTGGCGTGCTGTTGCTGCTGCTGAGTGCCGGTTACCTCGCCGCGTGCCAGTTCTCCAAGCGCCGCGAATGGTCGATTCGCGGGGTGGAAATCAACCTGCCGTCCCTGCGCATGGCCGTCCTGCAACTGCTGCTGGGTGCGCTGAACTGGTCGTTGATGGCGGCGGTGATTTTCACCTTGCTGCCGGGCAAGCTGGATTATCCGCTGGTGCTTGGCGTGCTGTTGATCAGTGCGATTGCCGGGGTCATCACCCACATTCCGGCGGGGCTCGGGGTTCTGGAAGCGGTATTCGTCGCGCTGCTGCAACACGAAATTTCGCGGGGCAGTCTGGTGGCGGGATTGCTGGCGTATCGGGCGATTTATTTTCTTTTGCCGTTGTTGATCACGGTGGTGATGTATCTGCTGGTCGAGGCCAAGGCGAAGGCGTTGCGGATCGAGAAGAAGCCCTAGTCATCCTTCGCCACAGGGGGATGTGTTCAAGTGGACTGAATAATGCTCAACCGCTCCCCGACCACCATCTCGGTAATCCAGTCCACCAGAATCGAGGTATAGGCCTGCTGCGAAACCGGGTCGCTCAGCGCATGGTCAGCACCGTCGATGATCCGGTGCGTCAGCGAATGCGTCTGCTGACACGCGGCGCGATAACTCATGATCGTGGCGTGGGGCACGTAGTCATCGGTTTCCGATTCCACCAACAACACATCCCCGGTGAACTGCGAACAGGCGTGCAAGGCGCGGTTACTGTCGGCACGCACCAGCGTCGCCCGATAGTCACGCAGATCAGCCTTGTCCAGATCACGCTTGGGCGTATGCCATTGCTCGTCGCGATACAGCGCCGGCACCCGCAACGCCAGCCAGCGCACCGGGCGCAGCGAGGTGAGAATCGACGCGAGATAGCCGCCATAACTGGTGCCGACTACCGCAATCGCCGAGGTGTCGAGCGCCGGATGCGCCAACAGGCGATCGTAGGCCGCGAGCAAGTCACGCAAGTTGTCTTCGCGCGTGACCCGGGTCAGCGGAATGCCGGTGCCACCGGTGTGTCCGCGCAGGTCGAAGGTCAGGCACACACAACCCAGCCCGGCGATGCCCTTGGCGCGTTCCAGATCACGCTCCTGGCTGCCACCCCAGCCGTGCACAAACAACACGCCGGGGACTTTCGATTTGGGACTGAGAAACGTCCCGCTCATCTGTTCGTCATCAATGTCGATCTGAATGCTTTCGCTTCTAGCCGTCATAGGATTTGACCGTTACGTATTTGAGGAGAAAGTCGCTGTTCTCGGCCGGGCCGCGATAGATTTCGATGGCGTCCGCCGGCAGGCTTTGATCACCGTAGGTTTCTACGGTCGACACACGGATCGCCCGCATCTGCGGAGCGTTGACGAAGCTCTGCAGCGCGGCCAGTTCAGCGCTGCTGGCACCGCCCATGCGCCAGGATTGTTCGAGCACACCGCTGCGCGGTTTGCCATCGCTGTCCAGGCCTTGAGCGATGTCGTAGTTGCGCCGCGAGGCATAGAAACCCGGGTAGGCTTCGTCTGCCGCCCGGTCAAACATTCGCGCCTGCTCGATGGCCAGCCGCACGTCATCCGCTAAATCCAGCGCCAGCAACTGATCGTAACCGCCCTGCACCACCAGCAGATTCGAACCGCCGTAGACGTCCTCGCCATGGGCGTCCTGAGTCAAGTATTGATCACCGCAGTAGCTCAGCACCTTGCCGCCGATGAATGACTGACCGACGCTGTGGGTGACGACCTTGCTCAAGTCCTGCTCCAGCACCACGCCATCGCGGAACAACGCTGCTGCATCCACTCGAGCGAGGACCTCGTCGAACGCGTCGAGGCTGTTGATAACTTCCTGACCGCGACCGGCACAAGCGTGAATCGGCTTGAGGCGAATGGGGCCGCTGTACAGCAAGTGCTCGGCGGCGGGCCGCGCGTCTTCCAGGGCAAACACGGTCAAGCCATCGAGCACCACGTCGCGCACACGCTCACAGAACTGCGGCGCCCAGCCTTGCGGCGCGTGGGCCAGATGGCTGCGCAGGCCGTGACTGATGGCTTTGGTGCAGATGAAATCGTGTTCGACGAATCCGCCCCATAAATCATCCGCGCTTTTGATGCCCAAGGCCTGTGCCTGTCCGGCGCCGACAATGGTTTGCGTCGGCAGCCAGTACAGATCACGACCGCGGTGTTGTTCCGGGACGTAGCTGCCAGCAAATCTGAGCCCGAGAATCTGCGCCAGCCAACGGGCCAGCGCCTTGTTGGTCTGCACTTCATGGTGTGGCGCGCCAGCGCGCACCGAGTGCGCGACGACGATTTTTCTGCCTGGCGTCGGGGTCATGCGTCCCCCTTGCAGCGGATGGGTGAATGGAGTGATGAGCGGTGCAGAGATCAGGCCAATCGGGGGGCTGTGGAAAACTTCGGCAAATCAAATGCTTGCCGAAAACGTGATGGCATCAAGCCCGTTTCAATCTGCACGACCGGGCGCCAGGGCCCGGTAATTTGCACGATTTCAGCAGCCCCAGATTTCAATGTGGGTGGGGGCTTGCTCCCACAGGTCATGGCGTGTCTGGACTATCCCGAGACACCAAACCGCGCCCGATAATCACTTGGCGTCAGCCCGGTGATTTTCTTGAAGATCGCGCGAAACGCTCCCGGGTCCTGATAGCCCACCGTCCATGCAATGTGGTCGATGGTGCCATTGGTGAATTCGAGCAGTTCTCGCGCCTTGCCAACCCGCAGATGCTGGCAATATTCGGTGGGTTTCAACCCGGTCGCCGCACGGAAACGACGCAGAAACGTGCGCTCCTCCAGCCCCGCCCGCTCTGCCATCGAGGTCAGCGAAACATCAGTGGCGCCAGTGCTTTGCAGCCAATGCTGAACCTTGAGAATCGCCGCGTCGCCATGACTGAGGATCGGTGCAAAATTGCTCCCGCAGGCACTGGCGCTGTCGCTGTGTTCCATCACCAGAAAGCGCGCGGTGCCGCTGGCGATGCTCGGCCCGAGCAGCCGGTCGACCAGGCGCAAACCCAGCTCCGACCAAGCCATCAGCCCGGCAGTGGTGATCAAGTCGCCGTCATCGACAATCGGCGTATCCGCCTTGAGCCGGATGTTCGGATAACGCTCGGCAAACGCCTTGGCCGAGGTCCAGTGCGTGGTGGCGCTACGCCCGTCGAGCAGGCCGCTTTCGGCCAGCAGCATCGACCCCACACAGACACCGCCGAGGGTTGCACCACGGGCATGCTGATCACGCAGCCATTGCAACCATTGCGCTGAAACGCTGGCCGCAGAAAAACTGCCGAGGGACGGTGGAATCAGCACTGCCAGCAAATGACTGTCAGCGCCGGGATGACTGTCGTACACCCGCTGCGGCGTCTGCGCGGCGTCGGCTTTCCAGTGACTGACGCGCAGCACCGGTAACTGCGCCGCCTGACGCTCGGCAGCTATCCGGTTGGCGACCGCAAACAGATCGTTCAGCCCATGCACCGCCGCCAGTTGTACGCCGGGGTACATCAGTACGCCCAGTTCCACCGTGGCGGCCCTTTCTGCGCCCATGTCAGTTTTCCCCTGCTTATTGTCGGTCCGGCCAATCCTCGAAACGTCGGCCAGCGCCAATACTGAATCCACTTCCAGCCCATGCATCGAGGACACACCATGACCAGACAAGCGCTCATCGTAGTCGATATCCAGAACGACTACTTCCCCCAAGGCAAGTGGCCGCTGGTGGGGGCTGAAGCCGCCGCCGACAACGCCGCACGGCTGCTCGCCGCGTTCCGCGAAGCGGGCGATCCGGTGGTGCACATTCGCCACGAATTCACTTCGGCCGACGCACCGTTTTTCACCCCGGGCTCGGACGGCGCAAAACTGCATCCCAAAGTACTCAATCGTCCGGACGAACCGGTGGTGCTCAAGCACTTCGTCAATTCGTTCCGGGAGACCGAGCTGCAATCGATTCTCGATGAACAAGGCATCAGGGATCTGGTGATTGTCGGCAGCATGAGCCACATGTGCATCGACGGCATCAGCCGTGCGGCGGCCGACCTGGGCTACGGCGTCACGGTAATCCACGACGCCTGCGCCTGCCGTGACCTGGAGTTCAACGGGGTCACGGTGCCTGCCGCTCAGGTCCACGCGGCATTCATGTCGGCACTGGGTTTCGCTTACGCCAGCGTGGTCTCGGCCGAGGAGTTTCTGGGGCGCTGATCCATCACGACACACCCGGTAAAAACTTGCGCCCGCCACGTTGCGGGCGTTTTTTCGTCTGTCATGAAAATCTCACGCGTGAGCCATTGATGGCACTTTGAATTGGTTGTAGTGTGGCTCACGCGTGAGATGTTCATAACGGAGTCATTGCCATGAAAAGCCGCTCCCCCACTGTTGCGTCAGAGAGCCCAAAGGGAGAGCGCTCGAAACCGTCCGCGAAAAAACCGTCGAGCTTCTACATGAAGCAGATGCGCGCGGGCCTGGCTGCCGCCGGTTATGTGAAACACGAAACTTGGGTGCTTCCGGAAAACCGAAGCTTGCTCAAGCAGATGGAGCAACAGCTACGCCAACCGATTCTGGCTGGCTCATTCATGTCGGAGAATTACATGAGCGCAGGCAACAACTGGAACATCGATAGCCTCTTCAACGCCCTCAAGGCACTGGACGAGGTGGCTTCGCACGAGATCACGCTGTCTCTGATCCAGAGCTCCGAACCCAGCATCAAGCTGGAAATGAACGAATTCGGCGGTCTGCCGATTCACATCGCCGTGGCCGGTCAGCAGATCATCGTCGACACCGTGCTGGTGGACATCGATTCGATCACTGACGTGCGCGCCTTCAACGATGCCGTGCTGCGCAGCCGGGAAATGTTCCCGCTGTCGTCGATCGGCATCGAGTCGATGCCCAACGGTCAGACCGTTTACAACATGTTTGGCGCTCTCAGCGCCGACTCGAGCCTGACCAACGTCGTCACCGAGGTGAAAACTCTGGTCGACAACGTGCAACGCGCGAGCGAAGCCTTCGAACACTTCTTCAAGTAATCAACAGGGAATATCCAATGACTCAGTCCATCTGGAGCAAGTTGTTCACCGCTCTGCGCGGCGGCGCCAATGAAGTCGGCGAAGCGATCGTCGACCAGCAGGCCCTGCGCATCCTCGATCAGGAAATCCGCGACGCCGACACCGCGCTGTCGAACGCCCGCCGCGAGCTGGTCACCATCATGGCCAAGCACAAGCTGGCCGCCGACCGCGTGAGCGAGTACGACGCGAAGATCAAGGACCTGGAAGCCAAGGCGGTTGCCGCGCTGAACGCCGGCCGCGAAGACCTGGCCATGGAAGTGGCCGAAGCGATTTCGACCCTGACCAACGACCTGACCGCCGAGAAAGCCCAGAGCGACGAGTTCGGCACCTACGCCGAAAACATGCGCAAGGACATCACCAAGGCCGAGTCGCGAATCAAGAGCCTGCGCCAGCAGGTGGACATGGCCAAGGCCCGTGAAAGCGTGCAGAAGGCGCAGGTCAGCGCGTCCATCGCCAGCGGCGGCGCCAACGGCAAACTGGAAACCGCCGTCGGCACCCTGAACCGTCTGCAGGCCAAGCAGCAGCAACGCGCTGCCGAGCTGAGCGCCGCCGACGAACTGGCCGACGCTTCGACCGGCAACGACCTGGAACGCAAACTGCGCGACGCCGGCATCACGCCGAACGAAGGCAGCGCCAATGCGATTCTTGAGCGTCTGAAACAGAAGTCCGCGCAGTAAAATCGCTCTCCTGTAGGAGCTGCCGCAGGCTGCGATCTTTTGATCTTCAATCCAGNAAAAGATCGCAGCCTGCGGCAGCTCTTACAGGTTTTTTGCACCCAGAATATTTGCATTTTGCCTGCTCGTTCGCCGCCCGGCCCGGTACACTAGCGACGTTTTTTTTACCAACGAACACCTCCACCCGGCTCAAGGAATGTACCCATGGGATGGTTAAAAGATTTGCTGGGCACCAGCAACTGGCAGCCGGCTGCGCCCGCTCCGGTAGCCGGCGGCCCACTCGGAATGGCACAGGGCAAAGGCGTGCGATTCGATTCGACCCTGGCCTTACTGCTTGATGGCAGCACCTCGGTGCAGGTTCCGGCGGCAGAGGCAATCTGGAGCGCTGGCTGGATCGACCTTGGCCAATCCAACAAACTGCATCGCTACTACCTCAACAACGAGGATTTCTGGCTGCAGATCCACGTCACCGGTGACGACCAGATCGAGTCGGTCACCCTGTTCAACTATCTCAACTACGTGACCGTCAACAGTGACGCCGAGCTCCAGCGCCTGGCTGGTCCTGCAAGCCCGATCGGCCTGCCGACCTACACTCACGACGGCGTCCAGTACAGCCGCGAATGGGGCACCGAACTGGGCCAGACCGAACTGGTCCCGCTGACCGAACACGTGGTCAATCCGGACGAGAGTTACACCATCGAACACCACTCCATGCTTTATGCGCGCGAGACCGGTCTGACCGATCGCCGCGAATTGCTGCTGTTCTCCGTCGAACAAGACGAAGAAGGCACCGTCAGCCTGAGCACCTCGCTGGGTATTTCGCTGTACACGACTGATCTGAGCACCATTTAAAAAGGACGTTTTCCATGCTGGAAGTGCTGGCCGTTTCCCTGAACAAGACCGCGCTGGTCGGTTTCGTCGTCTACCTGATCGGCGCTGTGCTGCTGTTCATGCTGTTTCAGTTCGTCTACACGCGCATCACGCCCCACAAAGAATTTGAGCTGATCCGCTCCGGCAACATCGCTGCCGCGATCGCTTTGTCCGGCGCGATCATCGGTTTTGCGATTCCGGCCAGCAATGTCATCGCGTTTTCGGTCAACGTCCTCGATTTCGTGCTGTGGGCAGTGATTGCGGCGGTGGTGCAATTGCTCGCGTTCCTCGCCACCGGCCTGGTTCTCAAAGGCACCTCCAAGCGGATCGCCAACGGTGAAATCGCTTCGGGTATCTACGTGGCCGCAGTGGCTATCAGTGTCGGCATGCTCAATGCCGCGTGCATGACCCCGTCCAACTGATCGGCAGGAAGCCTTCGATGAAACGCAGCAAGTACGTTCAACTGTCCCTCGCCGCTTCGGTGGCGCTGGGGATTTCCGGCGAGGTTGCCGCGCAGGATCAGCAACGCTTCCAATCGGTCGAGGAGTGCGTCGGCGCCGAAGTGGCCGCCGATGTCTGCTCCAACGCCTACGTCGCGGCATTGACCGAGCACCGACGCATTGCCCCGGCCTACGCCGACAAGGCCACGTGCGACGCTGACTTCGCCGCCGACTGGTGCCAGAAGAACTCCGACGGCCGCTTCGTGCCCAAACTCGGCGGTTTCAAGGTACCGCAGAACGGCGAGTCCCCGCAGGACCTGAATGCGCTTGCCAACGCGCAGATGCCTGCCGGTGAAACAGCGGCTGCGCAGAACGCGCAAAGCACTTCCCACGCCTCTGGTGGCGGCAACGGTTGGCTCACGGGCTGGCTGATCGGCAATGCGATGAGCAACAACGCCAACCGCACGGTCTATCGCGATCGCGATACGCGCCAGACCTACAACACTTCGACGCAGTACCGCAGAATCGAATCGGCGCCGCGCAGTCAACCGGACTACGAGAGCAGCAAAAGCAAACCGGTGAACGTCGCCTCGTCGACCTCCCGTGGCGGCTTCGGCAGCCAGTCTTCCGCTCGCAGCGGTTGGGGTGGCTGGGGCAGCAGTTCCGGACGCTCGAGCAGCTGACCATGAAAAAGATCCACTGCGCCGAGCGCCCAGACTGGAAACAGACAGCCGAGAGCCTCGGCTTTCTGTTCCACACCATCGACGACGAGCCGTACTGGGACGAAAGCGCCTACTACCAGTTCACGCTCGCGCAGATCGAAAACGATCTGGAGGACCCGACCACCGAACTGCATGAGATGTGCATGGATCTGGTCGACCGCGTGGTGCACAGCGAAGAGCTGCTGGATCGCCTGAGCATCCCGGCGTCGTACTACGACATGATTCGTACTTCCTGGCTGGAAGGTCATCCGCATCTGTACGGACGCATGGACTTTTCCTACAGCGGCAATGGCCCTGCCAAACTGCTGGAGCTCAACTACGACACGCCGACCAGCCTCTATGAGGCGGCGGCGTTTCAGTGGGGTTGGCTGGAACAATGCATCGAGCGCGGAATGTTGCCGCGCCACGCCGACCAGTTCAACAGCATCGATACCAGGCTGCATCAGGCGTTTGCCGAGTTGCAACTCAAGCGTCCGTTCTACTTCGCCTCGATGAAAGACTCGGTCGAGGACAAAGGCACGACCGACTACCTGCGCCTGATCGCGGAAAAGGTCGGCATCGAATCCCGGCACATCGACATCGAAGACATCGGCCTGACCGCCGAGGGTCGCTTCGTTGACCTTGAGGATCGCTGGATCCCGCACCTGTTCAAACTGCACGCCTGGGAATTCATCTTCCACGAGCCGTTCGGTGCGGCGATTGCCAAGTGCGATACACAGTTTTTCGAACCGGCATGGAAATCCATTCTCTCCAACAAGGGCGCCCTGCCCCTGCTATGGGAGTTTCATAAAGGCCACCCGAATCTGCTCGCCGCGCACCTCGACCCGAATCCGGGCAGCGCGGTGCCCAAGGGCTGGGTACGCAAACCGTACTTCTCCCGGGAAGGCGCCAATATCGAACTGCACACGGCAGAAGGTCTGATCGTCAAAGAAGACGGGCCCTACACCGATGCGCCATTCATCCTGCAGGAATTTGCGCCATTGCCGAAGTTCGACGACAGCTACGCGCTGATCGGCTCTTGGGTGATTGGTGATCAGGCGGCTGGGATCGGCGTGCGGGAGGACAATAGTCTGATTACCAAGGATTCGAGCCGGTTTCTGCCGCACCTGATCCTCGACTGAGGCATGCATCCGCTCCCACAAAAAAGGCCCATCGTTTTGAACGACGGGCCTTTTTTATTCAGCGTGGATGCAGCATCCAATCAGAACGGGATGTCGTCATCGAAGCTGTCGAAATCCGGAGCCGGTTGCGGTGCGGCCTGCTGTGGAGCCGGGGCCGGACGCTGTTGCGGAGCCGATTGCTGCGGACGCGGAGCCTGTTGACGTGGCGCCTGCTGCTGGTAGTTGTTGCCACCGCCTTGTTGGTCGCCCTGTTGTGGACGGCCGCCGAGCAGTTGCATGGTGCCTTGCATGTCGACCACGATTTCAGTGGTGTAACGCTTGATACCGTCTTTTTCCCACTCGCGGGTCTGCAGCTTGCCTTCGATGTACACCTGCGAACCTTTACGCAGGTACTCGCCGGCGATTTCCGCAACCTTGCCGAACATCGAAACACGGTGCCATTCGGTCTTCTCGACCTTCTGACCGGTTTGCTTGTCGGTCCACTGTTCGCTGGTTGCCAGACTCAGGTTGGTCACGGCGTTACCGTTAGGCAGGTAGCGAACTTCGGGATCCTGGCCGCAAGTGCCGACCAATATGACTTTGTTAACCCCACGGGCCATAACGTTCTCCTAGGCTTCGCAAGCAGCCTCGGCCGGGTTGTTCACCAGGCGTTCGAGGGTGTCGCGATCCACTAATTCTTTGTCCAGTTTGATGTAAACAGCTGCTTCATCAGCAACTATCACTGCATCTGTTACCCCTACGAGGGCCTTGAGGCGCTCGACCAGACCCGCTTCGCGGATCGCCTCGGGCGATAACGGCAAGCGCAGGCTCGTCACATAGGGTGGTTCGCGCATGGTAACAGCAAAGGCCAGCCAGATGGCAGCCAGCCCGGCACATCCGAGGAAGACAACCGACAGACCGCCATGCTGAAACAGCCAGCCGCCGAGTATCCCGCCGAGTGCCGAACCGAGGAATTGGCTGGTGGAATACACGCCCATCGCCGTGCCCTTCCCGCCTGCCGGTGAAACCTTGCTGATCAGCGACGGCAACGAAGCCTCCAGCAGATTGAACGCGGTGAAGAATACCACCGTGCCGATCACCAGCGCCCGCAAGCTGTCACCGAACTGCCAGAAGAATAGCTCAGTGAGCATCAGCGTCAGGACGGCGCCAAGCAAAATTCGTTTCATTTTGCGTTTCTTCTCGCCGTAGATGATGAACGGAATCATGGCGAAGAAAGAGATCAGCAGCGCGGTGAGATAGACCCACCAGTGCTGCTCCTTGGGCAACCCGGCTTTTTCCACCAGTGCCAGCGGCAAGGCAACGAAGCTGGACATCAACATGGCATGTAACACAAAGATGCCGAGGTCCAGGCGCAACAGATCCGGATGCTTGAGTGTCGGCATCAAGGCCTGACGCGCCACGCCGGATTCACGATGGCTCAGCGGCCCGGTGGATTTCGGCACCATGAACATAATGATCAGGATGCCGACCAGCGCCATGCCGCCGGTGGCGAGAAACAGTCCGGACAGGCCGAAGGCCCGGGTCAACAACGGCCCGACCACCATCGCCACGGCGAACGACAGACCGATGGTCATGCCAATCATGGCCATGGCTTTGGTGCGGTGTTGTTCACGGGTCAGGTCGGAAAGCAACGCCATCACCGCCGCAGAAATCGCCCCGGCGCCCTGCAGGATGCGTCCGGCAATCACGCCCCAGATCGAATCGGCCTGAGCCGCCAGCACACTGCCGAGGGCGAAGACCACCAGCCCGAGGAAAATCACCGGACGCCGGCCGATGCGGTCGGAAATGATCCCGAACGGAATCTGGAAAATCGCCTGGGTCAGGCCGTAAGCGCCAATCGCCAGCCCGATCAGGGCCGGGGTCGCTCCCGCCAGGTCCATGCCGTAGGTCGCCAGGACCGGCAACACCATGAACATGCCAAGCATACGGAAGGCGAACACCAGGGCCAGACCGCTCGCTGCGCGGGTCTCGCTGCCACTCATGCGTTCGCTGTGGGGATCGTGCATGGAAAAACCTCGTGTGAACCGGCGGCGATTCTACCAGTCCCATCGAAAGACGGGGTATATCGCGACGCTATGACGCGTATAGATGAAACTCTCTTCATGCAAGGCAAAAAACCCTTCGTTTGATAGTGTGCATCCATCCAGTATTTGCCCGTATACTCCTACGTTTTCGACGCCCGCCGAGCGAGGCCACTTTGGACAAGATCCTGATACGTGGGGCCCGTACCCACAACCTGAAGAACATCGACCTGACCCTGCCACGGGACAAACTGATCGTCATCACCGGCCTGTCCGGATCCGGCAAGTCGTCCCTGGCCTTCGACACGCTGTACGCCGAAGGTCAGCGCCGCTATGTCGAATCCCTGTCGGCCTACGCCCGACAGTTCCTGTCGATGATGGAAAAACCCGACGTCGACACCATTGAAGGTTTGTCGCCGGCCATCTCCATCGAGCAGAAGTCGACCTCGCACAACCCGCGCTCCACGGTCGGCACCATCACCGAAATCTACGACTACCTGCGTTTGCTGTATGCACGCGTCGGTACGCCACGCTGCCCGGATCATGACATTCCGCTGGAAGCGCAGACCGTCAGCCAGATGGTTGACCTGGTGCTGGCGCAGCCGGAAGGCAGCAAGCTGATGTTGCTGGCGCCGGTTATTCGCGAACGCAAGGGCGAGCACCTGTCGGTTTTCGAAGAGCTGCGCGCCCAAGGCTTCGTTCGGGCGCGGGTCAATGGCCGCATCTGCGAGCTCGACGAGCTGCCGAAACTGGACAAACAGAAGAAGCACTCGATCGATGTCATCGTCGACCGTTTCAAGGTCCGTGCCGACCTGCAGCAGCGCCTGGCCGAATCGTTCGAAACCGCTCTAAAGCTGGCGGACGGCATTGCCTTGGTAGCGCCGATGGACGATGAACCGGGTGAAGAGATGATCTTCTCCGCGCGTTTTGCCTGCCCGATCTGCGGCCACGCGATCAGCGAACTGGAACCGAAGCTGTTCTCCTTCAACAACCCCGCCGGCGCCTGCCCGACCTGCGATGGTCTGGGCGTGAAGCAGTTCTTCGACATCAAGCGCCTGGTCAATGGTGAACTGACCCTGGCCGAGGGCGCGATTCGCGGCTGGGACCGGCGCAACGTCTACTACTTCCAGATGCTCGGCTCACTGGCCTCGCACTACAAGTTCAGCCTGGAGAAGCCATTCAACGAACTGACCGCCGAACAGCAGAAGCACATCCTGCACGGCAGCGGCTCACAGAATGTCGACTTCAAGTACCTCAACGACCGCGGCGACATCGTCAAACGTTCGCACCCGTTCGAAGGCATCGTGCCGAACCTTGAGCGTCGCTACCGCGAAACCGAATCGGCCAGCGTCCGCGAAGAGCTGGCCAAGTTTCTCAGCACCCAGGCTTGCCCGGATTGCCGAGGTACCCGTCTGCGTCGTGAAGCGCGGCACGTTTGGGTCGGCGAGAAAACCCTGCCGGCGGTGACCAACCTGCCGATCGGCGATGCCTGCGAGTACTTCGGCGAGCTGAAAATGACCGGGCGGCGTGGCGAGATCGCCGACAAGATCCTCAAGGAAATCCGCGAACGTCTGCAGTTTCTGGTCAACGTCGGCCTGGACTATCTGTCTCTCGACCGCAGCGCTGACACTTTGTCCGGCGGCGAGGCACAGCGGATTCGTCTGGCCAGCCAGATCGGCGCCGGGCTGGTCGGGGTGCTGTACATCCTCGACGAACCGTCCATTGGCCTGCACCAGCGCGATAACGACCGCTTGCTCGGCACCCTCAAGCACCTGCGCGATATCGGCAACACGGTGATTGTGGTCGAGCACGATGAAGACGCGATTCGCCTGGCCGACTATGTAGTGGATATCGGCCCGGGTGCCGGCGTGCATGGCGGGCAGATCGTGGCGGAAGGAACGCCCGCCGAAGTCATGGCGCACCCGGACTCGCTGACCGGTAAATACCTGTCGGGCCGGGTGAAGATCGAAGTGCCGGCCAAACGCACGCCGCGCAACAAGAAGCTGACGCTGTCGCTCAAAGGCGCGCGCGGCAACAACCTGCGCAATGTCGATCTGGAAATCCCGATCGGCCTGCTGACCTGCGTGACCGGCGTTTCCGGTTCCGGCAAATCCACGCTGATCAACAACACGCTGTTCCCGTTGAGCGCTACTGCGCTCAACGGTGCCACCACGCTGGAAGCGGCCGCGCATGACAGCATCAAGGGCCTGGAGCATCTCGACAAGGTCGTCGATATTGACCAGAGCCCGATCGGCCGCACGCCGCGCTCCAACCCGGCGACCTACACCGGGCTGTTCACCCCCATCCGCGAACTGTTTGCCGGTGTGCCCGAATCGCGCTCCCGTGGTTACGGCCCTGGGCGTTTCTCGTTCAACGTCAAGGGCGGGCGCTGCGAGGCCTGTCAGGGCGATGGTCTGATCAAGGTCGAAATGCACTTTCTGCCGGATATCTACGTGCCGTGCGATGTGTGCAAGAGCAAGCGCTACAACCGCGAAACCCTTGAGATCAAATACAAGGGCAAGAGCATCCACGAAACCCTCGAGATGACTATCGAGGAGGCACGGGAGTTCTTCGACGCGGTGCCTGCGCTGGCGCGCAAGCTGCAGACGTTGATGGATGTGGGCCTGTCGTACATCAAGCTCGGGCAGTCTGCGACCACGCTGTCCGGTGGTGAAGCGCAGCGGGTCAAGCTGTCTCGCGAGCTGTCCAAGCGTGACACCGGCAAGACCCTGTATATCCTCGACGAGCCGACCACCGGCCTGCATTTCGCGGATATCCAGCAATTGCTCGATGTGTTGCATCGCCTGCGCGACCACGGCAACACGGTGGTGGTGATCGAACACAACCTGGACGTGATCAAGACCGCCGACTGGCTGGTGGACCTGGGGCCGGAAGGCGGCTCCAAGGGTGGGCAGATCATCGCCACCGGCACGCCGGAGGAAGTGGCCGAGATGAAGCAATCTCACACCGGTCACTACCTCAAGCCATTGTTGATTCGCGATCGGGCCTGATCTGAGGGCATGAAAAAGCCCCTGTCACTTGTACAGTGACAGGGGCTTTATTTGTGTCTGCGCAATCAGGTGTGCGATTGCAGGTAATTCTCGAGACCGATGAGTTTGATCAGGCCCAACTGCTTTTCCAGCCAGTAGGTGTGATCTTCTTCGGTGTCGTTGAGCTGAACACGCAGGATCTCGCGACTGACGTAATCCTTGTGCTGCTCGCACAACTCAATGCCTTTGCATAGAGCGGCGCGAACTTTGTACTCGAGACGCAGATCGGCTTCGAGCATCTCCGGCACGGTGGTACCGACGTCGAGATCGTCCGGACGCATGCGCGGCGTGCCTTCGAGCATCAGGATCCGGCGCATCAGTGCGTCGGCGTGACCGGCTTCTTCTTCCATCTCATGGTTGATTCGTTCGTAGAGCTTGGTGAAACCCCAGTCCTCATACATCCGCGAGTGCACAAAATATTGGTCACGCGCGGCCAGTTCGCCGGTCAGCAACGTGTTGAGGTAATCGATAACGTCTGGGTGGCCTTGCATCGCCCTACATCTCCCTGCTTGAAAGTCTGTAGTTTGAACCAAGCTGACCGGAAGGTCACCCGTTTCGCGCAATAAAAGCGAAGAAGTTCTGAGAAAAGTTGGCTAAATAACGCAAAAACCGCCCTCAATGAGGGCGGTTCTGCTTCTCGTTTAGACTTCGTTAAGCTGTACGTCCAGCAGCTTTGCGATTGCTTCTCCATACGCCGGATCGGCTTTGAAGAAATGCTGCAACTGACGGTCAACCACGTCGGGTGAAACACCGCTCATGGCGCCGGCGATATTGCTGACCAGAAGCGCTTTCTGTTCGTCATTCATCAATCGGAACAACGCACCGGCGTGGCTGTAGTAATCGCTGTCCTCGCGATGATCGTAACGATCTGCCGGACCGCTCAAGGCCAACGAAGGCTCAGCATAACGCGGCGCCTGCTTCGGTGATTCCACGTAGCTGTTGGGCTCATAGTTAGGCGCTGCACCACCGTTGCTGCCGAACGCCATCGAGCCGTCGCGCTGGTACGTATTGACCGGGCTGCGCGGCGCATTGACCGGCAATTGCTGGTGGTTGGTGCCGACGCGGTAGCGGTGTGCATCGGCGTAAGCGAATACGCGACCTTGCAGCATGCGATCCGGCGACAGACCAACACCTGGCACCATATTGCTTGGACCGAATGCGGCTTGCTCGACTTCGGCGAAATAGTTGAGCGGGTTGCGGTTCAGCTCCAGTTCGCCGACTTCGATCAGCGGGAACTCCTTCTGCGACCAGGTCTTGGTCACGTCGAACGGGTTCTCATAGTGCGCTGCAGCCTGAGCCTCAGTCATGATCTGAATGCACACGCGCCATTTCGGGAAGTCACCACGCTCGATGGCCTCGAACAGGTCACGCTGAGCGTAATCCGGATCGGTACCCGCGAGACGCGCAGCCTCGGCCGGCGCGAGGTTCTTGATCCCTTGCTGGGTCTTGTAGTGCCATTTCACCCAGTGACGCTCGCCTCGAGCGTTGATCAGGCTGTAGGTGTGGCTGCCAAAGCCATGCATATGACGATAGCCGTCGGGAATCCCACGATCCGAAAACAGAATGGTCACCTGATGCAGCGCTTCAGGCGAATGCGACCAGAAGTCCCACATCATTTGCGCGCTTTTCAGGTTGCTCTGCGGCAGACGCTTCTGGGTGTGGATAAAGTCAGGAAACTTCAACGGATCACGGATGAAGAACACCGGAGTGTTGTTGCCAACGATGTCCCAGTTGCCTTCCTCGGTGTAGAACTTCAGGGCGAAACCACGTGGATCACGCTCGGTGTCGGCCGAGCCGCGCTCACCGCCTACAGTGGAGAAGCGCAGGAACGTCGGGGTTTGCTTGCCCACGGACTCAAACAGTCTGGCGCTGGTGTACTCAGTGATATCGCAGGTCACGGTGAATGTACCGTAAGCACCTGAACCCTTGGCGTGCACACGACGCTCAGGAATGTTTTCACGGTTGAAATGGGCAAGCTTCTCGATCAGGTGAAAATCGTCGAGCAGCAGCGGGCCACGAGGGCCGGCGGAGCGAGAATTCTGGTTATCAGCAACAGGTGCGCCACTGGCGGTCGTAAGCGTTTTGATCTGGCTCATACGGTCTTCTTCCTCTGTCAGTCTTGAAACTGCCGGCTAATCGGCTTGCTGGGAAGTATTGATCATCGGTGTAACACCTACAAATTCATTAACTTGTAGTCATCGATAGATAATTACTAATTATGTTTCCCAACACATAGTGACAACAGAACAATGTCAGAAGCTTGTACGAACAGCGCATTTTCTTGCGGGCACAAAAAACCGGGCACTAGGCCCGGTTTTTCGTTTCAGACTGACGTCTTACTCGGCGGATACAGCTTCGCCAGCAGTAGCACGATCAACCAACTCGACGTACGCCATAGGCGCGTTGTCGCCAGCGCGGAAACCGCACTTGAGGATGCGCAGGTAGCCACCCTCACGGGTAGCGTAACGCTTGCCCAGGTCGTTGAAGAGCTTACCAACGATAGCTTTCGAACGAGTACGGTCGAAAGCCAGACGGCGGTTAGCCAGGCTGTCTGTCTTGGCCAGAGTGATCAGCGGCTCGGCAACGCGGCGCAGTTCTTTGGCTTTTGGCAGAGTAGTCTTGATCAGCTCGTGCTCGAACAACGACACCGCCATGTTCTGGAACATGGCCTTGCGGTGCGAGCTGGTGCGGCTCAGGTGACGCCCACTTTTACGATGACGCATGGTTCATTCCTTACCAAACACTACGTTCGGTGATTACGACGATCAGGCAGTCGCCTTGTCGTCCTTCTTAAGACTTGCAGGCGGCCAGTTGTCGAGGCGCATGCCGAGGGACAGACCGCGGGAGGCCAGAACGTCCTTGATTTCAGTCAAGGATTTCTTACCCAGGTTCGGAGTCTTCAACAGCTCTACTTCGGTACGCTGAATCAGGTCGCCGATGTAGTAGATGTTTTCCGCCTTAAGGCAGTTAGCCGAACGTACAGTCAGTTCCAGATCGTCAACCGGGCGAAGCAGGATCGGATCGATCTCGTCTTCCTGCTCGACAACCACTGGCTCACTGTCACCTTTGAGGTCGACGAACGCAGCCAACTGCTGTTGCAGGATGGTTGCAGCGCGGCGGATAGCCTCTTCAGGATCCAGAGTACCGTTGGTTTCCAGATCAATAACCAGCTTGTCCAGGTTGGTACGCTGCTCGACACGGGCGTTTTCCACCACGTATGCGATACGGCGAACCGGGCTGAACGAAGAGTCGAGCTGCAAGCGACCAATGCTGCGGCTTTCGTCTTCATCGCTCTGACGCGAGTCGGCTGGTTCATAACCACGACCACGAGCTACGGTGAGCTTCATGTTCAGGGCGCCGTTAGACGCCAGGTTAGCGATTACGTGATCGGGGTTAACGATCTCGACATCATGATCCAGCTGAATATCGGCAGCGGTAACCACCCCCGAACCCTTCTTCGACAAGGTCAGCGTAACTTCGTCACGACCGTGCAGCTTGATGGCCAGACCTTTAAGGTTCAACAGGATTTCAATTACGTCTTCCTGTACACCTTCGATGGCGCTGTACTCGTGGAGCACACCGTCAATCTCGGCCTCGACTACTGCGCAGCCGGGCATTGAGGACAACAGGATGCGGCGCAGCGCGTTGCCCAGGGTGTGGCCAAAACCACGCTCGAGAGGCTCGAGAGTGATCTTGGCGCGGGTTGGACTGACAACCTGCACATCAATGTGGCGGGGTGTCAGGAACTCATTTACCGAAATCTGCATGGATGCACCTATTTTCTAGCCCTTACTTGGAGTAGAGCTCGACAATCAGGCTTTCGTTGATGTCGGCGGACAGATCACTGCGAGCAGGAACGTTCTTGAAAACGCCCGACTTCTTCTCAGTGTCTACTTCTACCCATTCTACGCGGCCACGTTGGGCACACAGATCGAGAGCTTGGACAATGCGAAGTTGGTTTTTTGCTTTCTCGCGAACTGCGACCACGTCACCAGCACGAACCTGATACGACGGAACGTTTACGGTCTGACCGTTAACGCTGATCGACTTGTGCGATACCAGCTGACGGGATTCGGCACGAGTCGAACCAAAGCCCATACGGTATACAACGTTGTCCAGACGGCATTCGAGCAGTTGCAGCAGGTTTTCACCGGTTGCACCTTTCTTGCCAGCAGCTTCTTTGTAGTAGCCGCTGAACTGACGCTCGAGAACGCCGTAGATACGACGGACCTTCTGCTTTTCACGCAGTTGGGTGCCGTAGTCGGACTGGCGACCGCGGCGTTGGCCGTGGATACCAGGTGCTGCTTCAATGTTGCACTTCGATTCGATCGCGCGCACGCCGCTCTTCAGGAAGAGATCGGTGCCTTCGCGACGAGCGAGTTTGCATTTTGGACCAATGTAACGAGCCATTCTTTACAATCTCCTGGATTACACGCGGCGCTTCTTCGGCGGACGGCACCCGTTGTGCGGGATTGGCGTCACGTCGGTGATGCTGGCGATCTTGTAGCCACAGCCGTTCAAAGCGCGGACTGCGGATTCACGACCTGGACCTGGACCCTTGACGTTAACGTCGAGGTTTTTCAGGCCGTATTCCAGCGCAGCTTGACCAGCACGCTCAGCGGCTACTTGAGCAGCGAACGGGGTGGACTTGCGGGAACCGCGGAAACCCGAACCACCGGAGGTAGCCCAGGAAAGAGCGTTACCTTGACGGTCGGTAATGGTCACGATGGTGTTGTTAAAAGAAGCATGGATGTGGGCGATGCCATCAACCACTGTCTTTTTAACTTTTTTACGAGGACGAGCAGCAGGTTTTGCCATGATTAAATTCCTGTCGATTCGCTGGGGCGATTACTTGCGGATCGGCTTACGCGGACCTTTACGGGTACGCGCGTTGGTCTTGGTACGCTGACCGCGTACTGGAAGACCGCGACGATGACGCAGACCGCGATAGCAACCGAGGTCCATCAAGCGCTTGATTTTCATGTTGATTTCGCGACGCAGGTCACCTTCAGTGGTGAACTTCGCCACTTCGCCACGCAGCTGTTCAATTTGCTCGTCGCTCAGATCTTTGATCTTTGCTGCTGGGTTTACCCCAGTGTCTGCACAGATTTTCTGCGCAGTAGTGCGACCGACACCATAGATGTAGGTCAGCGAGATAACAGTATGCTTGTTATCTGGAATGTTAACGCCTGCAATACGGGCCATTCAGTGGGACTCCAATTGACAGCTACCTACGCCCCGGAAGCCAAGAAATAGGGCGCGAGATAATATCGCTGTAATAACAAATAATCAACCCGGCAGCGCACTAGCTGCCGGGCTTGAAGCACAATCACACTCAGCCTTGGCGCTGTTTGTGACGCGGTTCCGCGCTGCAAATTACTCGAACAACACCTTCGCGGCGAATAATCTTGCAGTTACGGCACAGCTTTTTCACCGATGCACGAACTTTCATCACCAACTCCTCGAACCTTATGGGTACTCAGCGCAACATGCCGCTGCCGTAACCCTTCAGGTTGGCTTTCTTCATCAGGGATTCGTACTGGTGCGAAACGAGGTGCGATTGTACTTGGGACATGAAGTCCATCACAACCACGACCACGATCAGCAACGAGGTCCCGCCAAGGTAGAACGGAACGTTTGCTGCAACCACCAGGAACTGGGGCAACAGGCACACGGCCGTCATGTAAAGAGCACCGAACATGGTCAAGCGAGTCAGAACGCCATCAATATAGCGTGCAGACTGCTCACCTGGACGGATGCCCGGAATAAAGGCACCGGACTTCTTCAGGTTTTCCGCTACGTCTTTCGGATTGAACATCAACGCCGTATAGAAGAAGCAGAAGAAAATAATCCCTGCACTAAACAGCAGAATATTCAACGGCTGACCAGGAGCGATCGACTGCGAGATGTCCTGCAACCAGCCCATACCTTCAGACTGACCAAACCAGGCACCCAACGAAGCCGGGAACAGCAGAATGCTGCTCGCGAAAATAGCCGGAATAACACCGGCCATGTTCACCTTCAGCGGCAAGTGGCTTGTCTGCGCAGCAAAAACCTTGCGGCCCTGCTGACGCTTGGCGTAGTGAACAGCGATACGACGCTGACCACGCTCAATGAACACCACGAAACCGATAATCGCTACTGCCAGCAAACCGATGGCAACCAGGGCGAAGATATTGATATCACCCTGACGCGCAGACTCGAAAGACTGCCCGATTGCTCTCGGAAGACCGGCGACGATACCCGAAAAAATCAACATCGAGATACCGTTGCCTACACCACGCTCAGTAATCTGCTCACCCAGCCACATCATGAACATCGCACCAGCCACAAAAGTGGATACCGCGACGAAATGGAAGCCAAAGTCACCAGTGAACGCAACGCCCTGCCCCGCCAAGCCAATGGACATGCCAATAGCCTGAACGAGAGCGAGAACGACGGTGCCGTAGCGGGTGTACTGGCTGATCTTGCGACGGCCAGCTTCACCTTCCTTCTTCAACTGCTCCAGCTGCGGGCTGACGGCGGTCATCAGTTGCATGATGATCGATGCCGAAATGTACGGCATGATCCCCAGTGCAAAGATGCTCATCCGTTCCAGCGCGCCGCCGGAGAACATGTTGAACAAGCTAAGAATGGTCCCCTCATTCTGTCGAAACAGGTCTGCGAGTCGGTCCGGGTTGATACCTGGAACCGGGATGTGTGCGCCTATTCGGTAGACGATAATCGCCAGGAACAGAAAACGCAGACGAGCCCAGAGTTCAGACATACCGCCTTTGCCGAGCGCAGAGAGAGCACCTTGCTTAGCCATTTATTCCTCGAACTTGCCGCCAGCTGCTTCGATAGCCGCACGCGCACCTTTGGTGGCGCCGATTCCCTTGCCGATAGTGACAGCGCGAGTCACTTCACCGGACAGCATGATTTTCACACGCTGTACGTTGACGTTGATCACGTTGGCATCTTTCAGGGACTGCACGGTGACGATGTCGCCTTCCACTTTGGCCAGCTCGGACAGACGCACTTCTGCGCGGTCCATGGCTTTCAGGGAAACGAAACCGAACTTCGGCAGGCGACGATGCAGCGGCTGTTGACCGCCTTCAAAGCCTGGAGCAATAGTGCCACCGGAGCGGGAGGTTTGACCTTTGTGGCCACGGCCACCAGTCTTACCCAAACCGCTACCGATACCACGGCCCGGACGATGCTTTTCGCGACGGGAACCCGGCGCTGGACTCAGATCATTGAGTTTCATCGATTAACCCTCGACACGCAGCATGTAGTAAGCCTTGTTGATCATCCCGCGATTCTCGGGAGTATCCTGGACTTCTACAGTGTGACCGATGCGACGCAGACCCAGACCCTTAACGCACAGTTTGTGGTTAGGGATGCGGCCGGTCATGCTTTTGATCAGCGTAACTTTAACGGTAGCCATGATCAGAAGATCTCCTTGACAGTCAGGCCACGCTTGGCAGCAATGGACTCAGGAGATTGCATAGCCTTCAGACCCTTGAAAGTGGCGTGAACCACGTTTACCGGGTTAGTCGAGCCGTAG
Source organism: Pseudomonas sp. 22189 (assembly GCF_052045635.1). Classification (NCBI taxonomy): domain Bacteria; kingdom Pseudomonadati; phylum Pseudomonadota; class Gammaproteobacteria; order Pseudomonadales; family Pseudomonadaceae; genus Pseudomonas; species Pseudomonas sp. 22189. Next base: position 312,555 of record NZ_JBQEPG010000004.1, read on the forward strand.
CACTTGGCCAGAACGTTCTGAACGCCAGCAACTTCGAGGACAGCACGCATAGCGCCGCCAGCGATGATACCGGTACCTTCAGAAGCAGGCTGCATGTACACCTTCGAAGCGCCGTGAGCGGACTTCATTGCGTACTGCAGGGTGGTGCCGTTCAGGTCAACTTGAATCATGTTGCGGCGAGCAGCTTCCATTGCCTTCTGGATCGCAGCAGGCACTTCACGCGACTTGCCACGGCCGAAGCCAACACGCCCTTTACCATCACCAACCACGGTCAACGCGGTGAAAGTGAAGATACGGCCGCCTTTAACGGTTTTGGCTACGCGGTTAACTTGAACCAGCTTCTCGATGTAGCCTTCGTCGCGCTTTTGGTCGTTATTTGACATAACTTAGAACTCCAGCCCAGCTTCACGAGCAGCATCAGCCAGCGCTTTAACGCGGCCATGGTACTTGAAGCCAGAGCGGTCGAAAGCCACTTGCGAGACGCCAGCGGCCTTAGCACGCGTAGCGACCAGCTGGCCAACCTTTGTGGCCGCGTCGATGTTGCCAGTGGCGCCATCACGCAGTTCTTTATCCAAAGTCGAGGCACTTGCCAGGACTTTGTTGCCGTCGGCCGAGATGACCTGGGCGTAGATGTGCTGCGACGAGCGGAACACGCAGAGACGCACGACTTCGAGTTCGTGCATTTTCAGGCGTGCTTTGCGAGCGCGACGCAGTCGAGTAACTTTTTTGTCGGTCATTTGCTATGCCCTACTTCTTCTTGGCTTCTTTACGACGGACGACTTCGTCCGCGTAGCGCACACCTTTGCCTTTGTACGGCTCTGGTGGACGGAAGTCGCGGATCTCAGCGGCCACTTGACCTACCAGCTGCTTGTCGATGCCCTTGATCAGGATATCGGTCTGGCTAGGAGTCTCAGCGGTGATGCCTTGCGGCAGTTCGTAATCCACTGGGTGCGAGAAGCCAAGAGCCAGGTTCAGCACCTGACCTTTTGCTTGCGCCTTGTAACCAACACCGACCAGCTGGAGCTTGCGCTCGAAGCCTTGGCTTACGCCTTGGACCATGTTGTTTACCAACGCACGCGTGGTACCGGCCATTGCGCGAGTCTGTTGATCGCCATTGCGAGCAGCGAAACGCAGCTCACCAGCTTCTTCAACGATCTCAACGGACGAATGGATGTTCAGTTCAAGAGTACCCTTGGCACCCTTCACCGAAAGCTGTTGGCCTGCGAATTTGACTTCGACACCGGCTGGCAGCTTAACGGGGTTCTTAGCGACGCGAGACATGCTTATCCCCCCTTAGAACACAGTGCAAAGAACTTCGCCGCCGACACCGGCAGCGCGCGCAGCACGATCCGTCATCACACCTTTGTTGGTGGAGACGATAGACACGCCAAGACCGCCACGAACTTTCGGCAGATCTTCAACGGACTTGTACTGACGCAGGCCTGGACGACTAACGCGCTTGACTTCCTCGATGACCGGACGGCCTTCGAAGTATTTCAGCGAGATGGACAACGACGGCTTAGCGTCGGTGGTGATCTGAAAATCCGCGATGTAACCTTCGTCCTTCAGGACTTTTGCTACAGCCACCTTCAACGTGGAAGACGGCATGCTTACGACAGACTTTTCAGCCATCTGGGCATTACGGATTCGAGTTAGCATGTCCGCTAACGGGTCCTGCATACTCATGGGCTAGACGCTCCTAATACAGAAAAATTAGCCTTGCGGCTACTACTTGTCGCCGAGAAATTCCGGGCACGAAAAACACGGGCTCAGGCGAGCCGGTCATTCTAGACACACCCCAGAAATGAATCAAGCCCCAAAAGGGGCTTGATTCAAATTCAAGGCCACCGATGGTCAGGTTCTTGCGACCCCGACCATCAAGGCTTTGACAGCGATTACCAGCTGGCTTTAACCAGACCTGGAACGTCACCGCGCATTGCCGCTTCACGCAGTTTGTTACGGCCCAGGCCGAACTTGCGGTAAACGCCGTGCGGACGACCAGTCAGGCGGCAACGGTTACGCATGCGCGAAGCGCTTGCGTCACGTGGTTGCTTCTGCAGAGCTACGGTCGCTTCCCAACGCGCTTCTGGACTTGCGTTCAGATCAACGATGATAGCTTTCAGCGCTGCACGCTTGACGGCGTACTTGGCAACAGTGAGCTGACGCTTCAGCTCACGGTTTTTCATGCTCTTCTTGGCCATTTTCCTACTCCAATCAGTTGCGGAACGGGAATTTGAAAGCACGCAGCAAAGCGCGGCCTTCATCATCGTTCTTGGCAGTGGTGGTCAGGGTAATGTCCAGACCGCGGAGAGCATCGATCTTGTCGTAGTCGATTTCCGGGAAAATGATCTGCTCTTTCACGCCCATGCTGTAGTTGCCACGACCATCGAAGGACTTGGCATTCAGGCCGCGGAAGTCGCGAACCCGAGGCAGGGAGATCGACAGCAGACGATCCAGGAACTCGTACATACGCTCACGGCGCAGAGTCACTTTGACGCCGATCGGCCATCCTTCACGGACTTTAAAGCCAGCGATGGATTTACGAGCGTAGGTCACAACGACTTTTTGGCCGGTGATCTTTTCCAGGTCAGCAACAGCGTGCTCGATGACTTTTTTGTCGCCGATCGCTTCGCCCAGACCCATGTTCAGGGTGATTTTGGTAACGCGCGGAACTTCCATCACGTTCGAAAGCTTAAGTTCTTCCTTAAGTTTCGGAGCGATTTCCTTCCGGTAAATCTCTTTTAGTCGTGCCATGGTCTTCTACCTAGCAGTGTTCAAGCATCAACCGCTTTTTGGGTCGACTTGAAGACACGAATTTTCTTACCGTCTTCTACTTTGAAACCAACGCGGTCAGCCTTGTTGGTTTCGCCGTTGAAGATGGCGACGTTGGAAGCGTGCAGTGGCGCTTCTTTCTCGACGATACCGCCCTGTACGCCCGACATCGGGTTAGGCTTGGTATGACGCTTGACCAGGTTCAGACCACCAACAACCAGACGGTTGTCAGCAAGAACCTTCAGCACCTTACCGCGCTTACCTTTGTCTTTGCCGGCGATCACGATGATCTCGTCGTCACGACGAATCTTTTGCATGTCGGATCTCCTTACAGCACTTCTGGGGCGAGCGAGACGATCTTCATGAACTTCTCAGTACGAAGTTCACGGGTCACTGGCCCAAAGATACGGGTGCCGATCGGCTCTTGCTTGTTGTTCAGAAGAACAGCAGCGTTGCCATCAAAGCGGATAATGGAGCCATCAGCACGACGTACGCCGTGACGAGTGCGGACTACAACAGCAGTCATCACTTGGCCTTTTTTCACTTTACCGCGAGGAATTGCTTCCTTCACGGTAACTTTGATGATGTCACCGATACCAGCGTAACGACGATGGGAGCCACCCAGCACCTTGATGCACATAACACGGCGAGCGCCGCTGTTATCGGCCACATCGAGCATGGATTGAGTCTGAATCATATAATTTCTCCGACCCCTAGCCCTTAGACTTCCACAGCGCGTTCGAGAACATCAACCAGCGCCCAAGACTTGGTCTTGGCCATCGGACGAGTTTCACGAATAGTGACTTTGTCGCCGATGTGGCACTGATTGGTTTCGTCGTGCGCGTGCAGCTTAGTCGAACGCTTAACGTATTTACCGTAGATCGGGTGCTTAACGCGACGCTCGATCAGAACGGTGATGGTTTTGTCCATCTTGTCGCTGACAACACGGCCAGTCAGCGTACGGACAGTTTTTTCGGCTTCAGCCATGATCACTTACCTGCCTGCTGGTTGAGCACAGTCTTCACGCGAGCGATGTCACGCTTAACTTGCGAGAGCAGATGAGACTGCCCCAACTGGCCAGTTGCTTTCTGCATGCGCAGATTGAACTGGTCGCGCAGCAAGCCGAGCAGTTGCTCGTTCAGCTGCTGTGCGGATTTTTCACGAAGTTCATTCGCTTTCATCACATCACCGTCCGTTTAACAAAGGAGGTGGCGAGCGGCAGCTTTGCAGCAGCCAGGGCGAAAGCCTCACGCGCCAGCTCTTCAGAAACACCCTCGATTTCATACAGGACTTTGCCTGGCTGAATCTGGGCAACCCAGTATTCCACGTTACCCTTACCTTTACCCATACGAACCTCGAGAGGCTTTTTGGAGATCGGCTTGTCCGGGAATACACGGATCCAGATCTTGCCGCCACGTTTTACGTGACGGGTCAGAGCACGACGCGCTGACTCGATCTGACGAGCGGTGAGACGACCACGAGCAACAGACTTCAGCGCGAACTCGCCGAAGCTGACTTTGCTACCGCGCAGTGCCAGACCACGGTTGTGGCCGGTCATCTGCTTGCGGAACTTCGTACGCTTAGGTTGCAACATTTGGCGTACCCCTTACTTAGCAGCTTTTTTACGAGGCGCTGGTGCTTGTGGCTTCAGCTCTTCTTGGCGACCACCAATTACTTCGCCTTTGAAGATCCAAACCTTTACACCGATCACACCGTAAGTGGTGTGAGCTTCGTAGTTGGCATAGTCGATGTCGGCACGCAGGGTGTGCAGTGGCACACGACCTTCGCGATACCATTCAGTACGTGCGATTTCAGCACCGCCGAGACGACCGCTCACTTGGATTTTGATGCCTTTGGCACCAATGCGCATGGCGTTCTGTACTGCGCGCTTCATAGCACGACGGAACATTACACGACGCTCCAGCTGCTGAGCTACGCTCTGCGCAACCAGCATACCGTCGAGCTCCGGCTTGCGGATCTCTTCGATATTGATGTGCACAGGCACACCCATTTGCTTGGTCAGGTCCTGACGCAGTTTCTCAACATCTTCACCCTTCTTCCCGATAACGATACCTGGACGAGCGGTGTGGATGGTGATGCGTGCAGTTTGAGCCGGACGATGGATATCGATACGGCTTACGGACGCGCTTTTTAGTTTGTCTTGGAGATACTCACGCACCTTCAGATCTGCGAACAAGTAGTCCGCATAAGTCCGACCGTCTGCGTACCAGACGGAGGTGTGCTCCTTGACGATTCCCAGGCGAATGCCAATGGGATGTACTTTCTGACCCATCTCTTCGACTCCGTTACTTGTCAGCAACCTTGACAGTGATATGGCAAGACCGCTTGACGATGCGATCAGCACGGCCTTTGGCACGTGGCATGATGCGCTTCAGCGAACGCCCTTCGTTGACGAAAACGGTGCTGACCTTCAGGTCATCAACGTCTGCGCCTTCGTTATGCTCGGCGTTGGCTACGGCCGACTCCAGCACTTTTTTCATGATCTCGGCGGCTTTCTTACTGCTGAAAGCCAACAGGTTGAGCGCTTCGCCCACCTTCTTCCCGCGGATCTGGTCGGCGACCAAGCGGGCTTTCTGGGCGGAGATTCGAGCGCCCGACAACTTAGCGGCTACTTCCATTTCCTTACCCCTTAACGCTTGGCTTTCTTGTCAGCCACGTGCCCACGATAAGTGCGGGTACCGGCGAACTCGCCCAGTTTATGGCCAACCATGTCTTCGTTCACGAGAACTGGGACGTGCTGACGGCCGTTGTGTACAGCAATGGTCAGACCGACCATTTGTGGCAGGATCATCGAACGACGCGACCAAGTCTTAATTGGTTTGCGATCGTTCTTTTCCGCCGCCACTTCGATCTTCTTCAGTAGGTGAAGATCAATAAAAGGACCTTTTTTCAGAGAACGTGGCACTGTCGTATCCCTCTATTTACTTGCGACGACGGACGATCATTTTGTCGGTACGCTTATTACCACGAGTCTTCGCGCCCTTAGTCGGGAAGCCCCATGGCGATACCGGATGACGACCACCAGAGGTACGACCTTCACCACCACCATGTGGGTGGTCAACCGGGTTCATGGCAACACCACGAACGGTTGGGCGAACGCCACGCCAGCGCTTGGCACCAGCTTTACCCAGCGAACGCAGGCTGTGCTCGGAGTTCGAGACTTCGCCCAGGGTCGCACGGCATTCAGCCAGGACTTTACGCATTTCACCGGAACGCAGACGCAGGGTAACGTACACGCCTTCACGAGCGATCAGCTGAGCCGAAGCACCAGCGGAACGAGCGATCTGTGCGCCTTTACCTGGCTTCAGTTCGATGCCGTGTACGGTAGAACCGACTGGAATGTTGCGCAGTTGCAGAGCATTGCCTGGCTTGATTGGAGCCAGAGCGCCTGCGATCAGCTGGTCGCCAGCACTCACGCCTTTAGGGGCGATAATGTAGCGACGCTCGCCGTCTGCGTAGCAGAGCAGTGCGATGTGAGCGGTACGGTTTGGATCGTATTCGATACGCTCGACAGTGGCGACGATGCCATCTTTGTCGTTGCGACGGAAATCGACCATACGGTAATGCTGCTTATGACCACCACCGATGTGACGAGTGGTAATACGGCCATTGTTGTTACGACCACCAGTCTTCGATTTTTTCTCGAGCAGCGGTGCGTGAGGAGCGCCTTTATGCAGCTCCTGGTTGACCACCTTGACCACAAAACGGCGGCCAGGGGAAGTCGGTTTGCATTTAACGATTGCCATGATGCACCCCTTCCTTACTCAGCACTGCTGCTGAAATCGAGATCTTGGCCTGGCTGAAGGGAGATAACTGCCTTCTTCCAGTCATTACGCTTGCCCAGACCGCGAGCAGTGCGCTTGCTCTTACCCAGAACGTTCAGGGTAGTGACGCGCTCTACTTTCACGCTGAACAGGCTTTCGACGGCCTTCTTGATTTCCAGCTTGGTTGCATCAGTAGCAACCTTGAAAACGAACTGGCCTTTCTTGTCTGCCAGAACCGTAGCCTTCTCGGAAACGTGCGGGCCAAGCAGAACTTTAAATACGCGTTCCTGGTTCATCCCAGCAGCTCCTCGAATTTCTTCACGGCCGACACGGTGATCAACACCTTGTCGTATGCGATCAGACTAACTGGATCGGAACCTTGCACGTCACGTACATCTACGTGTGGCAGGTTACGAGCAGCCAGGTACAGGTTCTGATCAACAGCGTCCGACACGATCAGAACGTCGGTCAGGCTCATGTTGTTCAGTTTGCCCAGCAGATCTTTGGTTTTCGGAGTTTCAACAGCGAAATCCTGAACCACGACCAGACGATCAGTACGCACCAGCTCAGCAAGGATGGAACGCATTGCTGCGCGATACATCTTCTTGTTCAGCTTCTGGGAGTGATCTTGTGGACGAGCTGCGAAAGTGGTACCGCCGCCACGCCAGATTGGGCTACGGATAGTACCGGCACGAGCACGGCCAGTACCTTTCTGACGCCATGGGCGCTTGCCGCCACCACGAACGTCGGAACGGGTCTTCTGCTGCTTGCTACCTTGACGGCCGCCGGCCATGTAGGCCACGACTGCTTGGTGAACCAGCGTCTCGTTGAATTCGCCGCCAAATGTCAGTTCGGAAACTTCGATCGCTTGAGCGTCATTTACATTTAATTGCATGTCAGCTTCCCCTTAACCGCGAGCCTTGGCTGCTGGACGTACAACCAGGTTGCCGCCAGTAGCGCCAGGAACAGCGCCCTTGACCAACAACAGATTGCGTTCAGCGTCCACGCGCACTACTTCCAGGGACTGCACGGTCACGCGCTCAGCGCCCATATGACCGGACATTTTTTTGCCCTTGAATACACGACCAGGAGTCTGGCACTGGCCGATAGAGCCTGGGACGCGGTGGGATACGGAGTTACCGTGGGTGTTATCTTGCCCGCGGAAATTCCAACGCTTGATCGTACCCTGGAAGCCTTTACCCTTGGACTGACCGGTTACATCAACCAGTTGACCAGCGGCGAAGATTTCAGCGTTGATCAGATCGCCAGCCTGGTACTCGCCTTCTTCAAGGCGGAATTCCATGGTGGTGCGACCAGCGGCAACGTTCGCTTTAGCGAAGTGGCCAGCCTGAGCTGCTGTTACACGCGAAGCGCGACGCTCGCCGACAGTGACTTGCACTGCACGATAGCCATCGGTCTCTTCAGTTTTGAACTGGGTGACGCGATTCGGCTCGATCTCAATGACCGTGACCGGAATGGAGACACCTTCTTCGGTGAAAATACGGGTCATACCGCATTTACGACCGACTACACCAATAGTCATGTTGTAAACCTCATGAGTGTACGGGGCTTTCACCCGCTATGGCCGCCCATTTCAGAGCGTTACACGACCAAGACCGAGTCTTAGCCGAGGCTGATCTGCACTTCCACACCGGCCGCAAGATCAAGCTTCATAAGTGCATCAACGGTTTTATCCGTTGGCTGGACGATGTCCAGAACGCGCTTATGAGTGCGGATTTCGTACTGGTCACGCGCGTCTTTGTTGACGTGCGGGGAAACCAGAACGGTGAACCGCTCTTTACGGGTAGGCAGTGGAATTGGACCACGCACTTGAGCACCAGTACGTTTCGCGGTTTCCACGATTTCCTGGGTTGATTGGTCGATCAGGCGATGGTCGAAAGCCTTCAACCTGATACGGATTTGCTGATTTTGCATTGGATTTCAGACTCCGGCTGCTATTCCCACCGGGCGCAATACGCCCGTTAAAAGGAGGCGCAATTCTATAGACGCCCCAGATAGGTGTCAACCCAATAAAAAAGCCCCCGCTGAGCGGGGGCTTTTTCAATTCATCAAGCAGACTCTATAAAAGAGAATTACTCGATGATTTTAGCTACGACGCCAGCGCCGACGGTACGACCGCCTTCACGGATAGCGAAACGCAGACCGTCTTCCATCGCGATGGTTTTGATCAGGGTAACAGTCATCTGAATGTTGTCACCTGGCATTACCATTTCAACGCCTTCTGGCAGCTCGCAGTTACCAGTCACGTCAGTAGTACGGAAGTAGAACTGTGGACGGTAGCCTTTGAAGAACGGAGTGTGACGACCGCCTTCTTCCTTGCTCAGAACGTAAACTTCTGCAGTGAACTTGGTGTGCGGCTTAACCGAACCTGGCTTGACCAGAACCTGACCACGCTCAACGTCGTCACGCTTGGTACCACGCAGCAGAACGCCGCAGTTCTCACCAGCACGACCTTCGTCGAGCAGCTTGCGGAACATCTCAACACCGGTGCAGGTGGTGGTGGTGGTGTCACGCAGACCAACGATTTCCAGTGCATCTTGAACGCGAACGATACCGCGCTCGATACGACCAGTCACAACAGTACCGCGACCCGAGATCGAGAACACGTCTTCGATTGGCATCAGGAATGGCTTGTCGATCATACGAACTGGTTCTGGGATGTAGCTGTCCAGAGTTTCAACCAGCTTCTTGACGGCAGTGGTGCCCATCTCGTTGTCGTCTTTGCCTTCCAGCGCCATACGAGCCGAACCGATGATGATTGGAGTGTCATCGCCCGGGAAGTCGTAGGTGGACAGCAGGTCGCGAACTTCCATCTCAACCAGTTCCAGCAGCTCAGCGTCGTCTACCAGGTCAGCCTTGTTCAGGAAAACCACGATGTACGGAACGCCTACCTGACGGGACAGCAGGATGTGCTCACGGGTTTGTGGCATCGGACCATCAGCGGCCGAGCAAACCAGGATAGCGCCGTCCATTTGAGCAGCACCGGTGATCATGTTCTTCACATAGTCAGCGTGACCTGGGCAGTCAACGTGAGCGTAGTGACGAATGTTCGAGTTGTACTCAACGTGCGCGGTGTTGATGGTGATACCGCGAGCTTTTTCTTCTGGAGCGCTGTCGATCTTGTCGAATTCAACTAC
>NZ_JBQEPG010000005.1:0-7942 GCF_052045635.1 Pseudomonas sp. 22189
CTTTGATTTTTTAACAACAAGATCAAAAGATCGCAGCCTGCGGCAGCTCCTACAGGGGGGATGTGAGCACACACCTGTGGTGAGGGGATTCATCCCCGATAGTCATCCGGGTGTGCGACTGCTGCGCAGTCGATCGGGGATAAATCCCCTCGCCACAAGCGTTATTTCCCAGGCCCGGGTGTGGGCCAGGTACACGGATTTTTCGCAACAACACTAAGGAAGGTCGCTGGATGAATAACAACAATACCCCCGCGCAAACGGGCGGTCGCTTCGCCATGAAAACCCTCAACTGCGCCGTACTCTGTGCGTTGACCACTTGGGGCACCGCGCACGCGGCGCCTTATGTGGAAAACGGCCGCAGCGGTGATCCCGCCAGTTGGCGCAGCGCCGAGTTCCAGGCGGAATGGGGCCTGGGCGCCATCGGGGCGGATTCCGCTTACGCTGCCGGCTACACCGGTAAAGGCGTCAAACTGGGAATCTTTGACCAGCCGGTGTATGCCGCGCACCCGGAGTTCTCCGGCCCCAACAAAGTCGTGACCCTGGTCACCAGCGGGATCCGCGAATACACCGACCCGTACATCCCGGTCAAAGCCGGCGATGCGTTCCGCTATGACGGTTCGCCTTCGGTCGGCTCCGACGGCAAGCTCGGTGCCCACGGTACCCACGTCGGTGGCATCGCTGCCGGCAGCCGTGACGGCGGGCCGATGCACGGCGTGGCGTTCGGTGCGCAGATCATCAGCGCCGACAACGGCGACCCGGGCCCGGAAGACGGCATTGTCCGTGGCAACGACGGCGCGGTGTACAAGGCCGGCTGGGATGCGCTGATCGCCAGCGGCGCGCGGATCATCAACAACAGTTGGGGCATCGGCATCACTGACCGTTTCGACCTCGGTGGCCGCGACCCGGCGTATCCGCACTTCACCGTCAACGACGCGCAAGTGCAATTCAACGAAATCCGCACACTGCTCGGCACCAAGCCTGGCGGTGCCTACGACGGCGCGATTGCCGCCGCCCGCAGCGGCATCGTGACGATTTTTGCCGCCGGCAACGATTACAACCTGAACAATCCGGACGCCATCGCCGGCCTCGGCTACTTCGTGCCGGACATCGCGCCGAACTGGATCACCGTCGCCGCGTTGCAGAAGAACCCGGATCTGGCCAGCGCCAACCCGTACATCATGAGTACGTTCTCTTCGCGTTGCGGTTACACCGCGAGCTTCTGCGTTTCGGCGCCGGGCACGAAGATCTTCAGCTCGATCATCGAAGGCACCAATGCCGACAACCTGACCACCGGCTACAAAAACTACAACGGCACCTCGATGGCGGCGCCGCACGTGGCCGGCTCGATGGCGGTGTTGATGGAGCGCTTCCCGTACATGACGGGTGACCAGGTCGCCACGGTGCTGCGTACCACCGCCACCGACCTCGGCGCACCGGGCATCGACGCCTTGTACGGCTGGGGCATGATCAACCTGCGCAAGGGCATTGATGGCCCGGCGATGTTCGTCACCGAACAGGACATCCCGGAGGAATTCCGCATTCAGGGTGCCTACGGTTCCGGGCAGTTTGTTGCGGACCTGCCGGGCATTGGCGCGATCATCGACAAGGGCAAACCCACCGAACGCGTCTGCACCGACATCACCTGCGGCCTCGACACCTGGCGCAACGACATTTCCGGACACGGCGGCCTGACCAAGCAGGGCATCGGCACGCTGGTGCTGACCGGCAATAACAGCTACAGCGGCCCGACCCTGGTCAATCAGGGGCGCCTGGCGATCAACGGTTCGCTGGCGTCGGCGGTCACGGTCAACGACAGCGGCATCCTTGGCGGTAACGGCCGCATCGGCGCACTGACCGCGAAAAGCGGCGGTACCGTGGCGCCGGGCAACTCGATCGGCACGCTGAATGTCGCCGGTGACGTGACCTTCGAGCGCGGTTCGACCTACGCGGTGGAAGTCTCGCCGACCAGCAGCGACAAGATCGTTGCCGGTGGCCAAGCGCTGATCGATGGCGCCACGGTCAGTCTGTCGCTGGAAAACAGCCCGACCTTGCTGACCACGACTGAAGTGAAGAGCCTGCTCGGCACGCAGTTCAACATCCTGCAAGCGGCCGGTGGCATCCAAGGCCAGTTCGGGCAAGTGCTGCCGAACTACGCGTTCCTCGGCGGCACCCTGGCGTACTCGGCAAACGGCGTGCAACTCGACGTCGGGCGCAACGGCGCGTCGTTCGCCAGTGTCGGCCTGACGCCGAACCAGCGTGCGGTCGGTGCGGCTGCCGAGGGGCTGGGCGCGGGCAATGCGCTGTTCGAAACCCTGCTGCTGTCGCCGAATGCGGCCTCGGCGCAACAAGCCTTCCAGCAACTGTCCGGCGAAATTCACCCGGCCATCGGTACGATGCTGATCAACGACAGCCGCTACCTGCGTGAAGCGGTGGGCGAGCGTCTGCGTGAGCGTGATCTGTTCAATGCCAACGCACCGACTGACGAGCGCAGCAACGCGTGGGTCAAGGTGCTGGGTTCGTGGGGCAAAAGCGATGGCGGCCACGAAAACGCCGACGCCAACAGCTCCATCGGCGGCTTGCTGGCCGGTGTCGACGGCTTGATTGCTGAAGATACCCGTCTGGGTTTCGTTACCGGTTATAGCGACAGCTCGTTGAACATGGGCAGCGGCACGCATTCGTCGGCCTCGGTCGACAGCTACCACCTCGGCGCGTACCTGGGGCATCAGATCGATGCGCTGCGTCTGACCGCCGGTGCCGCTTACAGCTGGCACCGCGTGGACGTGAAGCGTGATCTGCAGTTCGCGGGCGTCAATGGCAAAGAGAAAACCAAGCACGATGCCGCGACCACTCAGGTGTTCACCGAAGCGGCTTACGATCTGCGCCTGCAACCGATGAATCTGGAGCCGTTCGCCAACCTGTCGTACGTGCACTTGAACACCGACAGCTTCACCGAGAAGGGTGATGCTGCGGCGCTCAAGAGCGGCGAAGACAACCGCGACGTGGTGCTGTCGACCCTTGGCGTACGCGCCAAACGCAGCTTCGCGCTGTCGGACAAGCATCAACTGGAACTGGGCGCGACCCTCGGCTGGCAGCACAACCTGAGCAGTGTCGATGCTGACAGCCACCTGGCCTTCGCCAATGGCAACAGCGCCTTCACTGTGCAGAGTGTGTCGATGGATCGTGACGCGGCGGTGGTCGGCGTACGCGCCGGGCTGGCGCTCAATCGCGATGTCCGGGTCAACCTGGACTACAACGGACTGATCGGTAACAACGAGAAGGACCACGGTGTGGGTCTGACCCTCGACTGGCAGTTCTAAACGCGTGCCGGCAGTCCCTTGCGGGCTGCCGGTTTTGAAGGAAGAGAGAGCACAACATGGGATTGTTCGATTATAAAAATGCCGACGGCAAAGCGTTGTACAGCGATGCCATCGCACTGACGCTGTATGCCTACACGCCCACCGGCCAGCCTTTGCCGGCGACCGCCTGGAAACCGCTCAGCGCCACGGCGCTGGGCTATCAGGGCAAGGTCGGCGCGCAGGGCACGTTCTTCGGCGAGAAGGACGGCTTCACCAGCGCCGAGGCTGAAGTGCTCGGCAAGTACGACGCCGGCGGCAAGCTGATCGGCATCGGCGTGGCCTTTCGCGGCACTGGCGGGCTGGGTTACAGCGACACCTTCGGCGACATGAAGAACAATTTGCTCGCCGCCATCGGCCCATCGGATTACGCGAGCAACTACGCGAAAAACGCCTTCGACAACCTGCTCAAGGCGGTTGCCGCGTTCGCGCTTGCCAACGGCATTGCCGCCAAGGACGTGCTGTTCAGCGGTCACAGCCTCGGTGGCCTCGGGGTCAACAGCGTGGCCGAGTTGAGCGCCAGCAACTGGGGCGGGTTCTTCAAGGACGCCAACTACATCGCGTTCGCTTCGCCGACCCAGAGCAGCACCGGCAACAACGTGTTGAACATCGGTTACGAAAACGATCCGGTGTTCCGCGCACTGGACGGCACCACGTTCAGCAGCGGGTCGCTGGGCAAGCACGACGGGGCGCATGAGTCGACCACCGACAACATCGTCAACTTCAACGACTACTACGCCTCCACCGCGCAGAACCTGGTGCCGTTCAGCATCGTCAATCCATTGAGCTGGTCGGCCCATGGCTCGTTGGGGTATGCCGATGGCTTGAACCGGGTCATCGATTCGAAGTTCTACAACCTGACACACAAGGACTCGACCCTCATCGTCTCCAACCTGGAGGAATCTTCCCGGGGCAAGATCTGGGTCGAGGACTTGGGGCGCAGCGGCGAGCCGCACACCGGCAGCACCTTCATCATCGGCACCCAGAGCGGCGACTGGCTCAAGGGCGGGGCCGGTAACGACTTTCTCGAAGGCCTGGGCGGTGATGACCGGTTCCGCGATGACGGTGGCTTTAACATTCTGCTCGGTGGTCAGGGCCACAACACGTTCGAGCTGCAGAAACCGCTGCAGAACTTCAGCTTCGCCAACGACGGTGACGGCACGCTGTATGTGCGCGACGCCTACGGCGGCATCAGCATGACCCGCGACATCGGTGCGCTGGTGAGCAAGGAGTCGGGGTCGTGGTGGGGCAGCAAGGACATCACCTGGGGCGTCACGGCCAAGGGTTTGACCAATGGCAACGAGCTGACCCAGTACACCCATTCGCTCAATGGCGATGCGTACGGCAATGCGCTGCACGCCAGCGCCGACGGTGACTGGCTGTTCGGTCTGGGGGGCGATGACAAGCTGATCAGCGACAAGGGCCACGTGACCTTCGTGGGCGGCGCCGGCAATGACGTAATGACGGCGGTGGGCGGCAACAACACCTTCCTGTTCAGCGGCGCGTTCGGTTTCGACGCGATCAATGGCTACCAGGGCAGCGACAAACTGGTGTTCATGGGCGTCGAAGGCGCGGGGCAGGGCTATGACTACAAGCAGCATGTTGCCCAGTCCGGCGCTGATACGGTGCTGAAGATTGGCGAGTATGCCGTGACCCTGATCGGGGTGGGAGTGGCTAACCTGTCGGACTCGGCGTTCGTTTTCGCCTGATTAACCAGCCTCTGTAGGAGCTGCCGCAGGCTGCGATCTTTGATTTTGAATTTCAAGATCAAAAGATCGCAGCCTCGTTTCACTCGACAGCTCCTACACGGATTTATGGATGTAGGAGCTGCCGCAGGCTGCGATCTTTGATTTTGATTTTCAAGATCAAAAGATCGCAGCCTCGTTTCACTCGACAGCTCCTACACGGATTTATGGATGTAGGAGCTGTCGCAGGCTGCGATCTTTTGTTTTTGATTTTCAAGATCAAAAGATCGAAACCTTTATGCAAGTAGTACTGAAATGCTCCGGGGCGTGCCCGTGAGGGGCGCCCTGGCTGTGAGCTATCTCTGACAATTCCAACAAAAGAGAGGCAATAGCAATGGGTGTGTATGACTACAAGAACTTCGGCACAGCGGATTCCAAGGCATTGTTCAGCGATGCCATGGCGATCACGCTGTATTCCTATCACAACCTCGATAACGGCTTTGCCGCCGGTTATCAGCACAACGGTTTCGGCCTCGGCCTGCCCGCCACGTTGGTGACCGCGCTGCTCGGTGGCACCGATTCGCAAGGGGTGATCCCCGGCATTCCGTGGAACCCCGACTCGGAAAAACTCGCCCTCGACGCGGTGAAAAAGGCTGGCTGGACACCGATCACCGCCTCGCAACTGGGCTACGACGGCAAGACCGACGCCCGCGGAACCTTCTTCGGCGAGAAGGCCGGTTACACCACCGCTCAGGTGGAAATTCTGGGCAAGTACGACGCTCAGGGGCATCTCACGGAAATCGGCATCGCTTTTCGCGGCACCAGCGGCCCGCGGGAAAACCTGATCCTCGACTCCATCGGCGACGTGATCAACGACCTGCTGGCAGCTTTCGGCCCGAAGGACTACGCCAAGAATTACGTCGGCGAAGCGTTCGGCAATCTACTGAATGACGTGGTGGCGTTCGCCAAGGCCAATGGCCTCAGCGGCAAGGACGTGCTGGTCAGCGGCCACAGCCTCGGCGGGCTGGCGGTCAACAGCATGGCTGACTTGAGTGGCGGCAAGTGGGGCGGATTCTTCGCCGATTCCAACTACATCGCCTACGCCTCGCCGACCCAAAGCAGCACCGACAAGGTGCTCAACGTCGGTTACGAAAACGATCCGGTGTTCCGCGCTCTCGACGGCTCGACCTTCACCGGCGCCTCGGTCGGCGTGCACGACGCGCCCAAGGAATCGGCCACCGACAACATCGTCAGCTTCAACGATCACTACGCCTCGACCGCGTGGAATCTGCTGCCGTTCTCGATTCTTAATATTCCGACCTGGATCTCGCACCTGCCGACCGCTTACGGCGACGGCATGAACCGGATCATCGAGTCGAAGTTTTATGACCTGACCAGCAAGGACTCGACGATCATCGTCGCCAACCTGTCGGACCCGGCGCGGGCCAACACTTGGGTACAGGATCTGAACCGCAACGCCGAAACCCACAAGGGCAGCACGTTCATTATCGGCAGCGACAGCAACGACCTGATCCAGGGCGGCAGCGGCAATGACTACCTCGAAGGGCGCGCCGGCAACGACACGTTCCGTGATGCTGGCGGCTACAACGTGATTCTTGGTGGCGCCGGCAACAACACCCTCGAGTTGCAGAAATCGGTGAACACTTTCGACTTCGCCAACGACGGTGCCGGCAACCTGTACATCCGCGACGCCAACGGCGGGATCAGCATCACCCGCGACATCGGCAGCATCGTCACCAAGGAGCCAGGCTTCCTCTGGGGCCTGTTCAAGGACGACGTGACCCACAGCGTCACGGCCAGCGGTTTGAAGGTCGGCAACAACGTCACGCAGTATGAGTCCAGCGTCAAAGGCACCAGTGGCGCCGATACGCTCAAGGCGCATGCCGGTGGTGACTGGCTGTTCGGCCTGGACGGCAACGACCACTTGATTGGTGGCACGGGTAACGACGTGTTTGTCGGTGGCGCCGGCAATGACCTGATGGAGTCCGGGGGCGGGGCGGATACGTTCCTGTTCAACGGCGCGTTCGGTCAGGATCGGGTGGTGGGTTTTACGGCCAACGACAAACTGGTGTTCCTTGGCGTGCAGGGTGTGCTACCCAATGATGACTTCCGCGCACATGCGACGGCGGTGGGGCAGGACACGGTGCTGAAGTTTGGCGGGGATTCGGTGACGCTGGTTGGAGTGGCGCTGAATAGCCTCAGTGCCGATGGAATTGTGATCGCCTGAGGTTGATAGGGCGCCGGCAGTGCCCCTTCGCGAGCAGGCTCGCTCCCACATGGGACTATGTGATCGACACAGGTCCAGTGTGGGAGCGAGCCTGCTCGCGAAGGATTCAGATCGGTATTGAAAGTGACTCGATAGCCACACCCTGACTCAAAAGCTGTGCAAACAGCAAAAGCGGCCTAAAGCCAGCACGTGCCCACACGTTCTATAGCCAGCCGCCATTGAGTACAGGAGATGCACACGTGAGAAGGGTCAAGGGGTATGTCGGACTTGTCGGACTGGCGCTGTTATCGGCCAATGCCTGGGCCGATCTGCCGCCAACCTCGATTCTGAGCCGTTACGGCATCAGCAGCGATCAACTGCCGAAGCCGGCGAAGACCGAAGCAATCGAACCGGTCGAAGAGAAAAGCTTGTTTCAGATCCAGCCCGAACAGCCGTTCGTGACCATTCGCCTGGGTGACGGCAAACAACAGCAGGCCACTGGCAATCTGAGCATTGACCGCATGACCCAGCAGGATCTGGAGCGCTGCCGACGTCTGCAAGCCGAGCTGGCGCGCCGGGGTGAACAGTATTTCAGCTGTGATCACAGCCTTGTGGGCTTGCCTGCTTCCGAATAACCCACACAGATCCCGCTCTCCCTGTAGGAGCTGCCGCAGGCT